>CAYPZJ010000229.1:0-8331 GCA_964414635.1 uncultured Spirochaetia bacterium
CCTTTCTACTCTATGGATGATCCCCTATAACTGTTTATGTGAGCAAATCAGGATGAATTTTTCTTTGTGGTTCAAATCACAGAAATGGATAAACGTACTTGACTAATAATTAGTATATCATTATATTCTAATCAACAAGGAGGCAGCATGGCACTACTCGATGATCAAACCAAACAACAAGTTCAGGAAACATTCGGTGAAATGAAGGATCCGGTTAATCTGTTATATTTCACTTCGGATAACGACTGTCAATATTGTGGACAAACTCAGGAGTTGATGGAAGAGGTAAATAGCCTTTCTGATAAACTCAACCTTGAAATCATTGACTTCGATTCCAATAAAGACAAAGCCCAAGCCTATGGGATTGATAAGGTTCCAGCTACAGTAGTTATGACCGATACCGATTATGGAATACGCTATTATGGGATCCCAGCGGGATATGAATTTTCTTCGTTTTTAACATCCATTATGTTGGTTTCCACCCAAACCATGGAAGGGATTGATAAAATTGAAGCGGATGTGGCCAAAATAACCAAACCCCTCCATATTCAGGTATTTGTTACCCCTACGTGCCCTCATTGTCCCCAAGCTGTTGTGAATAGCCATGTTTTAGCATTTATGAATGAGAAGATCACTGCGGATATGGTAGAAGCGTCGGAATTCCAGGATCTATCTCAAAAGTATAATGTAATGGGTGTTCCTCAGATCATAATCAATGAAAAACCACTCCAGGCAGGTGCGCTTCCTATCCCTATGATGTTGGAAGAAATTACAAAAACCCAAGCAGAAGAAGGATAAATCCAAATATATACCCACTTGAAAGTCTTTTGATATGATTTAGGGTTCTGTGGTGCGAAGCGCCACAGAACCCATGTCAAAACTGAAACGTTCAAGTATTATACAGCATGTGCTAGTATTATGGATCAACAATAGTAATTGAAACGGGAGATGCAGAGATGGGTTCGGTGGGAAGACTGGAATCAGGAATCCCGCCGATATCCAGTTCTAAGCCTTTTGCTTCAATGTGCATGGTATAGGTGTAGGTGATGGATTCGCCCGATGTTCGTTGGGGCAACGGTAATTCCAGTGGAGCACCCCAACAGCTATGAAAAAATAAGATGCTACCGATAACCAGAGGGATAAGCAAGCGAAAACCGAGGGATTTATAACCTTTGGACAAAACCAGAATAGAACCTCGATAAACCAGGAACAGGAATAAAATCAGTCCCAAGAGGATTCCACTGGATATAACTAATAACCAGGATGAAAATCCTCCAAACGGATTATCCAATGGAGCAACCCAAACGAGTGTATCATCTATTTTCATTTTAAAACTGGCGAATAAGGTTACTTCCTCCCCTGAAGCAGCCGTAAGAATAGGATCCAGTGCCTGTTTTAGCTGAATTCCAGGAACCAAGGAGTCATATTCACCCACAATAGGATCGGATGTTTCGTAGGTACCATTTTCATTTTTATCCCAAATCCAATAAATCGTATCTAAGTAGATCAGTTCCGTATCAGAACCTTCCACACGGAATCGAAGTTCCTTCCACCATACATCAGCACTACCTGCTTCTAATACCAAACGATATGGGATAACCGGATACGTTTCTGTATCAAATTCCGGGGGTGTTGCCATGGTAGAAATTGATATTTGAGGGAGGGCTCCTTCTGCACTGGTAATCCCATACACTATTTCGGTAGGATCACTTTGATTTTCACCTCGAATTGTTCTTAGTTTGTAATAATAAGTCTGTTCCTGAGCCAATCCTGTGTTGTTGTAGGTCGTTGAATCTGTGTACGCAAAATATTCAAAAGGTCCATCCTCGTGGATTGCACGATAGATATGATATCCCGTCGCATAGGAAACTTCCGACCAAGATAGAACAAGCGTACCTGCCCCACCTTGCGTTACTGTAAAATCAAGGGGGGATTGCAGATATATATTCCCCCGATCACTAGCTCCAAAAGGAGTTGCTTGTTGTGTTGAGGTAATACATGTCACGGTATAATAATACAATTGGTAATCAGTAACGTTGCTATCTTGAAAAACTGTATCCGTAGTTCGGTTTATCAGGGAAAACCGTCCATCTGGAGCATTCCCACGATAGACAAAATATTCTTGGGCATCTGGATATGCATCCCATACCACTTCAATATAATTTTCCATGCTGTTATCTGCTGCAAGAATTCCTTCCACGGCAGGAATGCAATACCCTTCTCCATAATCATCACTGATTCCCAGCGAAGTTTCTTGCATATCAAACAGTTCTACTTTATAATAATAAGTTTGATTCGCCTCCACCTCACTATCCATCCAGGCATTATCGGTAATTCGTTCTGAGGTTACCTCATGGGAGAAACTCCCATCCGACTCCGTGTCCCGAAACAACCGATATCCCGCAATCCCAGATTGGGGAATCCATGATATATAAATTTGGTCCGGGTACATTCCCTGGGTGGCGGTGATTCCAGAAACAAGAGGATACGCATCGGAACCACGCTGCCCTTGTACTGGTGCAGAGGATACCAAATAACACGCAATCCCTTCATTGGATTTTGGACGAATCCAATAATAATAGGGTGTATCCACTTCCGCTGTAGTATCTTCAAACCACGTATTTTCTGTTCCCCCAATTACATCCACCGTACTGATATTATTATTCGGATCGTCGGTGCGAAACACATCGTAGTGATTAGCACCCTCAACAGGACACCATGAAATTATGATTTTATCAGGAAATAGTTTATAAGAAGGAATAATCCAATCCGGCTGCCCCATTATCCATCCTACAGCATCGTCTGTAATGGGGCTCATTTCACTCCATATTCCGTTTATTTTTGCTTTCACGCGATATAATAAATTCTGTAGAAATAAATTCGCCGTTCCCCCACAATTTCCACACTGATCGGTTTCTGTAAACGTTGTACTAGTTAGGGTGGAACTAACTAATGTATATACTTCCCGATTATCACCGCTATTCGCACGAAACAAGGCATACGCCGATGCATTTGGAACAGGCTCCCACGTCACGGTAATATCGCAAGGATGGTTTTTACTAACGTGAACATGACCAGGGGGGATTACTTCTGGTGCTGGCAGGTTCAGCATGAATTCCATGGTGGATTGTGCTGCGGAAATATTGGTAACCTCTACCATACTCGGATTTCCTGTATTATCATCACTCGAAGGTGCAGAGGTTGTGGAAAACGAAGAATTCGTGCTGCTGGAATAAAAATCACCCGCTTCCCCTTCGTTGGAGGGGATATCCCAATCGTTATTGGCTTCTTCCACACGAATCGCTTTGACATCTTCGGTTTGTGCTGCGTTACCGTCTTCCCAATATCCTAATGTACCCAGGATATCTTCATCGACGTGATAGATTACGATTCCTTCCCCCGGTATTTCAGCATCGTACCCGGAACGAATCCGGTTTTCTAGCATAAACGATTCGCTTACATGCCCCCAATGCAAGGCAAATCCGGTCGGAGTAATTCCATCGGGTTCCGAAGCCGCTCGTATTTGGTATGTTCCACTTTGGTTTGTATTATCCAATCGTTCGATGCGATCCCATCCCAAAAAAGCTCGGTTCCAAAGGGATAACAAACAAGGCAGATCCCCATCCCTTGTTACGCCATTCCAATTTCCTGAATCCATCAGGTCGATATCTCCAATTACCGAAGCACCGGTTTCGGTATTATAAAGATCTAATAAACCCAAATCATGCCCAAACTCATGGCAGGATGCACCCATCGTTGCCATATAGGCCGGTCCAAAATGGCTTCGTTTATGCTTCTCACCAACCAGCACATATCCCCCATTATAATAGTAATCCGCTACAATAACCCCATCATCCGACCGGAATAATTTCAGATCACTTAACGATGCGGCGTTATATAAGGATCCATGATGAGCCCATACACTTGGAACGGCGGATCCACGAGAACCCGCCCGATCAAACCCAGCAACCACAATGGCTACATGGAGTTCATTCACGGAAATATGCCCATTCCCATCCCAATCATACTTTGCAAAATTAATATAAGGATCGGCAGCAACCATCGCGTTGTATGCGATTTGTCGTCGGGTCATCAGATCATCTCCATCATCCCCATCAGGAAATGGATGATTTGAATCACCCCAATATTCCGATCCACTCATAACCCAACCAATCACCCCATCGTTAATTCCAAAGGATTCTTCTGCGGGTGTGATAGAAAACATGCCACGTGAATTTACATCATAATAATCCGATACACTCTGGGTTTCGCCAAACCAATGTTCCCGCCAAGCGGTATTGGAATAGGTACCAGGAGTATCAGCAAATTCGACTAAAATAACAACAACAGGATGCGTACCATATAGTGGAACGAAATTTCCCCCCGATGACGAAGAATCATCGTGAAATCGTACCGGCTTCGCAACGGCATCAAATGGAGGGGGCGCTCCACCCCATGCGGTTTTTCCGTCAGGACTGAGGGGGGAAGCTGAAAGCAGGACGGGTATGCATATCAACCCGATAAGCAGTATGACATGGATTTGTAGACTCATAATTCACCTGGTACAAATACTCGTTCAATAATTTTGGGGGGAATGGATGGTGGTATTGAACGGTATAGGGGTTACATCATCCTACTACTAAATATAACGCTACGCAAGGATTTCGTCATCTGTTTTTACTATATGTAAACCATTTGGGGCACCAATTTGTGCTGTATCGAGGTGAATCCGATTGCATGAATATAACAAAAATACAGAATTATTAAGCCTATTTCCTAATCGAATTGCTTCGTCGCTTCGCTTCACGTAATGACAATTTCAGCAATTTGGAAAAAATACAGCGTATTCGTATATGATTAGTGTATTTTGTTAGGGTGTGTAAAATCAGATTAAGCAACGGATTGATAAACCTTATCCAAGGCTTTCCATTCTTGTTCGGTAATTAATTGAGTTGGATCAATCAAAGTAAGGGGTGTTTCTTCATAAGTGCAAGTACCATTTACAAAGGGAAGATTGATGCAAGGATGATCTTCAGGGAGATTCTGTTGTACGTTCTTCGGACAACGAATCACACCATGTACCTTATCTACAATTACACCTAATTTTCGATTCCCGACTTGTAATACAAGCGCACGTGTTTGAGGGATATATTTTTTTGGATAGCGTTGAATCTTTTCTCGTAAATCAATTAACGGAATGGGTTGCTCACGTAGCATCAAAATTGCCTTCAGTGCACGAACATGTTGGGGAGTGAGAATAAGATTCTCTGATAATCGTGCGACTTCCACAAGATGAGTTAGTTCAACACCATAGGAACTATCTTCTACCGTAAAATACAATAAGGATAGCGTTGGACATGTTGGATTGGAAGTAGATGGGTTCACGCACCACACCTCCCTTGTTTTTTTCCTTCGGATTATCGACGGGGTTGATAGGGACTTGAGCAATTTTTCAATAGAACCGAAGCCGGGAACAACAGTGGAGATTCCCGATTGTTACAAGATAATCTGTAACACGATTGGAAAGTACCCGGCTTTGTTTCAGAATGATTCTCATATGATGGATAGTTGGTTACTTTTGACATACGTTCACTCATTCAGTATATTACACCTATGTGTGGGTGTCAACGAAACCTCCTCCCCCGGTGGCTTTGTCTATTTATTTTATTCCTCCCCTGTGTGGCGTGTTCTGAACTTCCACCGAATTGTCCCTACATTAAAAACGAAATTTATAGTAATACCTTCTTCTCAACCATTTGGGGAGCACCCAATACGTTCGATCCTCAGTTGTCTTATAGTGCTGGTGAAGCTGGTTTTTTAAGCATCATTTATGAACCCTTAATGGATTATCACTACTTAAAGCGTCCATACGTGTTAGAACCATTGACCTGTATGGCGGTTCCCGATCCCATTTACTATGATTCAATGGGGAATACAATTCCCGAAGATTCCCCAATAGAGATCATTCATAAAGTGGAATACCGGTTTGAGTTGAAACGAGGGATTTCTTTTCAGGAACATCCTTGTTTTGCTAAGGATGAGAACGGAAATTACCTATATCACAATCTTTCTTATGAGGATGCATACGGGATTCGAGATATTGGACAGTTTAAGCATACGGGAACGCGAGAGCTTACCGCGGATGATTACATATACGGGCTTTACCGTCTTGCCGATCCCCGTACCAATTGCCCTATTATTGGGAATCTGAAACAATACATTTATAATTTTGAATCCCTGAATGAAGCGCTCCGGGAACATATAAACGTTTTGCGGAAGCAGCGAAAAGCGGAAGCAGGTGCTTTGTATAATCAAGAACGGGACGAGCGAGCCCATCCACTTCAGATTGATCGGTTGTCATTCCCCTTTGAAGGGGTAAAAAAGCATGGGCGGTATTCCTTTTCAGTTTATTTACGGATAAAATATCCCGCGTTCATTTATCTGATTTCCATGCTCTTTTTTTCACCCATTCCCTGGGAAGCAGAAACGTTTTATGATCAAGGTCCCCTGATTCAGCAAAATGTGACATTAAATAGATATCCAGTAGGCACGGGTCCTTTCTGTATTCAAAAATTAGATCCCAATGAGGAGCTGATCTTATTACGAAATGAACATTACCATCATGGATACTACCCAACAGAAGGTGAGCCGACCGATCAAGCTGAGGGTTTATTGGATGATGCAGGGAAACCGCTTCCATTTATTGATCGGGCAATTTATAAATTAGAAAAGGAACCCACATCACGTTGGACAAAATTCATTCAGGGCTATTACGATCTATCCGGTATTCCTGCCAGCAGTTTTGATCAGGTAGTAAATCTAAACACATCCGGAGGTACGATGGGAGTGGCATCGTCGCAGTATTTAGAGGAGGAGGATATCCAGTTATTTTCATCTCCGACCCTTACGATTTGGTATTATGCATTCAATAATCAGGATGATATTTGGGGAGGATTGGATGAGCGGGGGAGGAAATTGCGCCAGGCGGTATCCATCGCGCTGGATCTGGAAGAATACTTAATCATTTTTCAGAATGGCATTGGAAAAGTAGCCCAAAGTCCCATTCCACCAAATATCCCAGGATATGAAGTTGGAAAAGAAGGGGTTAATCCGGTGACCCATGTTTGGGATCCCGTTGCGCAAGAACCGGTGCGCCGTCCTATTGAGGATGCTCGGCAGTTGTTAGCAGAAGCGGGGTATCCAGGAGGGTATGATTCCAAAGGGAATCAGCTGGTTTTACATTATGATAGTGCTTCAAGCAATGTAAACTCGGCAGGATTGATATGGATGCGGAAGCAACTGGCACGAATCAATGTCCGGTTTGAACCGCGCATTTCAGATTGGGATCGATTGATGGATAAGGTGGAATCCGGTAGTTTTCAGTTCTATCATCATGGATGGAATGCTGATTATCCCGATCCAGACAATTTTCTGTTTTTGTTTGACTGCTTGAATTATACGGATGATTTTACCGATGAGGATTTTGACTGTAATAAATACCGTTATAATAATCCAGAATACAATGCCCTCTTTTTGAAACTTAAACATATGGAGCGCGGACCCGAACGAACTCATTTGGTGCAACGCTGTGTTGAAATTCTTCAACGGGATGCCCCTTGGATTTTTGGATATTTCCCATATGATTATTTTTTAGTACGGGGATGGGTATCGAATGTAAAACCACGCTTATTGGGAGGAAATATGCTCAAATTCCTCCGATTGGACTATAACAAGCGATATAAACAGGTGTTACAAGATAATCAACCGATCTACTATCCGTTTGTTATTTTAGTTTTTCTTCTTATATTACTCATCGCACCGGTGGTTATCGCGTTTCGTCTACGTGAACAAGGAAAGCTCTAACACGTTATGTTATTCTACGTCATTCGCCGTATTTTGTATTTTATCCCTATCCTTTTGGGAATTAACATCATCACCTTTATGCTTTTTTTCATGGTGAATAATCCCCAACATATGGCACAACGAATTCTGGGAGTAAAGGCATCACCTGAAGCGATTGAACAGTGGATCGAAGATCACAACTATAACCTGCCGCACTTTTTGAATTTTGAAGAAGACGGGTTGAATGTTTTTACCCAGACTTTGTTATACCAAAAATCGCTTGCAATGATTTTAGAATTGGATTTTGGGATTGCCGATACCAAAGAGTTAGATATAAATTACGAGATTTCCCGTCGGATTGGTCCTTCGCTTTCGATAACCATTCCTAGCTTTATCTTAGGGTTACTCATCACGCTTTCTATTGCGTTACTTCTTGCTTTCTATCGGGGGACCTATCTGGATGTGGCGGGGCAAGTGTTTAGTATCGTG
>CAYPZJ010000230.1:0-8235 GCA_964414635.1 uncultured Spirochaetia bacterium
CTTAATCCAGACAGATAGGCGACTCTGAATAGAATCTACGTGAGCTATCTGGCGATCATGCGATACTCTATCATAACCAAGTTTGCAAACCACGTGTTGGTTTCGTTGAAGTAATTATATTGTAAGACGAACGGTCATGCATTCTCCATCAAAACCCAATATCATTTTTATCTTAACCGATCAGCTGCGTGCTCACGCCACCGCATTTGGTGGGGATCCGAATGTATCCACACCGAATTTAGATACGCTTGCTAGCAGCAGTGTTGTATTCACGAATGCCATTTCGAATTGTCCTATTTGTACGCCCTATCGAGGATGCTTGCTAACTGGGCAATATCCCTTATCCCATGGTTTATTCATGAATGATGTATCGCTAGATCCAGAAGCGATAACCTTAGGTAAACTTTTCCGAACGAATGGATATACCACCGGTTACATCGGGAAATGGCATGTGGATGGGTATGGGAGAAGCGCGTATATTCCACCGGAACGTCGGCAGGGTTTTGAATATTGGAAGGGATTGGAATGCTCCCACGATTATTTTCAATCGTACTACTATGAAGGTACCGATCCAACCAAGAAAGTTTGGGAAGGATATGATGCCTATGCACAAACAGCGGATGCGCTCTCGTTTATAAACCAGAATGCATCAGAATGCCCATTTCTTCTAGTACTCTCATTTGGAACACCGCATAATCCATACGAGACCGCCCCAACCGATTTGCTTCGGAAATATCAATCCATGGATCTCCAGCTGCGACCTAACGTACCCGAGGGTTTGAGAACACAAGCAATCGAAGAATTACAGGGCTATTATGCCCATATTACAGCAATCGACCAATGTGTGGGACAGCTGCTCGATTGTCTTCATAAACTGGATATTGAACGGAATACCATAGTGGTTTTTACATCCGATCATGGTGATTCCATCCAGTCGCATTGTTCGGTGGAGTTTCCAGGAATTAATAAACAACGCCCCTACGAAGAATCGATTCTTGTTCCGTTGATATTATCCTACCCCTCCTTGGCTGATAAAGGAAACCAGGAAATTGCAACACCCCTTGCCACCCCCGATATCCTGCCAACGCTTCTTGGTTTAAGTGGATTAGAAATACCCGATTCGATACAAGGATCTGATTTTTCAGGGGATATCCTTGGTAGAACGCATATACAGCGGATGGGAGTGTTAATTGCGAGCTATGCTCCTTTTGCTGATTGGAGCCATCAGCGGGATGGTCGTGAATATCGGGGTATCCGAACGGATCGCTATACGTATGTTCGTGATTTAGAAGGAGCGTGGTTGTTTTTTGACAACAGGAATGATCCATATCAACTTCAGAATTTGGTTCATGATTCAGGTTATCAATCCATTCAAAAAGAATTAGAACAACAACTCCATGTGCTGCTGCGAGAACAAGGGGATCCCTTTCTATCAGCAGCGGAACTACGGGATCGATGGGGATATACTGATATTCGGGAGGATGGTGCAGTTCGCTATACACCGTAGCAGCAATGAATTATTCTTCTCCATTATGTATGGGAACTGGTATGCTTCCGTCGATTGGCGTGGATTGCAGCTGTTGATTTCTGGTATGCAACTAGGATGTATGTTGGAACGATTCCCTAGTTATTCTGTTTTTGGCGAACTCGTGTTGACGCGAGAACGCTGCATGCGATCCAATGTGGGTAACGTAAAAAAAACAGTGCTGCCTTTTCCTTCCTGGCTTTCAATCCAGATATCACACCCATGTTTCGTTACAAATTCCTTACATAAAATCAATCCCAATCCGGTGCCTTCTTCTCCATCTGTACCCTGGATGGAAACATTCTGATTCCCAATTTGGAATAGTTTTTTTAAATGCGATTCCGGTATTCCGACCCCCGTATCGGTTACCGTGATTACCACCATGTCATCCTTCAGTTCTCCATTCACCGTTATTGTTCCACCTTTTCGTGTGAATTTGAGGGCGTTGGTAAGCAAATTACGAAAAATGAATTGTACCATATCCTGATCGGCATAGCAGCGTGCTTGGTTGTCTAACAAACATTGAAAGGAGATCTGTTTATGCGGTACACTTTGTTTTATAAGATCCCAAATCTGCTCAACCATAGGATACAGTTCCAGCTTTACGGGATGGCATGTGATTTCTCCCAATTGAACACGGGACCATTCTAATAGATTTTCTAATAACAGAAGCAACTGTTTATACTTTTCCTCAAACCCATAAAGAACAGATCGGGTCAGCTTATCCGACGTGTCTTTAAAATGGAGCTTCAATAATTCAATAGCATTTCCGAAAGTATACACCGGATTTCGGAGATCATGGGCTATAATTCCAAAAAACTTATCTTTGGCAGCATTGGCTGCTTGTAGCTGTTGGGCTGTTTTCATTAAGTCCGTAATATCTCGTCCATGGGTAATAGCCCCTATCACCGTTCTATCATCGGTCATAAAGGGATAGTAGCTCATATCCATATACCGGCGTCCCAGCGCAGGGGAATCCAACCACAGTTGAAAATGAATTTCTTCCCCATTAAAACATCGATCGAGATTGGGTTTAATCTGTTCTTCAAACAACTTCTGACCTAACATCTCAATAGGCGTTTTTCCAACCAAATCATGCTGTGAATAAGCAAAAAATTGAGCGTATGCATCATTTACAATTCGGTACGTGTAGTCTGTATTAATGAATGACATCGGATCGTTTACGGTAGCCGTTATTAATTGGTACATGGTCAGTTCTTCTTCAGCAAGCTTGCGACTGGTGATGTTCTTACTAAAAAGCGTGGTTCCGATTACCTGTCCATTGTTATCGAAAACGGGATGCATCTCATCCAAAAACCATTGGGTTTCTCCTTCCCATTCTATTTTTCGTTCTGTGATCATACTTTTCCGTTCTTGGGTAACTTTTTTTACCAGTCCCATCATATTATTAGCCGTTTCTGCATCAAAAAAGAAATACGGATCTTTACCAAGCACATCTTCCCGGGTTAAACCCAGATCTGTAAGCCCATTATAATATAAATACTTGCCATCCAAATCCTGCATGATAATGATATCATGGGATGAAGTAAGAATAAATTGAAGCCGTTGCTCACTTTCTTTTAATGCTTGTTCGGCATTTTTCCTATCCGTGATATCACTAGCAATGCATAAGATCCCTTCTGGAACGGGATAAACATTAACCTCATACCAGCCAACCCGTCCATCTGGGAAGGTGAATTGATTTTGGACAATACCTGGCTTTCGTGATTGCATTACCTGTTGGAAGGTTTTAAAAAAATCACTATCTTCCACACCTGGGAATAACGTTAATAAGCTATTTCCAATTAAGTCTTCTTTGGCTATCCCTGTAAATTTTTCGGCAGCATCATTTACAATCACATGAATCCAATTTTTATCCAAAACATACACACTATCACTGATACTATCTAATAATTCACGGTATCGTTGTTCACTTATGCGGGTTTGCTGATATTGCTGAAATAATTCAAATGCCATTTCAATAGAGGATTTCAACACATAATCACCCGAATTCTTTGTCACATAACCATACCGTGTGATTTCTTTTATGCGATTTACATACGCTTCTTCGGTATAGGATGATAAAAAGACGATGGGGAGCTCTCGAACTGCGAGAATCTGCTTAGCAGCCTTCGTACCATCAAAATCCCTACCCAGATTGATATCCATCAAGACGAGATCCACCGTATCATTTTCCGTAACGATGCTCACGGCATCCGTTCCCGAGTGTGAAAGAATAACTTCATAACCAAATTGTTGAATGGTTTTCGCAGTCGATTTCGCAACGACTACTTCGTCTTCTACTAGTAAGATAACTCGTTGATTCGAACTATTCATGTTCTACACTCTAGTTTATCAGGATCCATACCAATGTACAGGGGGAGGGGTGTTCTTCAATCGGTTATAACACCTCAACCATATTTCCCAAATGTTTTACAAACCATGTATTCCGTAGTAAGGAATCACAACGCGTTCGAACTCTTGATATATACAAGGTTTTCAGCACATATCCATACATGAAAAAACCTTTCGTAATACCTCAAATTGAGATATAATAACCATTTCACCAATAATCACGTTTATTCATAGCGATTGAATAAACCTCTATGCATAATTTAATTATAATCCAATATTGCTAAAAAACAACAATTTAGTCATCTCAATAGATTTGTCGATTTGTATTCGCATGCTTGTATTCAGAAAACTCGAATGCTAAAGCGAGTTTTGTGGGATCGTGTTGTTGATTTTACTAGTTTTTATATCTCCGTTTTTTCTTTTTACGGTTGTATTTTATTTCAATTTATAAATATCCACCGGTTGCTGTCTTCCTTTAACCTGGACCTGGCCTACCCATTCTGAAGGAATGGACAGAGATTGGATAGAATCGTAAACGGGTTTGGATATCAGCAACGTGGCATCATATTGCTTGGTCAATTGTTCTATTCGGGAAGCTAGATTCACCACATCCCCAATAATCGTATATTCCTTCCGTTTTGATGATCCCACATGTCCGGTAACCGCTTCACCGCAATGTAAACCGATTCCAATTCGTGTAGGAGGAATTTTTTCATCATCGATATGTGTCTTAATTCGCTCAAGGATCTCAAGGCTTGCTCGAACCGCATTGGCAGAATCCTCACCATCGGAAAATGGTGCCCCAAAGACTGCCATAAACCCATCACCGAGGAATTTATTGATGATTCCATGATGATTGTTAATCGAATCAATCATGAAATCAAACAGCGTATTCAGGAAGGTAACGACCTCGGAGGGGGATCGGTTTTCCGAAAAGGTGGTGAAATTACGGATATCTAGAAACATCATACAAACATGGCGTTCCTCGCTTAGGTTTTCCGATTTCTGATCTAATAGCTTGTTTACCACTTCCGGTGAAACATGCTGACCAAACACATTCATGATTTGATTCCGTTCTTGGGTGGACTGAAAGGTTTGGAGCACTCGCTTTTTTATCTGTTGGGTAACAAATCCAGCAACCACCCCACCTAATAAGAAAATGATTCCTTTCCCAAAATGTGGAAAGTATGATAGAAACATCGGATCATGAGCTTGGGTTAATTCCTGCTGAATATAATACACCATAACCAACGAATATTCCAGCGCTGCGACGAGTCCGGTAAACACGCATAGTTTGAAGTCAAGACGTAGGGCTGAAAGGATAATAAATAGAAAATACATGGGAATAACAGGATGAATGATTGCAGTCTCCAACGAGATATAATGCGCTGCGATAATAATAGCGATAGTAGGATAACTCGTTTCCAAAAATGCATTGAGATACCGGGGTACAATAGGAATAACACGATTCCATTTCATAACCAATTTCGTAATAAATACAATCACAACCCCTTCGTATAACACAATGCTAGCTGAAACGATGATGGGGATATGCAATGGAAGCGAATATTGAAAAAACTGTTGTGCTCGATCTGGGAAAAAGACAATCATAAACGCAAGACTCACCAATACTGCACCAAATACAATGAGCAACAAAATCATCCGAGTCCGTTCGCTTTGCAAAATTTCTTTGGCGAATTGATTTTCAAATTCGTTTTGGGTTATTTTCGCACTATGCATAGTTGTTGTCCATCCTTATTTGTTAATAACAATTCCCCTTGTAGCGTTCCGAGCCTGAAGGAGACGGTTGTATTTCTATCCTTCAGGATGGTGTTTGTATCCATCCGGTCAATTTTGAAAATAATATGTAGAAGTATACATTCTATTTAGCGCTCTATAACAGGATCAATATCCCAATACCTGTAGTACAATTCCTGTATGGATCCATTTAGCTGGGAAAGCATCGTCCGAGCCTTGGGATTCCCTTCGATATATTGATGCATCCAATATCCTTGCTGGCTGCATGGTTCATCATGTTGAGGGAATAGCTCTCGCCATAAGTATAATGTAAACTTTACTAAACGAAAGGATCCTGCAACACGAGCGGTTTGTCCTGAAATGGATTCTACCGCGACCGAATAGTTATCCTTAATGCTTTGAATTAGGTTGTCACATTTTGTATCAGGGGAGAATACAACGGTTAGAAAGCGTCCAAACAGCTGCTCGTTTTCACTGGAATGGGCATCACTTACACCAACAATCGGAATGGTTTTCCCCTGCTGGAGTTCTTCGTAATAGCGCGCCACTTGAAGCTTATTGGAATCTATTTCCCTGCCACCATAGCCACCAATTACTTCAAGGGCATCAAAATCCAGCTGATCCAATAACGCCGATGTGATACTGCCGCTTGGTGTATAATGATGGTCGGTAAACCAATAATGATGGGCGAAGATTCCAAGCCCTCCCGCTTGTCTAATCCGCTCAAAACACCAGCGACAGGACGCAATCGTATACGCATCCGCCTCGGGATACCGAGCCTGTATCTCCTGTTGCAGCGAAGCAACTTCTTGGTCATATAAGGTGCGTTGTTCTTCAAATAATGCATTGATGCTAACCGATCCCCCAAAATTCACAATATGAACGGGGTTGTCAGGGGGGTGCACTTCTTCTCCAGGAAACAGTTTGAATTCCAACTCCACATCGCTAAATGCTTCAATAGCACGGAGTGACGGCGCATATTGCCGATGATCGGTGATAGCAAGAAAATCTAACCCTCGGCGCCTCCCGGCACATGCCACATATGCAGGGGATTCCGTCCCATCGGAATAATGCGTATGACAGTGCAGATCACCTTTGTAGGGGAACCGGGTGAATAGGTCTTCCTGGAGTGAATATAAACGAAATTCCGCAAGTTGAATCCGCTCGCCGTCTTTCGTTTTATAAAGCAGTAATACATGCTCTTGTTCATTGGGAAAGGGTAAGGAAATCTTCAGTTTTCCATCGTGTGCTTCCACTGAAAATTGTAACGGATGTTGCTTGGATGTGTGATTATAGAATTCAGCAGGATAGTATGCTAGATCGTAACTTCCTCGTAATTGGCTATGCTCATAAGGTCCAGCGATCGTAATCCAGGTCTCCTGATCTGCTCGAACGATAAGTGGGTGGATATGATAGGAACGATACTCCTTGCGTATACTCATGATTTCTCCTCTAGGATCGAGAATGGAACGGGGTTGAATTTATATAGACCCAGCAAAAGGATTTAAGCGAACAGGCGTAAACCCAGCCTTTGCATTAATTCTTGTAAGGATAAGTCTTCTTGCGCTTACCTCCAAAAAACGTGTATCCAATATTCCCATAACCTCGACACTATATGACTATTGTAAAAAAACACAAGAAAAGCAACCATGCATCCTTTTTCTGTGTTACTAAATATATCAAACCCAGCAGGGGTATCATGATTCTGTTTCCTGTGTGGGTGAAACCCATACAACGTATCGAATCACCCTTTTGTGTTTGATATCTACCAACTAATGTGGTTTAAAAGGGGTATATGATGAAATGGACTTACATCCTGATTTTAGTATCCATCCTTGTATTGATTACAAGTTTTTCAAATCTGTTTGCGGGTGCTTCACCTGAAGATATTTGTTCGGATGAGGAACTCATTAGCTCGTATTTTCCCTTAGTATTGGTGATCGAAGTACTTGAGGTGGATAAATCTCGGGAAAATACCAACGGAGATCCCCCGCTCCTACGAATACGAATTGTAAGTGTTATAAAAGGGAATATGGAACAGTGGGAAGCAATAGCTAGATGGGAACCTCCAGGACATGGTGTTGATTGGAGTGGGGAAGAAGCAAATCGAATGATCCAACAGTGGAGTCAAGAAGCGAATCCACCCCCACCGATTCATAGTAGATGGATTGTAGCAGGTAAATTAAACCATGACATCATTCAGCTATCCACCCGTTGTCGGTTTGCTTTTTCACTGGAACAGGTATATCATGTTAGACAATACCTTGAAAATGGAGATTCCAATCCATGACCGGGTAGGCACCATTTATCATGCAATTGATTCACAGCATTCATAACCGATTCCAACAAAGAATCCCATCCCCCTTTTACCGAACTTTCGTTTTGGGTGCTGCATTCTCTTTAGTTATTATTATTCTTACTGCAACATTTAGTATCGATTTTTACCACGCAGATGAGCATTTCCAAATCTTGGAATTTGCGAATTACAAATTGGGGAAAACTCCTGCAGAAGCCCTCCCTTGGGAATTTCATACTCGATCACGCGGATGGATGCAGCCTGCGTTGTATGTTGTTATCATTGAAGCGGCCACCGCTGT
>CAYPZJ010000231.1:0-8211 GCA_964414635.1 uncultured Spirochaetia bacterium
TAGTTTTTTAGAAACCCAGATAATGCGGGGGAAAAACCAATGTGCTAAACGAAGGAAAAAGAGCGGATTGCCTATTAAATTTAATTTAGTCAACACTGTTATGACAAACACAAGGGTGGTAAGCAGAATCAGACTTGCAGCAATCGCAAATACGTACAGGGTAATTTGTTGGACTAACCAGTGAAAAGACATTAACCGGGGTTCAATTAAGTAGTAGAATCCCGCAAGAATGCCTACCATAAACAGGATTTGCACGATCAATAAACCAAGAAAGATACCTTTCCCTATCGGTTGATAGGCTTTTTGTTTTTCGATTGTACCATCCCAATTTTTCCATTCATCACCAAGTTTCCGTTTTGGAGACGATTCATCCATACGATCAAATATAATAAAAAAAACAACTAATAAAAACGCCTGGATTCAGATCGGATCCACTTGACCCCCTGCTGGAATTGCTTTAATTTCTATCTTACGTATTAAGCGGATATTTAGAGTAGGGAAATGAATATGCGTACACTTACACCGGTTCAATTCCAGGAAGAGAGCGCCGTAATCGAAACCTGGGTAGAAGGATCTGCATTCCATATGAATTTCAGGGGTGGAATTCTATCCAAACAACTGCCTAAGAACGTGTATCTTTTTTGCCAACGGGCACTTAAGTACATCCATGAGCAGAAATATGCTGATGTATACATTCATTTGGAGGAATTACAAGCGATCGCTGATCCTGGAAAAAAAGCGGTTCAGGATGCGATGCTCATGCTTGCCACCGATAGCTATTTTCAATTCCAAACACTCCATCTAACGTATGCTTCTACACAAACCAATCTAAAACCGTTTTTTGATAATGTGATCCAACAGCTTCCAGAATTAGAAACCATTCAACCGGTAATTCGAGAGGATTTTTCCTTGGCAAACCATTCCAAACAAACAGCGGTTGCGTTGTGTGGTTTGGAAGATCGCATGGCAGAAGAATTATCGTACCTTTTTCTGATGAACGGTGCCGAAGTTTTAACCCCCTTCACCCTTGAGCAAATGGAGCGCCTCTTCTTTCTAAATTATCTGTCGTTTATCATCATCAATCCCATACGGATTATTGGACATAAAACAAAAGATATACTCACCTGGATCAACCAGCTTCCTCTGGTATATCATCCCAAAATCGTGCTCTTATCTAATGAAGACATGGAAGAACCGCTTCGACCGAATATCCATCAGGTTCCGGTAATCAACCTAGGCAATACTATTGTAGAGTTGGGTGAAATTGGAAGTGAAATAATAAAAAAAAGATTAGAAGAAACCAAAGATAAGCGTCAACATGTTCGTGTAGCTGTTAATCCCCACGAACCTATCAGAATGGTGATTGAACTTCCCAAGGATAACGTGACTATTGAAACGAAAATTCACAATATTAGTATGGGAGGTGGATTAATTGAGATCGCCCGCCCCATATTAGCGAGTGTGCTTAAACTGGGGTCCACCTACCCCCACACTCACATGACTATGTGTAAACAAACTGTAAAAACAGGGATTATACCCGTCGTACAGAAAGAACATTTCTTTGGCGTAAAATTTGTGGATACATCTGAGGAGTCTAAACATATCCTCGCCACCTATATCCTTGAGCAAATGAATACGGATATCGAGTAGAAACCACACAAGATTGGATCGTACCCAAGCACAAAAAAAACGGTGTAAGCACGATTTCAACGAAACATATGACAAACTATGACTCATCCCGAAGCAAGCCTGGATCTGTTTCATCCACAAATAAAACGCTGGTTTCTATCAGTAATTGGGAATCCAACTTCCATTCAACAACAAGCCTGGAAAAGTATTGCACAAGGGAAGCACGTTCTCGTTAGCGCACCCACAGGAACGGGAAAAACCCTCACCGCTTTTTTATGGGGTTTGAATCAAATTATTACAGGAACATGGAGTACCGGAAGGACTCGCATTCTTTATGTTTCCCCACTTAAAGCGTTAAATAACGATATCCAGAAAAATTTATTGCGTCCTCTTTCTGAATTGGAGCAGTGCTTCCGCTCGCAGCAATTACGTTTTCCGCATATTGATGTATTCACGCGAAGTGGTGATACCTCTTCTGCAGAACGTCGGAAAATGGCTAAAAATCCTCCTGAAATTCTCATTACAACACCAGAGAGTCTAAATATTATTCTGAGTTCTAAAAGAAATCGGTACATCCTTTCGGGACTTGCCACAGTGATCCTCGATGAAATCCATGCTTTGGTGGGTGGAAAGCGGGGATCCCATCTAATAACTGCAGTTGATCGACTGGTACCCCTCTGTGGTGAATTTCAACGAATTGCTTTATCTGCAACCGTAAATCCGATGGAGGAGGTGGCACGATTTGTGGGTGGGTATCAGCTTGCGATTCAGGGGAATCATTATTCTTACACCCCTCGCGCTGTCGAAACCATCAAAGCAGACGATGCAAAAACGTATGATGTTCGAGTGAATCTACCTCTTAAAGTGGTTGATAAAACAGAAAAAGATTCATGGATGCCCGAATTGATTGCTGAATTGTATGAACAGATAGTGGAGCACCAATCTACATTGATTTTTACAAATAACCGTAGAAATGCCGAAAAAATTGCACGTTATTTGAATGATAAAGCACACGTTCCTTTAGCCTATGCTCATCATGGGTCGCTATCTCGAGAGATACGACTGACTGTAGAAGATAAACTAAAACAGGGAGAACTTCGAGCTATAGCAGCTACCAATTCACTAGAATTAGGGATCGATGTGGGGGAATTAGATCAGGTGATCTTGGTCGAAGCTCCGTTATCTATTGCATCCGCTATTCAGCGGATTGGTCGGGCTGGGCATCAGGTTGGAGCAATATCAAAGGGGAGGATGTATCCACTACACGCTCATGATTTTATTCATGCCGCTGTGCTCACGCAGTGTATTCAGGATCGTGATATTGAACAGGTACATCCCATTCAAAATCCCCTGGATATTCTTACTCAGGTTATTTTATCCATGACGTTAGTAGAATCTTGGCAGGTAGATGAGCTTTATCATTTCATTCGTACTAGTTATCCGTTCCACACGTTAAAGCAAACCCAATTTAATTTAGTACTAAAAATGATGGCGGGATTCTATGCGGATACTCGTATTCGGGACTTGCGCCCAATGATTCATTTGGATGCTACGACTCAAACCGTAAAAGCTCGCCCCGGGATGGGTTATGTGTTATTTTCCTCTGGTGGAACCATCCCCGATCGTGGATACTACAATCTTCGTTTACAGGATGGAAAAACTAAAATTGGTGAATTGGATGAAGAATTTGTTTGGGAACGGAATCTGGGGGAAACCTTTGCGCTGGGAACTCAAATTTGGACCATCCAGCGAATTACTTCTAATGATGTCGAAGTGCTTCCAGGAAAACGAACTGGTGGAATGATCCCATTTTGGAAAGCAGAAGAACAATATCGGGATTTTCATTATGCCAAGCGAATCGGTTCCTTTCTAGCTCGAGCAAATTCCCAGTTGGATTCCCCCGCTTTTCGAACGGAACTCACTGAAGTCCACAACATGATCCCAGAAGCGGCGGATACACTACTAGACTATTTAAAGCGGCAAAAAGAACAAAGTGGGGTTGATCTCCCCCATCGAAACCATTTGGTAGTAGAAATCTTCCAAGATGGGCTGAATACTGGTGAAACCGATATCGTCCAACTTATCCTTCATACATTATGGGGAGGACGAGTAAATCGGCCATTAGCCTTGGCAATTGCTGCTCGATGGGAACAGCGATACGCTACTACATTGGAAGTGTTTTCCAATGATGATTGTCTTTTATTAGTGCTTCCCGAGAAAATCAATCTATCTGAGCTATTATCATTATTAGAACCTGAGGATATTGAACATAGCCTACGAAGTAAATTGGAAACAACCGGTTTTTTTGGTGCTCGATTTCGGGAAAATGCGGGAAGGGCATTGCTTTTACCCAGAGGATCATTTAATAAACGAATCCCTTTCTGGATGACTCGGGTCCGAAGTAAAAAACTACTCGAACGCGTCTTAGCCTATGATGATTTCCCATTAATATACGAAACATGGCGCACTTGCCTCCATGATGTATTTGATTTACCAAATCTGAGACAAGTACTTCAAGAAGTACAGGACGGTATTATTCAGATTTCCGAAGTAACTAGTGGGATTCCTTCCCCCTTTGCAGCCGCTATTCTGTATGCTCAGACAAATCAATACATGTATGAAGATGATACACCACAGGGAGGGAGTTTATCCAATCTTACCGATAGCATTTTTAATGATCTGCTACATTCAGATAGCTTACGTCCTCAAGTCTCCAAAGATATTATTCTCCAGGTTCAGAAAAAAATACAGCGATTGGCTCCAGGATATGCGCCTGCTACAACAGATGATCTATTAGATTGGATAAAAGAACGGTTGTTAATACCTTACGATGAATGGATGGCTTTAGTAGATCATCTACAAGACGATTATGACATCGAAGCGAATACGTTTATTCAAGAAGTATGTCCCAAATTGGTTCACTTTGCGTTTCCGAATAATTCACCAACACACATCGCTGCGTTGGAAACCCTTCCATATACATTGGAATGTATGGGAATCCCTTTTAAAAAAGAACTAATTAATCCTCTAAAATCCTGCACAACTATTAAAAAAGACACAATGGTTGAAACATTGAATCAACTCTATTCACAACGAAAAAGCGAAATGAATCAGGAAGATGATAATGAAAAGGGAAGTGAGCCCGCTTCGTTTTCTAGCTGGTTGTATCAATGGTTGAGCTATTATGGGATTCTTACTTTGAAAGAAATCAATGCGTACTTGGGTGTTCCGAAATCTCAACTAGAAAACGCATTGATTGAATTGGGAGAAGAAAGACACATACTTGTGGGTCAATTAAGCGAAAATGCAGTTCAGATTGAATATTGTGTCGCAGAAAATTTTGAGTTCATGTTACGAGTTGCTCGGAAGCAACGACGAGCTCCTATCGAAGCGAGGGAAGCCGTGGAGCTTCCTTTATATCTTGCCAGCCATCAGGGTATTTGTACTCCTGGTGATTCTCCTGATGACCTTCAATTCCGGTTGGATCAATTACTCGGTTATCCGGCTCCGGTCGAATCCTGGGAACAAGATATCTTCCCAGCTCGCATTCAGCCATATTATAGTACTTGGTTAGATAATCTTATGCTACATACGGGTTTGTATTGGATCGGTTGCGGTCCCAAAAAAATTGCATTTCAACTGGAAGGTGAAACAACAAGAATTCCCGCATGTGCCCAATCACCGAATGATTCCCTCTCGCTGGAAGTTGTTTTCCCACATCCTACCGGTCGATATGAAATAACGGAATTGGTTCAACGCACCTTGGTACCCATGAAAACCATGGTACAATGGTTATGGGATACAGCTTGGGGTGGTTTAGTGACCAATGATTCGTTTGAAGCACTACGAAAAGGTATCCAAACCCATTTCTCCATCGAGACTGTGGAAGATCAAATGAAAGCAGGAAAACGATTGAGTTTACGTCGATGGAATGCAGCCAAACCATTACCTGGGCATTGGTATCCCCTCAATTCCCAGAAGAAATCGGAACCAGATGATATCATCGCACTACAGGAACGAGAGAAAGATCGTGTTCGTCAACTACTTCATCGTTATGGAATTCTATTTCGTGATATCCTTCATCAGGAAGCACCAGAAAACAAATGGGGAAAGCTTATTCGCACCTTATATCTTATGGAGTTGTCTGGAGAGTTGATATCGGGCTATTTTTTCAAAGGGATACATGGACCCCAATTTATTACGACAGAAGGACTTCTTCGCTTTCAGCAGCTGGAAGAATCGGATTCGGTATGGTGGTTAAATGCAACCGATCCGGCTTCGCTTTGTGGTTTGAAAATCGAGGGGTTGGATCTACCACGTCGGGTTGCATCAAACTATTTGGTTTATCATGGATCCCGATTGGTGATGGAGTTGATGCGTAGTGGAGCCCATCTTGTCATACACGTGGTACCTGACAATCCTTCTATCGATCGATACTTTCAGGTATTTAAGGTGCTATTAAATCGAGCGTTTGGCGCTCCTAAATCAATTGAAATAAAAACGATTAATGATGATACTTCCCTAAAAAGTCCTTTCAAAATCCCTTTGAAAGCATTCGGTTTTTCAGAAAGCTATAAGGGCTTAATCCTACAAAAAACCTATTATTAATCATATCCCTTCGGATTGAAAGGTGGTTTCTTGAAAACACATCCTCCTTTACTTATTGAATCCTGGTTTCCAGTAGAAGAGATTAGTGTAGAAGCACAACGTGAGCGGCGTATTATGAGCGCATTGCCACCCAATTATTATCTGCACGTCTGGTGGGCACGACGACCGCTCATCGCTTGCCGAGCCGCCATTCTAGCTAGTCTATTACCTGCCGATATTGCTCCCGAGCAATTTTTAAAATGGAATGGAATATTCCATAATGCAACTCAACTTCGATCGTATGTAACTGAACCTGCCGTACGTAAAACCATTCCTGCATCTGATAGATCATATGAGCGTGCGTTTAAATATAATCCCTCAATAGAAGACAAAAAGGCGATCCATCACGCGATCTTATCCGGCAAAACAACTTCCCCAGTTGTGTTAGATTGTATGGCGGGTGGGGGGGCAATCCCTTTTGAAAGCGCTCGCTATGGATTTCAAACCCTTGTAAATGAATTAAACCCCGTTGCAAGCATTATTCAACAGGCAACCATTCAGTTTCCATTTTTATATGGAAATCAGCTACTTGAGGAGTTAGACCGGTGGGGGAAAAAATGGATACATGGTGTAAAACAACGGTTGAAACACTTTTTTCCAACAACCGACAATCAACCAAACCAAGCATATATCTGGGCACGCACCATACGGTGTCCCCAGTGCGAACTTCAGGTACCCCTCTCCCCAAATTGGTGGTTAGGGAAAGGGAAAGCACCGGTATTTTTAGAACCAATCATTCCCCATCCATCCGAATCCAACGACGTTTCTTATTCTATCCAACAGGCGATGGATGCATCTGCTTATGAAGTAGAAGCGACTGTAAATAGAGGTGTTGGGCGATGTCCCCGCTGCAATGATATTCTACCTGCTTCCTACATAAAATCAGAGGCACAACATCAACGAATGGGCTCTCAATTGCTAGCCATTGTTTATCTGGAAGGAAAAACAAAACGTTTTCGTCTCCCCAATTCGGTTGATCAAAATGCTGTAGAGCAAGCTTATACGTTTTGGATTGCCCAACAAAAAGAATGGAATCAAAAAGATTATATACCGATAGAACAGTATCCACAGTCCAGTACTGATAAACGTCCCTTGCGGTATGGAATGCATCGATTTTGTGATATGTTTTCTGCGCGACAAGCAGTTACTCTATGTACCTATGTTGCAGTACTAAACGAGGAAATTCAACCACGCATCGAGTGCGATGTTAATGATTCAGGATTACAAAAAGCCATTCTGACCTATTTAGCATTCGCACTGGATAAAGCAGCAAATTTCAATTCGCAGTTTAGTGCATGGAATCCTATACGATGGACGATTGCGAATACATTTGATCGACATGATTATAGTTTTAAATGGACTCATGGAGAGTTTGATGGAGCCCATCGTTTACTTCCTTGGGCATTGGATCAAATTATCAGAAGTGTTAAGGGGTTGCTACAATCTTATTCTTTGTCGCCGGTAAACGAGCAGAACGAACTTTTTTCCACCATAACCCAAACCCAACAACGAATTCAATTCTTTAATGGCAGCGCGCACGATTTGGTTCAAGTACATGATCAATCGGTGGATGCGGTTGTGATGGATCCTCCCTATTACGACAATGTGATGTACGCAGAATTGGCGGATTTCTTTTATGTTTGGTTGAAACGCGTTTTGGAACCAGTTTATCCCGAATTATTCTGGAATGAATTAACCCCAAAAAGTGATGAAGCGGTTGCAAAAGCAGATGGAATAAAACCAACGAAAGCAGGGGCAAAAGTGCATTATGAAACCATGATGAGTCAAATTTTCCAGGAAATTCATCGTGTATTGAAAAACCAAGGTGTCCTGACGCTCATGTTTACTCATAAAGATCCTACTGCGTGGGATAGTTTAGCATTTACATTGATTGAAACAGGCTTTGAAATCACTGCATCCTGGGCAATCCGTACG
>CAYPZJ010000232.1:0-8210 GCA_964414635.1 uncultured Spirochaetia bacterium
GCGCCAGCTGGTGCCATACGGTAATCGCCGTCGCCCCCCTCTGCCTGCGCGATCTGGTTCATAGGATCGCAAATTATCCAAATCAGAATCCTTTTTAATATAGATACGTTCGTAAAGCATTTCAGGATTTAATTCTGCGGCTTTTTCCAGTAGCGCTACTGCTTCGGATTTTTGATTCAACAGGGAATGACAACACGCAGCGTTCCAGGGTGGGAAAAAATAAAACGGATTTTGTTCCATCGCATCCTCGAACACGCGGATCGCTTGATGGTAATTACCCTGATCGTAAAATTGCATCCCTCGTTTATTCAATGCTTTGGCTTGCTGATCATCATAAATGCGCCCTTCTGGATTTTCATCTGTACGAAATGTTTTTATGGTCTCCTCGGTGAGAACGTGGAGTAGTGGGTCATCTTTCTTAGAAGGGTTTCCATACACGAGAAATTTCCAACCGATAGGATCATTTGCTAAAAAGACC
Source organism: uncultured Spirochaetia bacterium (assembly GCA_964414635.1). Taxonomy (GTDB): domain Bacteria; phylum Spirochaetota; class UBA6919; order CAYPZJ01; family CAYPZJ01; genus CAYPZJ01. The sequence goes on from CAYPZJ010000232.1 coordinate 479, forward strand.
AATTTTGAAAACCGTTCTACTTCCCCATATTTCGTTCGCTCAGTCAGAACCTTCATCACATCAATCGATTTTCCGTTTAATCGAAAACTAAACGTTGGAGTTGGTGATTCCAGTTCCACAATACGATCCAGCTTTACAATCTGCACAAAGTCATTTAACCCCAGGGGTCCGGTTGATACCAATTTTTGATTTTCTTCAGTAAAGGCAAACCCGGTAAACTGCTGCAAAAAATCTCCATGATCAACGTTGAGTGCCAATTGATATGTTTGAATAAAATCAGCACGGTTATCAAAAGAGGTTTTGTCCAGCAAGTTCATATAGTAGGATTTATCCTTTATGACACTCGTAGTGGAATCCTCAGGTAATGGAGGAATCCCTTCTGTAGGTATGGTCGATTCGATATGTATTTTTGAATCGTTGTTTTGGGAGTTTCCTTCCCCTGAACAAATCGTGCAAAACAAACACGCAATAATCCCAAATACCATCCCAATTGGATAGGATGGGGTGTTTGAAATAATACATTTCTTGTTAAATACGGTTATCGTTTTCATATTTCTTAAGCTAAGGTATTGTATAGGAAAGTCAAGTCTGATACTCATTTATGCATACACTATCGAAAAAGTTTCAATGAACGTTTTGACCAGCACGTGGATTTTAAGTACCTTATGCATGAGATGATGGTGTGTTAGACCCTAATTTCACCATTTGAAAGAGGCACTCATACATGAAACACATGATATCCTTACTTATAATCCTATTTTTTTTAGTTGGTGCATCTATAACAACCATTGCGTGTACCGTAACTCCTTCAGAATCAATACCAACAGCAAACCATTCCTCAACCTTACAACCGACGATTCCTCTCCCCTCTGTGGAGGAAGTCACCATTCCCAAAAAGCAAGATGAAATAGCTATTAATATTACTGAAGCTGGTACCGGGGAGAAGCATAAACTTTCTTATCAATGGGTGGCACCTGATGTATTGCATTATCAGATTGAATTACAAACAGAAGCGAAGGTGTATACCTTCGGCGATGAAACACCTGATTCGGTTGCTTTGAATAGCAAACTGGATCTCCTTTTTCAACTCACTAAATCATTGACTGCTGGCGCAGCCTCATTCGATGCCTCCTTTGATCAACCTATGATTGAAATCACCAGTTCTACAGGACATCAGTCCATCACCTCAAATGATTTAAAAGTAATGCGCTTTTTAGGATCCATCCATCCCGATGGTTCCATCACCGATACATCCACCGAGCTACCGTTTATTAATCAGAATAATCCTGTAAATATCAACATTGAAGATATGATGGGACAATTCTTTCAGGTATTACCAAGGGATCCGGTAGGTTTAAATGCGAAATGGACCCTAACAAGCCGCTCCTATTTAGGTGGAAAAACCAATGTTCAATTCACCGATGATTTAGAGCGTGGCAATACCGATATTGTTGTTATGCTAAAACTGGATTGCACACTCATTCAACTCTATGAAGTTGAAGGACATACCTATGCAGCAATTGAATATATCGGTGAAACAGAGATCCAGGGTGCTAGTGATTTAGGAACCTTTGATGGAAAAGGGAATTTGAAAGGTGTTTATTTATTTTGTATTGATTTAGGAAAACTTGTTCAAAATTCTTCTGCGTTTGAATTGGAAACAACAACACAGAATCAGGCGATTTTTCAAACTCAAAAAATGACCGCAACCCTAGAAGAATTCTCTACCGAACCTCTTCCTAGCTTGGAAGATCAACCACAATAACTATTCTAATCATTCCAAAGCCGAATCCACCTCTCGCTGATATCCAATCATATGTACTGCCATTTTATCACATAGATTATTTAATAAATGATCGCTATGTCCCTTGACCTTTACCCATTCAAGAGGGAACTGATTTGCATACATCCACAATTCTTCCCACAAGACTTGATTGAGTACAGGTTGTGTTTTTTTTGCATCTTTATACCAATCATTCTTAACCCATTTTGATACCCAACCTTGGGTAAATCCATTAATAAGGTAGGCAGAATCGCTATAAATAATGATCTTCTTCCCTTTCTTTTGATCTTTGAGTCTACGAAGCCCTTCAAGCACTGCTTGAAGTTCCATTCGATTGTTCGTAGTGTTGGGATCGCTTCCTGCGAATGCTTTTTTATACGAGCCGGAAACCATTACACATCCCCATCCCCCCGGACCTGGATTCCCGCTGCACGCTCCATCTGTAAAAATGTGAATCGCATTGACATCAAGATTCATAATATACTACCTTTCCACACTTCCATTCTTAATCAAATTCAAAATGCAAGTTGAGCTGACTTTCATTGGTATCTTCTCTTCTCCACAAAGAAGGATAGTTTTAGAAGAGAAAAGTCTTATCTCAAGACACTCCATAGGATATATTACTCATAAAAATTGTCAAAACCAATCCTTTTGAGTATATTACCTACATTATGGAGGCGGGAAATGGTAATTGGGTCCGCTCAACTGGAAATAACAACCGATGAGTGCAATTCACTGAAAGAAAAACGGAGTATTATTAACAGTATCAAAGCACGAGTACATAACAAATATAATGTTGCCATCGCTGAAGTGGATTTTGCCGATACAATATATGTTAGTGTTTTGGGGGTAGTTACCGTTGCAAACGATGAAAAATTTGTAAATGGTGTTCTAAATACCGTAGTCGATTTTATAGAACGATATTATCCAGGACGCATCGCAGATTATGGTATACAAATCGATCATCATTAAGGGGAAGGTACACTTATGGATCAATCTGGAAAACGTAATGCTCGTGTCGATATTATAGATGATAATGAATCCATTGGAATTCTCCTCGGAGAAGAGCTGAGTGATATGGGCTATCAAACCCGTAATTTTATTAATGGGGAAACAGGTATCGCAACTATTATCAAAGATCCACCAGATATCCTATTATTGGATGCCGTACTCCCAGACATACATGGGTTCGATATCGTAAAACGATTGCGTTCCGAAGAAGCTACCCGCTTGCTTCCTATCATTCTGATTACAGCGTTCCTTAAAAGTGAAGACGATGTCATTCGTGGTTTGGATTATGGGGCTAATGATTATATTGAAAAACCTATCAATCTAGATATCTTGGTGGCTCGCATTCGAACCCAGCTACGAATAAAAGCATTACAGGATCAGCTGGAACAGGGAAATAAAAAAATCCAACAACAGATGGAAGATTATAAAAAGCTGAATGATTACAAAGATGAACTGATTGGGATTGTCGCACATGATTTGAAAAGCCCGTTATCGAATATGCACATGCTTGTCGAATACCTGGAGCAAGCGCTCAATGATGTACTCGATCAACGGCACAATCGATTATTGCAAATGGTACGCTCTACCGTACAAAATATGTTTAACCTGATTGATGATATTCTGGATATTTCTGCAATTGAATCGGGCAAATTGGAACTAATCTATTCAGAAATCAATGCAGCAGATTTTTTCCATGGAATAGTGGAGAGTCATCAACTGATTGCTGATAATAAACAAATTGCATTAAAAACCGATCTGCCCGATCCTCCACCTACCTTGTATGTTGATCCCAATCGTCTTACCCAGGTATTTGATAATTTGCTTTCTAATGCACTAAAATTTTCAGATCATGATACCACCATAACTATGGGGATTAAAAACGACGATAATCAATACATTTGCTATGTGGCGGATGAGGGGATGGGAATTAAAAAAGAGGAGCAAGACCGGCTATTTCGTAAATTTGAAAAACTTTCCAATCGACCCATTGGAAACGAACCCAGTACCGGGTTGGGACTGGTAATCGTTAAGAAGATTGTAGAATTACACCAAGGCGAAGTATGGTTGGAAAGTGAGTTTGATAAAGGGACAACCGTATATTTTTCCATTCCGAAACAGGAAAAAGCACACTACACTGAAATGTAATCAATTCGACTTTAAGGCTTCAATATTCTTAATGAGTGTTTCCCGTAACACCTCGATCTGAGCGAATTTTTCTCGTTCCCCTTGTACGATGTTTTCAGGTGCGTTGGTTACAAAATTTTCATTGGAAAGCTTGCCCTGCAACCGTTTGAAATCCGCTTCTACTTTCATCAGTTCTTTTTCCAGACGAGCTCGTTCCACATCAAAATCAATATGTCCTTCTAATTGCACATAGGCTTCATAGGTGGTACCCAGAATAATCCCTGATTTTTCCGGCTTCTCCAACATCGTTCCAACCTGTACCTGTTCCATCTTTGCAAGCTTTGCAATATATTCTTTCCCGGCTTCAAACATATTTTCAGATTCCTTGTTGGTTCGAATCCGTACGGCTAACTGGGTATCTGGAGGGATATTCACCGTTTTTCGAAGATTGCGGATAGCGGTGATGAGTTCCATCAATTGTTGCATATTCGCTTCTGCTTGTGTATCTATCCAAGCCTCATTCATTTGTGGATACGATGTAACCATGATGGAAGCGTCATTATGCGGTAGTTTTTGCCATATTTCTTCGGTAATAAAAGGCATGTATGGATGAAGTAGCCGAAGCATTTTGTCCATCACTTCTATTAAGACCGAGGTGCTTTCTTCCATCTGAGAGGGAGTTCCATCATATAATCTGATTTTGGAAATCTCTACAAACCAATCGCAGAAATCGCCCCAGATAAAATGATAGAGAAGCATAGCAGCTTCATTAAACCGATACTGTTCCAAATGACGATTTACATCACCAGCAACGTGAGATAACCGACTCATAATCCATCGTGATGCCAATTCCATCCCGGATTGATTTAGTGGTTTTATATACTGCTGTTCTAAATTCATAAGTATATACCGGGAGGCATTCCATAATTTATTGGCAAAACGTTTCCCATTATTAAAGCTATTCCATCCTAGGTTCAATCGACCGCCTAAAGGTGCAAGGCTTGTAACCGTAAACCGGAGAGCATCTGCTCCATACTCTTTAATCACATCCAACGGATCCTGTCCGTTACCTAAACTCTTCGATTGTTTCACCCCTTTTTCATCACAAACCGTTGCATGGAGATATACATGGGAAAAGGGGATTTCGTTGCGTAGATACAACCCCGACATAATCATCCGAGCAACCCAGAGAAAAATGATTTCCGGAGCGGTTGACAGCACATCGGTAGGATAGAAATAATCCAAATCCGTTGATTCTGTAGGAAATCCTAACGTACTCACAGGCCAAAGCCAGGATGAAAACCACGTGTCTAATACATCTTCATCTTGTTTGAGTTCAGAACTACCGCATTTAGTACAGGTTTTTATATCCTCCTCAGAAGAGAGAGTTGCCCCACAGCTTTGGCAATACCAAATAGGAATTCGATGGCCCCACCAAAGTTGGCGTGAGATGCACCAATCTTGTACATTTTCCAACCAATGAAAATAGGTTTTCTTCCAATGCTCAGGATGAAGCTGCACTTGACCTGACTTTACTACCGCGATGGCAGGTTCGGCTAGGGGTTTCATATGAACAAACCATTGAGCAGATAACCAGGGTTCGATAATGGTATTGCATCGGTAACAACATCCCACACTATGGATATGATCTTCTGTTTCAATAAAAAGATCCGCTTGTTTTAAATCCTTAACCACTTCTTTGCGTAACGTGAACCGATCCATCCCTCTGTATTTTTCTGGAACTTGATCGTTGGCTTCCCCTTTATAATTAAACACATTCACACGAGATAATTTATGGCGATTTCCGATCTCAAAATCATTCGAATCATGAGCAGGTGTAACCTTTACCACACCCGATCCAAATTCCATATCCACATAAGTATCTCCAACTACTGGAAGTTCCCGGTTCACTAGGGGAAGGATTACCGTTTTGCCTATCAGATGTTTATATCGTTTATCCTCTGGATTAACAGCAACACCGGTATCACCTAACATTGTTTCGGGTCGGGTTGTCGCAATATGTACAAATTCTGAACTATCTTTAATAGGATACTTAATATGATACATGCTTCCAGCATATTTCTGGAGCTGCGGATCCGTTTGCGGTTCCTTGTGATCCACTTCATCATCACTTAGTGCCGTAGTACATCGGGGACACCAATTGATGATTCGTTCTCCTTTATATATTAATCCTTCATTATACAACCGTACGAAAATATGCCGAACCGCCCGAGACAGTCCCTCATCCATGGTAAATCGAGTCCGATCCCAATCACATGAACAGCCCATCTTTCGGAGCTGTTGGAGAATAATTCCACCATATTTCTCTCTCCATTCCCAGGCTTTCGTTACAAATGCTTCCCGACCTAAATCAAATCGAGTTTTGTTTTCCTTTGCCAATGCTTTCTCGATTACGTTTTGGGTGGCTATTCCAGCATGATCCGTTCCTGGAATCCAACACGCATTGTATCCACACATCCGCTTCCACCGAATGAGGATATCTTGAAGGGTATTATTTAGCCCATGTCCCATGTGTAGTTGGCTCGTAATATTCGGAGGCGGGATTACAATCGAAAATGGCTTTTGTTTCTTATCCACGTCCGCATGAAAATAACCTTGTTTCTCCCAAAAATCATACCATTTATCCTCAAAGGATTTTGGATCGTAGTTTTTATCCAGTAGCTCTTTCATCAATTCGCCTCGATTGTATTCTTTTAAACCTACTTCAGTTGGTTAATCCATAGTTAACATCGTAGTATCTACTCCGATATCTTCAAGTAAAAGCATAAATCGTTTTCCGTATTCAACATAATTATTAAATCGGATCTCACTTTCACTGCGATCATCTTTCTCATGAAAAACAACACTCAAATGGGGTTCCATAGAAAATCCACCATCATACCCGTTTTCAACCAAATCAGCTACAATACGTTTCACATCCCCATCCCCATCTCCGGCAAAGGTGAATTGCGTTTTGGGGAATGTATTTTGATCGGTGGGTGCCAATATTTTTCCATCTTTTATATGTACATAAGCAATATGTTCTTTAACATGATTATAGAACTCCCAAGCTGATTGCTTAGGGTAGGGTGGGTTCTTCGTAAAATCATCCGTCATCACTGGATTTCCTGTATCGAAAACCAACTTTATCCCCGGAACCTGTTCAATTAAACGTAATGTAAATGTCCACCCCATTCCTCCATAATTCATACAATTCTCATGCACCGGCTGAATCCCTACATCCAAAAACATTGGTACCAAGATATTTAATCGTTTAATACGCTCCGCTTCCATCTGATCATCCGGTCCACGATCCTTTAATACAGCAAAACTCATAATTCGGATAAGCTTACATCCCAACCGTTGCATCCGAGGAATCGCGCGTTTGGCTTCTTCTAGAGAAGAATCAAACGGCTCTGTAATTTGTTTACTCCAATTGGCAATGGCTGAACCAAAGCAATTAATTCGTATTCCCTGTTCCTCCAACGAATTGACTACATGATCAAATTCCTCATCGGAGATATCATGGATATTCTTACCATTGATGTTCCGTGACTCAATAAACCGCCATTTCAATGTTTTTGTTGCTTTTATCTGCCCTTCAATGGTTTCAGCCGCTTCATCTGCAAATCCTGTTAAGTACATGGTTTCCTCTCTTTTCGCTATTTGCTATAGGATCCATCCAAACTAACCGTTTGGTTTAAACTTTCTTTTTTCTTATGAGTGCTTGATTGGATTTTCTTTTGAAGCATCTCATAATACTGCTTCTCATCGACTGGTATATCCACCCATTGATCAGTCCACGCAGAAAGT
>CAYPZJ010000233.1:0-8155 GCA_964414635.1 uncultured Spirochaetia bacterium
GCGTATGCCGAGTCTTTCTCAAATGCATAACCCAAAAGAAGTAGCACAACAAGCGTTTCAGCAAATGGTGCAGCAATCAGCCACAAAAATAAGTGCTGAAAAGACGGAAATGGTAATGCAACTTAAGCCGGATGCATTAGGAAAAATGAAAATAAATGCAACAATGGAAGATAATGTTTTAAAACTTCGAATAGTTGTCGAAAATGCAGAAATAAAACGGACGCTCGAAAACAATCTGGATTCGTTGCGTCAGCAATTTGAAGACAATGGAAACAGCCTCGGTGAAGTGGAAATCGAGTTGGGAACCAATCAAAGTGATTTCATGATGGAAAAGGCGGAAGAACGGATGGAAGATGCACAGCATCAAAATACGTATGCTGGGGAATCCGATGAGTTGACCCATTCGGGTTCTATGAAACATGCAAATCACGTATTGCTAAATCTGTTACCAACATGGATTGCACGCATCGTGAATGTTTCCGCTTAAAAAAACGGAGGGAATTATGCCAGGAATTGAATCAATTGGCGCAAATCAAAATCAACTGTATCAGACCATCAAACAGTCCAATCAATTTATCGAACGAATGAGTACCCAGCCTTCATTGAATGAAGGAACCTTTTCACGGGAACTTTTAGATCGACAAATTATCCAAAGTAAGCAGGATGTGAAGCATATTAATGATCACCTCCAAGCATTAAATCGGGGACACAAATCCCAATTAGGGCAAGCTGATTTTCTACGTTTGGTAACCGAACAACTCAAACATCAGGACCCGTTGGAGCCAATGAGTAATGAAAACTTCATTGCGCAGATGGCACAATTTAGTACCCTGGAAGAAACAAGTAAAATAAACAAAGGCATTGATAACTTAGCAAACGCTGTAATTGGTAATCATTCCTTTGATCTGCTTGGAAAAGAAGTAACCTATACGGTTGGTACATTTGAGGGAGCTGCTCCAATGCGGGGTACGGTGACGGCAATAAATATGCAAAATGGCAGTATGAGTTTAGAAATCAATGGTCATCAGGTAGAACCGTCGCAAATTATGCGGGTTGAAACTCCGGTTCGTCCATCAGATGACTAATCTTCCGCTCCGGTTATGAGAACACACCAGAAAGATGTGCCCAAGAGGGGCATAAGGAAGCGGATGCATAGATATGTTGTTATAAGGAACGTGTTGATCGGTGGGATCTGTGGACGGCTGGTCAATACACCGCCACCTCACGGAATGAGGTAGGTAGTAATTATGGGAGGTTTTGTTAAAACCTCCGTACCATTGTAAAATCTATATTAGGAGTAAGTGCCTTATGATGCGATCCCTTTATGCTGGAGTTTCGGGTTTAAAAAACCACCAGATTCGCATGGATGTATTAGGAAATAATATCTCCAATGTGAATACGAACGGTTTTAAATATTCCCGAGTTACATTTCAAGATATCATCAGCCAAACCTTATCGGGTGCGGCGCGTCCAACCGACGTTCGTGGTGGTATGAACCCAAAACAAGTTGGGTTGGGGATGACTGCTGCTTCAATCGATACGATTATGAGTCAGGGGAGTCTCCAAGTTACTGGGGAACGCACGGATGCGGCAATTCAGGGCGATGGCTTCTTTATCTTAGGGAAAGGTGACGAACAGTTTTATACTCGTGCGGGTAATTTCTCGGTGGATAAAGAAAATCAGCTCGTGAATCCTAACGGGTTCAAAGTCCAAGGATGGAATGCTATTATTAATACGGATGGGTCGACACGAATAGAAGCCACAGGCGACACCCAGGATATTCTCGTTCCCATCGGTGAAAAGTTTCCTGCCAAAGCGACCCAATTGATGGAAATGGCAAGTAACTTGAATGCGGACGCGGTCATTGTGCAAAATCCAGATGCCCCAACCGAAGCGGAAATTCAAGGGGGTGGTGTTCACCGAACATCGTTAAACGCTTTTGATTCTCAAGGAAACGAGCATAATGTAGAACTTGAGTTTGTTAAAGTTGGAGTAAACACCTGGCGCGTGGAAGCCAATGTAACCAGTGAAACGGTTATTGATGGTTCTGTACGGATGGAAGTAGGAAATGCGGATAACACACCCAATTCAAATCTTGGGTATGTAACCTTTGATGATAATGGAGCGATTCGATCGGTAAGTGAAGATCTAGCGGCAGCGTTTCCTGTAACCATGGGTGAAGGTGAACTAAACTTTCAACTGGTATTTGATATTCAAAATGCAGAAGATGCAGCGGGTAATCCGGTTGGATATCAACAGGTAGTTGAAATTGCGATGGGTGAAGCTGGCGTTTCCAATCAAGGGGTTACCCAGTTCTCATCAACCACTACGACCAAATTTGTTGACCAGGATGGGTATGGACTAGGATATCTTCAAGAATATACCATCAATCAAGTTGGAACCATCGTTGGGAATTACACCAACGGGCAAACCCGTGATCTGGCACAAATTGCGTTATCTACGTTTATTAATGCTCGTGGTTTAACAAAATCCGGTGATACTAATTTTCAACAATCCACCAACTCGGGATTGGCGAATATAGGACTACCGGGTAGTCAAGGTAAAGGGGTGATTATTCCTGCGAGTTTGGAAATGTCCAATGTGGATCTGGCAGAACAATTTACCGATATGATTGTAACACAACGTGGATTCCAAGCAAACAGCCGAACCATCACCACATCGGATCAGCTGCTTCAAGAATTATTGATGCTGAAACGATAACCCGCAAGGAAACAAACAGGTGAAAATATAACCAAACCAGTTTAGGGGCATCTCGATAGGATTGCCCCTAAGCGGGTTTACGACGAGCATGTTTTATGATAGAAGTAACGCGATTGAATGGCAAAACGTTTTGGATTAACCCGCATCAAATCGAAACAATTGAATCGACCCCGGATACGATCATTCGGTTATTAAGTGAGCGGAAATATATTGTTACGGAGTCGTGTGAAGAAATATTTAAAAAAATTGTTGTGTATCGACGTCAGATAGGGTTAATTGGGAACGAACACGGAGAGAATCCGGAGTTCTAAAATCAACAAATTTTTTTTTTTTTGCTAAAGTTCAGAATACGCACTTGATTTTTCAAGTTCATTATTTTATATTACGTTTTTGGAGGGGAATATATGGCAGCAGAAGAGGATATGAACCTTGAGCAAGCTGAGGATATGGAAGAATCCGAGGCGAATGAGGTCATCGAGGAAAGTGGTCAGCGCGGCAGAATTGTTTTAATTCTGCTTATTGTTGCGGGAGCAATTGTACTCTTTGGTGGTCTTATTTTAATTTCTTACTGGGTCAGTTTAGCCACCCAGCAAGCGAATCAACCGGTTGTCGGCAATGTCTATGAAGCCCAGGAATTTGGCGCCGAGAAACCTCGAACCGTAGAATTTAATCTCACCGAAAAAGAACCACTTCGTATCATGCTGGATCCCGGACAAGGGGTCACCAAACCTGTTGTTGTCCAGGCAAAAATAGGTTTGAAATTCAGTAAGGATCACGAAGAGGAAATTAAAGAAGCGCTTTCCGATCATCGTTTTGAAATCGTAGAAAAAATTGAAACGACCGTTGCACAGAAATCCCCAGATGAATTAAATACGTCCGATGGTCTTCAGAATTTGAAGATTGAATTAGCCCAAGAAGTGAATAATATCTTAGGGGAACAGATGGTTATGGGGGTGATTGTGACGGGTTTTGATGTGATTGAAGGACAATAACACCAACTCTCAGAAGACTTATGAGGGGTACTGAGAGATGTGGGTTTTGTTGCGTTTTCTGAGAATGTGCATAGATTCTAGCTTAGTGGGTTCCTTAGGTGTTCCGGGGGAACAACGGGGAATCATCCAAAAATTGGGGGGAAAATATGACTGACGTTTTATCGCAGGACGAAATTGATGCGTTGTTAAATGCCATCGCAGATGATTCGTCACCCCAGGCTTCTGGCGGCGGAGGTGGTGTAGAGGAAGAAGAGCCACATGTTGAGACAAAGGTTCGTAAACGGGTTAAGATTTACGATTTTAAGCGTCCCGACAAATTCTCCAAAGATCAGCTTCGTACACTTCAGATGATGCACGAAACGTTTGCTCGATCAACGACTTCAACGTTGTCAGCTTACCTTCGTCAGATTTCGATTGTGCACGTAGCGTCTGTCGACCAGTTGACCTATGACGAGTTTATCCGTAGTATTCCATCTCCTACGTGTTTATCCATTATTAATATGGATCCACTAAAGGGGCAGGCGGTAATGGAGATCGATCCGACCATTACCTTCACGATAATCGATCGGGTGTTTGGGGGAGCAGGGGAACCTGCCAAACTTAACCGAGAAATCACGGCGATTGAAAAGACGATTATCGAGCAGATTATGATACGGATTCTGGGAAACCTACGGGAAGCCTGGAGCAATGTGATTGATTTGCGACCACGGCTGCAACATCTGGAGACAAACCCTCAATTTGCTGGGATTGGTATTGCACCTGGGGATATGGTGGTGTTGATTACGCTGGAAACGAAGATTGGGGAAGTAGAGGGGATGACCAACTTTTGTATTCCTTATATTGTTATTGAACCCATTATCTCCAAACTTACCGCTCAATTCTGGTACTCGAATATCAGCCGTAGTATTACACGAGAAAATTTCAATATCTTGAAGGAACGTTTATCTCCGATTATGATTGATATTATCGCCCAGTTGGGTAGCGTGGATCTACCTATGCGTGATATTATTGATTTGCGTGTCGGCGATGTAGTTAAACTGGATAACGCTAAACTTAACAGCGATTTGTTGGTTAAGGTTGGAAATAAGTTCAAGTTTTTCTGTCGCCCCGGACTCGTTGGTAAACGGATGGCTATTCAAATTCGGGACAAGATCGATGATCTCGATGAAGAAGCTATTGAAGATTTTATTGATGATGGAGAAGCCTAATGGCAGATAGTAATCTTTCACAAGAAGAAATCAATGCTTTGCTGGAAGGCGCGGATGAAATACCTGTGGATCCTCCCGATATTTCAGGTGCCCAAAAATTGGACAAGGAACCAATCCGTGACAACGAGATGAGTAAAATCGTGGAGCTGATGAACCAGAATTTGGAATATCAGACCAACGCATTTCACACGATTTACAATCGTGCCATGAACTACTCCAATCTCAAAGCGTTTTACAAACAAAACAACGAGTTGATTTCAGAGTTTTCAGGTACGAAGCTCATTCAGGTTCATATCAATTTTTCGGAAGGATTATCTGGTGATAATTTCTTTGTATTTGATGTGGATGATGCTTTGGGATTAGCTGAAGCCATTTCCAGTACCAAGCAAACAGAACTGAATGAAGCCGTGTTGAATTCCATATCGGAAGGACTTTTGCAGATGTCCGCTGCGGGTAATACCTTTCTAGGACAACGTATCGGAAAAATCGTTAACATTGCAAAGCCCCAGGTTGAAATTCTGGATAACTCATCCAAATTGCGGTTTCCAAAAGGTACCCAGAGTGTTCATGTCAAGTATACCTTGAATCCAGATGGATACCCACCGATACACATGAATCAGGTGTTATCCGTTCAATTGGCGAAGGAATTCATTAATATACAGAAGCAAGCAGAAACCGGCGATTACTATGGAACGATGCAGTCTTATGGTAGTAGTGACGCCAAGGCGGCAAAAGATGCTGTCACTGTACGTCCTGTTTTGTTTTCCCAATTGGAATTGCGTGAACACAAAGAAAACCAGGGGAAAATAAATTTGCTTCTGGATATTAGCATGCAACTTACGGTGGAGTTGGGACGAACACAAAAGCGAATTCGAGAGATTTTGCAATGGAGTGAAGGAAGTGTTGTGGATCTAACCACCCACGCAGGGGAACCATCGTATTTGTATGTAAATGGCAAACTTGTAGCAAAAGGGGAAATACAAGTGATGCCAGGTGATGATACGTTTGGAATTCGTTTGACGGAAATTATTAGTTCAAAAGAACGATTGTAACAACACTCGGGAGGGGATAGCATTTATCCCACCTTTTTCCGTCAATGATATTGGAAAACATGGGAATTGAATCATGAATCGTATTAGCTTATCGGCTATCTTTCTTTTCTTTTTTTTATCTAGTTTGATCATACCGGGTACTGCCGTTGCGCAAGTTGAAACGGATGGGGAATTGGCAGATTCAACTGGAAATGATTCAACCATGCCGAAGCCACTTCCGACTCCCGAACAAGAGAAAGCGCCTACCCACCAGGTTGTTCCCACACAAGAAGATTATGCTAACGTGAATGCTGGCTCAGAAAAAGGGGAACGTAAATCTAGCAGCACAAGTACATATACTGCGTTGATTCAAACCATTGTTTTTTTAATCGTACTGATTATTGTTGTATGGATCGTTATCCGTATCATAAAAAAGCGGAAAGGTGTAACGTTTCTGGATAATGATTCCATCAAAGTGTTGTCTACCTCCACTATTGCCTTGCAAAAATATGTACAGGTAGTGGAGATCGCCGGTCGGGTTTATATACTCGGTATTACCGATCAACAGGTCAACACACTCGGAGAGATTACCGATAAAGAAACAATTGATGAACTACGCGTGAAAGCATCAAGCAGTGTTCTACCAAATTATAAACAAAGTTTTTCCAATGTATTCGGTTCTATGTTTGGTAAGAACACGAGTACACAGAAAACCGAAATTGCCCCGATCAAGGGGTTTTTAAATGTATTACAGAAACAAAAGGATCGCCTAAACAAATTGAATACCTAAGCATTCCTATCATTTTATAGCGATCTTACAAAGCTGGGAGGGGCTATGCTAAGATTTTTCAGTAGGGTTATTCCACTAACCTTACTCCTACTATGTATACTTACCACCCTGGGTTACTCTCAGGAAGAGCCATCGCTTGTTGATTTTGATAACCCAATTGATGTAGCGGAGGTTCTTGATACCGTATCCAATCCAGAACAGATTTCAACAGGTATACTAGTTCTTATCCTTATATCCCTCCTTTCATTAGCACCTGCACTTATCATTATGCTTACAAGTTTTGTTCGGATCATTATTGTTTTGTCCTTTACCCGAACAGCGCTTGCTACCCAATCTATGCCGCCTTATCAGGTTTTGGTTGCGATTGCACTGTTTTTATCACTATTTATTATGGCTCCGCAATTTATTCAAATGTATAATAATGCCTGGGTTCCCTATCAGAATGAAGAAATAGGAACAGATGAGTTATTAAATAGGGGGATTGAACCCCTCCGCGAGTTTATGCTTGCACAGCTTGACTCATCAAAAGGAAGGGAAGCCCTTGCCTTATTTATTGAATTAGGAAATATTGATCGACCCGAAGTGGAACAGGATATCCCCACGTGGTTGGTTATCCCCGCGTTCATGATTAATGAGCTCCGCATAGCGTTTGAAATGGGGGTGTTAATTTTCATCCCCTTCATCATTATTGATATTATTATCGCTTCTGTGCTATTATCCATGGGTTTAATCTTTTTACCGCCGGTTTTGGTTTCATTACCATTTAAGATCATTCTTTTTGTACTTGTGGATGGATGGCGTCTTTTGACCGAAACATTGGTCAGGAGTTTCGTGCTACCCTGATTAGGGCAACCTCGTTGAGGTTGCTAATGAGCCAACTCTGTTTCCATGTGTGAAAAGCCATGATAAAACAACGGTGGATGCGCATGGGATATAAAGGATTGAGGTAGGAACTGAATATGGAAGAAGCAACTATTGTAACCCTAATCGGTTCGGCTTTGTGGCAGGTTATTGTCATTGCTGCACCTCCACTAATTGTGAGTGTGGTCGTTGGTTTGATTATTAGTATTCTTCAAGCAGCTACGTCCATTCAGGAACAAACCCTTACGTTTGTTCCCAAACTTTTTGCCGTTTTCTTTACGTTTATCATTATTGCAAATTGGGTAATAGAAGGATTTACAACCTTTACGTATGAATTATTCGATATGATGTGGCGCATTGGGCGAGGTGGGATTTAACGTTTGAGTTTGATTAATGGATCGATCACGTGGAACTATTTGTAGGAAGTTTTCAAGTATGGCTACTCGTATTCGCCCGGGTATTCGGGCTCTTTTTTATCGCACCGTTTTTTTCCAATCTGCTTATCGCCATGCAGTTTCGTGTGATTCTTTCCGTTGTGGTCTCATTAATTAT
>CAYPZJ010000234.1:0-8139 GCA_964414635.1 uncultured Spirochaetia bacterium
TTGCTTCACAAATAACATAGTCAATTGCGAACAACGTGAAGCAATCTCTGTATAATAAAGATGACTTCGGCGCTTCGCTTCTCGCAAAGACCCTTTCTCCTTCTGAGGTTGTCTTAAATATTTTTTCATGACTTTGAGATTTTGAGATTCATCCTCTTTGCCATCGTGATTGAATTTATTATACTTGGTATGGAATTATGATAAGAGGACAAGGATACACGGCACACTGAAAAACATGTCCATTCTTAGACAGCATCGGTAGACTGTCATTATAACTGTTACGAGATCTTAAACAGGATAATGGAGAAAAGCGCCTATGAGGTTAGTTCTGAGCCCAATTTAAGTAAGAATCCGTCTTACAAAAAGGCAAATGCAACAAAACTATAGGTATTATAAAATTCATAGGAAACGTATTTAAATATGGGGTAAATTCTCGGATCCCACAATTGATACCCTATACGACACGGAATCTAACATATATTTCCAGTTGAGAGGTATACCCATGCAGCGGAACGTATACATTCCCTTGCTAGCATTTCTACTTTTTTCAGTAGGATTGCTATTTCAATGCAATGTGGATTTAAACGATATCATTTTAGGGGAAAATCCTAATGTGGTAACGAATCAATCCATGGCAACTACCAGTAGTTCAACCAGCAATAAAACATCTACCAGCAGTGATTCGACGGTGCCTTCTAGTTCCAGTGAACCGTTGGATCCTTCTGTACCACAATTGGATGGCGATCCAGAGGCAAGCAATATCACTGCACAATCCTTTACGATTGCTTTTACCACAACAAAAGCAACCAATGTGCAAATTGAATACTCGCTGAATCAGACGGTACCAGTAGGGTATGGAATACGCTATCCTATGGAACCGAGTGGTTATCCTAATACCGATCATCAGATTATGGTTGCGAGTGTGGAAAATGGTAAAACATATTATTATCGGATATTGCTCTATGACCATGGCGAACTTGCTTATATTTCAAATCAATATTCACTCACTACATTGGAAGATGATGGGGTGGATACGGAACTTCCCATGTTAATTGTAGAACCGTATTTGAAAGATATCAGCACGGATTCTGCTACGATTTGTTGGGTAACCGATGAGTATACAACCGCACAGATTATCTATAATATTATCGATGACTTCACATCACCTTTGGGTGTTATTCCGTTGGCTCCAGGAACCATTACTACAAATATCCATGAGGTAACACTTACAGGACTCACAGAATCAGAAACCTACTATTATAAACTCCAATCGTTGGATGCCAATGGTAACGCGCTCCAGGAAGATAGCCACTCTTTCCGTACACAATCCCATAATGGAACGCCGGTGGGTTGGATTGGAGGGGGGCATTATACGGGGTTTAATCCGGCTGGAAGCGCATTTCCATCGAACTCCCCTGGATGCATGTATAATCCTGCTGATGTGGAGCTAGATGCATCGGGGAATATCTATGTTGTTGATTATTATTACCACCGTGTGCAAAAGTGGGATTCCATGGGGAATTATGTCGGATGGATCGGATATGATTCGGTTTCAGGAATGCGATATGAAAATTTTGGAATAGGTGGAACGCCCGATCGAGGGGACCAGGAAGATGGATTTGATAATCCTGAAGGAATCGCCGTAGATGATGGGTATCTTTATATTTCTGATACGGATGACCATCGTATTCAAAAATGGACAACGGATGGAGTATACGTGGGGTGGATCGGTAAAGATGGTACGGGATATCATGAAGATTTTCAAACCGGTGGAAATTACAGTGACAATGATTCGGGGAATGGGGATGGTCAGTTTAATACTCCATTAGGTATCGCAGTAGGAACCACGACGACACCCCATTATTTATACATCGCAGATTATAGTAATTGCCGTATACAAAAGTGGACTGTAGATGGACAGTATATAGGGTGGATTGGGTATGAGGATAGTACAACACCCCATACAGGATTCGCAACAGGTCCGACATGCTACACGGGTTCCGCATATAATAAAGATCACATATACAATCCACGAGATGTGGAGGTGGATGATACGGCTACGAATCTGTATGTAACGGTTCAAGGGTTTGATATGGTTCATAAATGGTCCATATCCGGAACTTTTGGGGGATGGATTGGAGGGGGTGCCAGTGACGGATTGTGGCAAACCGATGATACACAGCCGTTATATGGCCAGATGGATCGGCACTTCGATGATCCATATTATTTGGCGATGGACTCTTTTGATAATCTGTATGTTTCCAATTCTGATGGAAGGGTTATGAAATGGTATGTGGGAAATTCTGGTAATGTTGCTCGGTATCGAGGATGGGTCGGTCACGCTTATGGATGGAATGTCCCTCATTCCAATTTCATCCCAGGTGATGACCCTCGAAATTCAGGAACCTATTATTTTTCATTTAATTCACCCCGAGGGTTGGATGTGGATAGTGAAGGAAGCATTTACATTGTAGATCACAATAATCATCGTTTACAAAAATGGGAATAACCGAGCATTGTATACGAGAGGAAGCTATGAATATTAAACAAATTGTACTATTTGCAGCCGTTGGACTCGTTTTACTAACAAGTCTCTGTACCGAAATAACATTTGAAGATGTGTTTGATTTATCGACCACCACAACGACGATGCCCTCTTCTTCGAGTAGTGATGGCTCATCATCAACGAGTAGCTCGAGTGAGAGTTCCTCAAGCTCGGAAACGACGGCGGGAACGGGAATCGATCCAACCGAGTATTCCCCTGCATCCTTAACAGCGGATCCAGTTTTTTCGGTATTAACACCTCATTCAGTAAAAATTTCGATTACGACGGATTTGGATTGTTTTTTACAAACAGAATATGGAGCACAGGAATTAAGCTCGGGGAATGCTTCGATTATCCCTGCAGTGATCAGTGGAGATCCCGCAACCGATCATACAGTAATTCTGACCGGTTTAGCTTCGGATACTTCCTATCACATACGCTTTCATTTCACTCGTCCGAGCCAGATTTTATCTTATAGTGGGGAATTTATTTTTCAAACCCCATCGGATGATACAACCCTCCCACAATTTAGTGCGGAACCGACCATACAATCACAAGCATATGCTACTGCGACTGTTGTTATCCAAGCGAATGAACCTGTAATTGCACAGCTTCTTTATCAAACCGCACCTAATGTCTCCGCTGCCACGGCAACTACTATTCCGGTCGATCCGGGTAGTAGCTATACCTATGCACATACGTTTATGCTATCGAAGCTAACACCCAAAACGACGTATTATTATCGGGTTAGAATTAGTGATATGGCAGGGAATTCCCAATTAAGTACCGAACAAAGTTTTCAGACAGGAAGTATGGGATACCCACGCGGATGGATTGGTGGGGGGCACTTAAATGGATTTGTATTGGAAGGTAACTCAGGTTCTGGTCAGCTCGATGGCACCTTTGATGAACCCGCAGGAATTGCGGTGGATGACGACGGCTATCTTTACATTTGTGATTATCGGAATGATCGTGTACAAAAGTGGAGTCCGGATGGTGTATATATTGGGTGGATCGGTTATGAACGCTATGGCGATCACCACATTGATTCCTTTCGTATGGGTGGGGACCCTTGTTCCTCGGTTCCCTGCGTAGGTGTTGAACAAATGAATCAACCGGGGCAATTTAACCTTCCTTTTAGTATAGCGGTGGATAGTGTGAATGATTATTTATTCATTGGAAACCGTGGTGATGATCGGTTGTATAAATGGACTACGGATGGGGAATATATCGGTTGGGTAGGTAGAACAAGTTTTAGTGAACCGCTCCAATATCATGAAAAAATCTACTTGGATGTGGAGGATGGATTTGTTTATGGCGACCTTCCAGGAGGAGGATCAACCGATGAACGGGCATTTAATGGGATTCGAGGGATTGCAGTGGATGATGAATATGGGTTTATTTATATTGCTGAAAATGGAGCCCATCGGATATCAAAGTGGACGATCGATGGAGAATATATTGGTTGGATTGGAAAAACGAATGGTGGTACTTATCCGTTTCATGAAAAAGGCTATGTCGGAGGACCAACAGGATTTGTCCAAGGGGATACACCACTGGCTACCGATACGGAAATGGGTGGTTTTTATAGTCCCCATGCGCTTGCGTTTGATCCAGTGAATGACTACTTATACATTGGGGTGGAACATACAACCGACCGAATAATACGGTACACGACGGATGGACAGTTCAAAGGATGGATTGGTATGGGGGAATATGATCCAGCCACTCCCACCTGGAATATGACCGATACTGCTGTAGATTGTACTCCCACGTATCCAAATTGTGTTCTTAATCAAGATTATTTTATTAATACCCCCCTATTCATCGCAACGGATAGTGTGGGGGATATTTATGTAAGCGATGCTCATCATCGGGTAATCAAATGGAAAACTGACGGTACGTATGTGGGGTGGATTGGTAGGGAGATAAATACGAATGAAGTGCATCCCTATTTTCAACCGGGTTCTTCTGCGACAAACGGTAGCACAAGTGTCATCGAAGGATTTAATCAACCCTGGGGGATTGCATTTGATCGGTATGGAAATATATTAATTGCAGATCGCTATTGCCATCGGATATCCATGTGGTAAGGGGTAAGACTATGAGATTTCAACATACAATACAAATTTTGCTTACGCTATTGTGTATTTTAGGTTTTCTGGAAGGGATACTTGCCCAGGAAGCACCTGCGGACGAATCAAACGACGAACCGTCTGTTACAATTGTGGATCCTGAACCAGAAGAACCTACATCCCAACCTGAGGATCCTTCAACGGATGATACTTATACTGATATGGAACAGATCGATAGTACGATGCCTACATCCTCGGACGATTCGGATGAAACCGATGTTAAAGAGTTTAATCCTTTTAATCAAGTGAGTGCTTTTTTGGGTTTTGGATTCCCTATGGGTACGCTTGCGGATTACATGGGACATGGATTTATGGCGGTCACCCTAGGATATCGATTATCACTGGCACGGATGATTAAATCGATTGATCGGGAATCCCTGCCTGGGCATTTGGAATTTGAACCGTTCTTTTCTTATTTCGGAATCGCTTTTAATAATCCAACGATTGAGGGAACTGAAAATGGACGGTTAATAAATTTGCTTCTTGGGGTGAATACCTTTATCCATATTGATCTGATGGATATTGGCCCTGTTTCACTTTCGCTACTGCCCAAAGTGGGAGTTGCCGCAGATTTCTTTTTTGTTAGTGGGGATAATCGGTTGGGTACGACTTTATTTGATCTGGATCTAGGTATGCAGGTTTTGGTTATGATTATTCCACGGGTGGGTGCGATGTTAGATTACACCTTCCGAATGTTATTTACGAAAAGTTTTGATGGATTTCATTTTATTCAGCTGGGCGGATTAGTCCGTTTCTAGAGTATCTTAGGAGCAAGATATGAATCGATTGAGCATAACACCATTTTTTATACTCATTTTATTACTACTTGGAATTTGGTTTGCATGTATGGGTATTGTACCCGAAACAGAATGGGTAGATTATACCGATCCTTCAACCACAAACACTACTTCAACCCCACCAAGTACATCCACTATTAGTAGCACTACAACAAGTAGTGATCCAACTTCTGGAACTTCAGAAACAAGCAGTAGTAGTACATTAGGAACATATACCAGTGATCCCATAGAATTTACCACGGATCCTGCAACCAGCAATTTCCAAAATACAACGGTTGACCTCACTTGGCAGACTAACAAACCGGTTTATGCGTTGGTTCAATATGATGTGAATCCAATAGCGGGGGGAACATTTGTAAATGTGAATACCGATGGCGTTCAAACAGATTTTAGTTTTACCTTATCCGGTTTGACACCTGGAACGCTCTACGATTATCGAATTATTGTATATGATGGCGTTTCCAGTCAAATAGAAAGTAGCATAGCGCAGTTTAGTACAACAAGTACGGGGGATGCCATCTTTGTATATACCCAATGCCCAGAGATCATTTATGATCCTGCTACAGCTGAAACAGAAATAACAATCTCCTGGGAAACAAATCTTCCCGCACGGTATACCCTCACTTATGATACGGATACCGCTTTCAGTACACCCCAAACAGATGAAGCCGCATTGTATCAAACAAATCATAGTGTAACCCTTACTGGATTGGATAGTGGTGTGGTTTATTTCTTTTTGCTTGAAAGTGAAACGGCGGGGGGAAAATCCATTGATTCCGATTCATGTGCAAGTATCGTTGGTTTTCAAGACTCCTTTGTGACCTATCAAAATGATTTATCCTATATTGGCTGGGTTGGTGAGATTTATGGAGGCGGTGCCCAGACCAACTGGAACGCTGATAATTATTCTACAACTGGAACCGAACCTTCCGGATTTAATGCGCCGGTGGCGGTAGCATACTATAATAATCACATTTATATTGCAGAAGAATCGAATGATCAAATTGCTATCTGGACTTCGTCAGGGACGTATGCCGATGCCCCATATACCATTGGTACACGCCACCCCAATGGATTATGCACCGATAGGAATCTTGGAATACTCTATGCTACATGGGAACATGGAATTGTATGTAAGTATGATATTAGTGGTGATCCCACTAGTCTTACAGCGGAGGGATGTATTGGTGATGGCAATACTACATGGACACTACCCGAACCCACTTCAGCCACAGAAAATGCGAATGATCTATATTTTTATGATCCCCGAGGTTGTGCTGTAAACCAAACAACAGGGGATATTTTAATTGCGGATTATAGTAACCATCGTATTCAAAAATGGCAAGAAGATGGTACGTTTGTAGGCTATGTCGTTAAAGGGTATCCTGGAGGATTTACCAAGAATTTTAATGGAGGTTCAGGGAGTAATGATGGTGAACTGAACAGACCCATGGATGTGGCGGTTGATAGTACTGGAAATTTTTATGTCGCAGAATATAATAACCATCGAATATCCAAATGGGATAGCAGTGGTATCTATCAGGGATGGATAGGATATAGTGATAATCCCGATCTCGAACCGCATCATGTTTATACGGGTTGGAAATGTGGGGGAATCTCCGTGGTAGGTTCAAATCCAGGACAGTTTTATAACCCAAGAGGTATTAGTATTGATAGCAATGGTCATTTATACATTTCTGACTATTCAAACCATCGTATTCAGAAATGGACTGCGGAAGGTTATTATGTAGGATTTATTGGGGCACTAACCGGTAACGCACGCTATCATGAACATTTTCTTCCTTTGGAGGTTGCTCGGAATGAATCGAATGCTGATGATATTGGGTTCCCTGCTTTTTACAATCCCTGTGCTTCCTGTTTTGATGATACAGGTCGCTTTTATATTGCAGATTACAGCAACCATCGGATAATGAAATTTTAACGATTAAGCACTACGCGGTTTTGCACTGAAAATTTCTTTGATCGCGCGAGTCAGCTGCTCTTCACTTATAGGCTTAAAAACAAATCCTTCATGTTTTGAATGCGAAGCCTGTTGAATGGTTTCTCGGTCAGAATAGGCGGTACAATAAAGAATGGGGACATCAATTTGATCTAGTATTTCCTGGGAGGCTTCGATCCCGGTTTTGCCATCCCGTAGTTGGATATCCATAATAATTAGATCAGGTTGTTCCTTTAACGCAAGTTGAACCACCTCTTTCCCGGTTTTTACTACGTCCACCAATTCATAGTCTTTTTGTTCCATGAAATATTGTTTATAAAACAATCCCAATACGACCTCATCTTCTGCTACAAGGATTCGTTTACTTGTCATTGGTTTTCTCCTTTGGGAATTGGATACGATAGTGTAAACCATTTTGATTGGTTTGTGTCATTACGCCCTCAAATTGACTTGCAAGAGAATGAATCAATTCCATCCCCAATGTGAGAGGACGGTCTTCTATCCCATTTTGGGGTAATCCCACGCCGTCATCGCCTACTTCCAATATATAATGGGCATCCTGTTCATAACTCCGGATTTGTATCCCTCCCTGTTGATTTTCAGGAAAAGCATGTTTGAATGAATTCGTAAGAATTTCGTTTAATAATAACAGGGATCCTGCGATTCTACCGGAAAATGCAAGTCCGATCTAAGGTGCTCTGA
>CAYPZJ010000235.1:0-8111 GCA_964414635.1 uncultured Spirochaetia bacterium
GAATAGGTGCGAATACGATGGCAGTAGAAATGGTACGCTGTTCCCAATGTAATTGCCGAACCTGGAAAGAAGCGGGAAGTGTTCAGCGTCGTATTCAGGACTCTGCAGCAATTCAACGTTTCACATGTATCCGTTGCAACCATGCCATTAGCGTCCAAACTTGTGGGAAATGTGGGGCATCACATTGGAATCGATTACCCGATTTATATCAAGAACAAAACAAACCCCCCATTTGGCGTTTTGCTTGCTGCCATTGCGGTCGTATACTAGGAGTGATCGTTGATTCGGATCAATAATAGAAGAAGAACATCGTTCTTTTTTCTGATCCTTATGCTGATTACCATTTCGTTGGGGATTCAGCACTGTATCAAATCCGATACCTCAACAGAATCATTTCATCTTACTGCGAATCATCCATTTGAAAAACCCACGGTTCCATTATCTTCCCCGAACCTTATTCCCCAAACGCTTGCTTCACCCACTGACCCGGTGTTACTGCTTACTGAGCTAGGTTTTTCGGAGCTTTCGTGGTTCGAAGTATTTAATAAGACAGATCAGCCGGTGGAGCTGGATACTTATACGATTCGTATTTATCATGTGGATCGTGAAACCAATTATTATACAATCAATACATTTCCGTTACCGTCACATACCCTTTCACCTAAGGATTTTGCCATCTTTTCGGAGCATCCGTATTACCCTTCGGATGCGGTGTACTTTCCGTATGTTTCTGGGTTGCATCTGTTACCCCAACAGGGAGGCTTTCTGGAGTTGGTAAATAATCAAGGGGAATCGGTGGATGTGGTTCAATGGGGGGAGGATCATGCGGCGATTCAATATGCACCAGGAGGTTTCTTTATTGGACGGGTTCCTGCTGTTTCACAAGAAGATCATGTGTTAGGAAGAGAAGGATCGGTTGATACAGATTCCGCTTCCGATTGGAATGAATACCGGTTTCCATCCCATTATGGTTGGAGTAGTTCTATGGATCAACCGGACTATCCTCCTTTGGAATCGTTCAATGATTCTTCCCCTTATACAGCAGTCTGGATAGAAGAAATGACATCTTATTCGGGTTCCATAAATGCGATGGGTGATGTGGATTTTTATTCTTTTGCTGTTGCTTATCCCCAAACGTTTGAGGTGCATGTTAAAAATACGCAAGCGGATCCAGATACGACTCGTCTTTTTGATCCTAAAGTCTGGGTTTATATCCCCGTTGGTACGGATGGAAGGGTAGCGGAATACCTGACGATGAATAATCAGGGAGCTGGGAAGGATGAATACGCTTATTTTTCACCTACTCCGGAACTAAACCGAGTTTATATTGCTATCGCCCCGTATAATCTTTACATGGATCCGTACGATGAACCACCGATTGATTCGCTTTGGACGTATGAACTTTCTATCCAGCCGGTTGCCCGTCCGGGCGATCGTACCGATGGGGGACCAGATACCTACCCATTTTGGGTAGCGTATGGAGGGAATCAAAGCACCAATCTTCCCTACCAGATTGAAGCGAAAAAATTAGGCGTGAGTGATCATGCTGTAGTGTATGGTGCAGTAGACTCCCTTTCACTTGTAGAGGATTCCTGGGTAGCAGTTGTTTTAGATGAGTTTGAAGCGCAGATTTATCCATGGGTGACAGGTGTTTTGGGTCCCCCGGTTGATTTTGATCAAAATGGACGTGTGGTTTTATTGTTTGTGGATATCCAAGATGGATATCTACAACCTGGCGATCCTTTTCTGGCAGGAATTTTCCGCCCAGAAGATTTAGATTCCTATCGGAATAGTGGCTCCAATGCGATGGAAATACTATATCTGGATACCAATCCTAGTCTACTTTCCCCAGACGATCGTGATCCGAAAAAAGCAGATAACGTATTCGAAACGATTACCCATGAATTAGCCCATCTATGTATGTTTTCTCAGAATTGGTTCTACGAATATGGATTGGATGAATCACGGAATCGGATAGCTACCTGGATTGGAGAAGGGATTGCAGAATGCCTTTCCCATCTTGCCTATACGCCACAAGTGAGTCGGCTGGATGCGTACAAGAATCATGTGCCATCCGCTGCGGGTGTATCACTAATGAGATGGGATTCACAGCATGCATCGATTCAATATGCGTTATCATACTTGTTTTTTTGGTATGTACTAAACCGAACAGGTGATTTAGCCGTGCTAGGATCAATTGTACAACATGCAGATGAGGATTTGGAGGCGATGGAATCGGTTTTAAATGCATATCTAAATACAGATCTGTCCCAGATCTATCAGGATTGGTTGATAACCAACCTACGTTACGCTTCCCAACAACCACCCATTAAACCGTATTGTTATTCAGCTGATTTTTATTGGGATGAAACTAGGGATCATCCGCAACAAATGGGGGTTTTCTTTTCGGATCCAGCAAACGGGGTGTACCTAGATGAATTCGCCCATGTTTTTTTTAAACTGGATGGGGCAACCGCTATCCTTCAACCTACCGAAGCGGGTGATGCCGTTCGGTATTTTTCAATAGATTTTCGTGGCAATCTGGATACAGACCCCACGGATGGTTTGGAATGCAATACCGGGTGTTTAGTAGGATCCTTTTTTCCACGATACTCGGGCAGAGATCAAATTCCCCTCTCACAACAATGGAGCGGAACGATAGATTCAGAACAGACCACCCAAAAACGAGTAGGAGAAACCGTAGTCCAAGCGTATACCACAGAGACGGAACGGCGACGTTATCAGCATCGGTTTCGTCAAGAGTAAGATGGAAAGGTAGCTATGACTTTTTTCAGTAGTTCGCTTGAATTTTTATACCATTTATCTTATTATGTAAGTGCTACGCTTGGTAGTATGCGATTTATACTCTATTAGGGATATTCATTATTCTTGTGTATAAGGATGATTCCGTATAGTGGTCACGACTCTTTTAAAAATGGATGACACTATGAATATCAGTCAAAACATTAATATCACCACCACCCAAAAACTCACCATCAGTCCGCAATTACAGCATGCGATTAAGCTTCTGCAAATGTCGAACATAGAATTGAGTGAGAAGATCGAAAATGAAATCTCCGAAAATCCGTTTCTGGATGAAGTTATACGGGAAGAAAAACCCCAACTACCGGACTTGGATGATCCTGATGGCGATTCCAACGCGAAACGTAATAATAATGATGAAAAAACGACGCCCATCAAAGGGGATTTAAAAAAAGATCGGAAAGAGAATTATAACCAGGATTCGTATGAAGATTCATTTGATGATAGTTCCGATATTGGCTATCAAAAAAGTAGTTACGAATCACGGAATCCGGAAAATGATCGGCAAAGTATCTTAGAAGGAACCATTTCCACCACGGAAACAATCTACGACCATCTGATGTCTCAATTACGATTGGCAAAAAAAGATGGAAAAGATTTATTGGGATTAGATTTTGAGATCGGTGAAATGTTGATTACCTCGTTGGATCACAATGGAATGCTCAAGGTTCCCTTGGATGAAATAGCTAAGGATGCAGAAACTACGGTGGATCATGTAGAATCCATCTTAACCGTGATTCAAGGGTTCGATCCAGCAGGGATTGCTGGGCGCAGCACAGAAGAAACATTGTTGTTACAAGTACAACGAGATGAAGCACCCCACCCCCTCGCAGAAGAAATCATTCGGGACCATCTCCGGTTGTTGGAAAATAAAAAACATAGAGAGCTGGTAAGTAAGTTGGGAGTGACCCCCGAAGAAGTACGGGAAGCCGAAAAATACATTAGTAGTTTGGAACCGTATCCTGCACGTCAGTTTGATACGGGAAAAGTTAAATATATTATTCCAGATATCTTTGTCAAACGGAATGATGATGAATCTTTTGATATTATTATCAACGATGAATTCATACCACAAATCCAGTTGAATACAAAATATCGCAAAGTAAGTAAAAATGAAACGAATAAGGAGGTGAAAGAGTTTCTAGATACTAAATACTCAGAAGCCAAGCTTCTGATTTTTAGTTTAGATAAGCGAAGGGATACCATTTACCGGGTGGTTAGCAAGCTGGTAGAGCTTCAGGAAGATTTTTTTATTCATGGTCCCCAACATCTTAAACCCCTCATTTTACGTGATGTAGCTTCTGTTCTGGATATGCATGAATCCACGATCAGCCGTGTCACCACGGACAAATACATTAGTACACCCTGGGGGACGTTTGAGTTAAAATATTTCTTCTCATCAGGGATCCGAAAAACATCGGGGGAATTAAAATCTTCGACAAGTATAAAGGAAATCATTCGGCAAATCATCGAAAAAGAAGCCGGTGATAAAACCCTGTCCGATCAGAAAATTGTGGAAATCCTCAAGAAAATGGGCATTAAAATTGCTCGCCGGACAGTGGCGAAGTATCGGAACAGCTTGCAAATTGTACCATCGTATCAACGTAAAAAAATCTAAGGTTATGAGGAGCAATGCATGAATCTAACTATCACAGGTCGACATATGGAAGTAACCGACGCCTTGCGGAATGCTATCGAGGCTAAGGTGGATAAGCTCAGGCACTTTCTGGATCGCGTGATTGAAATTAATGTGGTGTTATCCGTTGAAAAAATAAACCACATCTCGGAAATGACAATCATCACTGATAACGGATCCTTTTTTAGTGAAGTCCGTTCGGATGATATGTACGACAGTATTGATCGCCTGTTTGAAAAAGCAGAACGGCAAGTTCGCAAATTCCATGAACGCATCAATGATAAAAAACAGATTACACCAATCTCTCAGGTATTTGAGCAGGAATATGTAGGACCGGAATATGAAAACCCACTCTCAAAAATTACTGAAATCTCCCCAAAACCGATGACTACACTGGAAGCATTGCTTCAAATGCAATTGGATAGCCGGGAATTCTATATTTTCCAGATTGAGAATGAGGATAAATCAATCAGTGAAGCCGTTCTTATCCGGAGAGATGAACCTGAATACATCCTCGTTGCGCGGGAGAATGGTACATGGAACGAACAACGACTAAAATTTATTAAGGAAAATCTCATTTATGAATCATCCAAGGAGACCCATGTAAATTCTATGTCCTTGGACGAAGCAGTAAGCCAACTCAGAAATCTTAATGCTCCGTATCTCATTTTTTTCGACCATGAGTTTCAAAATCTCAACCTGCTTTATGGGATGAAACATGATAAAATCGGAATGATCACTACGGATAATCAATATAAACGTGGGGTTGAAGATAAATATGTAATGTAATGCAACCTAGTACGAGTATGGTTCGAGATCTCCATGGAAGTATCGGATGGAAACCCTAGCGGTGATTCAATCATTCGAATTAACCAATGGAGCGCATTCTATTTCTGAATCGGAGCATGACAGAGCCCTTCTTGAAGAAAAGGTCATGCTCCGTTTTGCTTTCACGAGGAAAAAATGGCTATCTCGGTTGAAGAATTCGTCAAGCGCTGGAATAGTAATACCAATTCAAAGTTAGAAGAATTAACGGCGACTCCTCAAGGATTACAAAATATGATTCAATCTTCGGAGCTGAATCGACCGGGGTTATCTCTGGCGGGATATTTTGAGCATTTTTCATCCGATTGTATCCAGGTTTTTGGAAATAGTGAGAGTGGCTATCTTCAAAAATTGGTGGAAGCACAAAACCTGGAAATTATGACCCGCTTTTTTGATTATCCCATTCAAGCTGTGTTTTTCACTAACAATAACAAAATCCCCCCTCGTTTTATTCAATGGTGTCGGGAGCATCATGTCCCGTTATACCGTTCCAGCCTGGAAACGCGCCTTTTTATTCAACAAGCCATTCGAATTCTAGAAGATGAATGCGCTCCCCAAGTTACCATTCATGGTGTTCTTGTAGATGTTTATGGTGTTGGGATTTTATTGCGTGGGAAAAGCGGTGTGGGGAAAAGTGAAACCGCTTTGGAACTAATAGAGCGAGGGCATCGGTTTATCGCGGATGATTTGGTTACGGTGATTCAAACCAGTCATCACACCCTGGAGGGAAGGGCTTCGGAGCTAGCGCCGTATTATATGGAAATCCGTGGATTGGGTATCATTGATATCAAAAATCTATTTGGGATTCGGGCTGTCCGGGAGCGAATGCGGGTTGAATTGGTAATCCAGTTGGTTCATTGGGAAGAAAAAAAAGAAATCGATCGGTTGGGGATTCACGATTATACCTTTCCTATTTTAGATATTTCCTTACCATTCGTTGAACTTCCAGTCCGACCAGGACGGAATATACCAATTATTGTAGAAACAGCAGCCATTCACGCCCGAGCAAAAAAATTAGGGATTAACTCTGCAAAAGAATTAGATCGACGGATGATGAATTACATTCACAATGGAACTAGCGATGCGTAAATCACTTCTCTCTGTTTTAGTACTTTGTACTGCCTTCTTTATCCTACTGGGAGCATTACCTGAGTCAGCCCATACTCAGAAATGGACATATCAACCCTATAAGGATGAAGCATTGGCGGGGTTTCTCTCGTTTACCACACCAGGATTGGGGTTATTTTATGCTGGAAAACCCAAACTGGGGTTTTTGTTTCTTTTCTCAGAGATCGGACTGCTGGCAGGTTCGATTCTAAATGTAGCTGATCTGCACTTTGGGTTGCGGCAAGGTTTTGGATTTGAAGCATATCTCAAATTGAAAGGGGATATTTCCACCGCTCGAATTGTGGGATCAGTAGGCATGGGTGTGGGATTTATGGCATTACGGGTAGTGGATGTGATTTTAGCAATAAAAACCGCACGCGCGTATAATCAACATTTATTCGAATCCCGTATGCTGCATGCTGTCCGTTTGGTACCGGTCTTTTCAACACCAGGATCGATGGGAATGGCATGCGCAATACGGTTTTAATAGCTGACTAACTGGAATGGACGATACATATGATACGATTTTGGATATTATGGGTGGGAATTCTTTGTCTCCCCGGCATCGTGCTCAGTCAGGCACCAATGTCACCGTTTGATGGACTATCCGAACCTGATAATACAATACAGGAATTAGATAGCGGATCGGAAGAGGAACCAGTATATGATTTAGAGGATTTTAATCATCCTTGGTTACGCCCCTCCCCCGGGAGTCATCAGGCTCCGTTTTCGCAACCTAAAAATCCATTTACTGCTGGAATGCTTTCGCTACTATTAATGGGAGGGGGTCAATTTTATAATGGGGAAGCACTCAAAGGCACCGTTTTCTTTGTCTCGGATCTGCTGTTTAAATCTAGTATTATCGTGAGTCTCATTTTCATTAGTAATCAATATCCGCTTGCCGATGGTGAATCGCTATCTTTTATTGATTTGGAAGGGAAGCATAAAGTTGCGTTATTTACGTTGCTTTCATCGTATTTCGGATTGCTTGTTTTTAATGTGTGGGATGCAACCAGCTCTGCGCATCGGTTTAATAAAAAATATTTTATGGTTCCATCCCTTAATCTGGTTCAAATAGATCAGGGTATCTGGAAGCCTGAGATGGCGTATCAGTTAACCTGGCGCTTTTAAGGAGTGGGAAGCCCGGGCCCCAATATAGATGCTCTATGCGTACATGCGTATACCTGTTGGTAATTTTAGGAGTTCTACTTTCCCCTATGGGTCTGATGGCTCAGAGTGTGGAGATACGCCAGTTTACCCAAGATGAAAATTATATTTATATTCAAGTACAGGTTAGAGAGGGGTTAACCACTGCTGATGTCAATCGGTTTCAAGCACTGTTGCAACAGCATGAGGGACGTTTAAAAGTTGAAATCGAAATAATACGAGAGGGATTTCTGTTTTTTAATAGTCCCATCCCTGTTGTTATAGGAAGTCGGATCTGGGAAAGTCTGTACATTGTTCGGACTATTTCGCTTAATGATCCGATTTGGACACGCAAATGGGAGACGCAAGAACTACCTAACTATGCGCAACCCCGAAATTACCATCGGTTTACGTATTATCGCAGTGAGCGGGATTATACTCGTAATTTAGAAATTTTGCGGGAAGAATACTTTCAGGCACCGTTTCGTTTTCGGATTCCCAAACGATATCTGGATATTCGTCGTGGAGATAAAATCTATTGTGAAGCCCGTGCAGAATACCGAGGATCGGAGGG
>CAYPZJ010000236.1:0-8089 GCA_964414635.1 uncultured Spirochaetia bacterium
AGGCTTTTTCAATCGTGGTATCGAGGCAGAATATACTGTTCATAGCCAAGTAAAAGCAATACAAACAGTACAAAACTTACAACCGTCCAGGCGAGCGGAGCATAAGCCATGTGCAATAAATTTTCTCCGGCTAGAACAGGTTGATAGTTTAATAAGATGATAACAATAAAGTTATTGGTAAAATGTGCTACCATACCTGGAATAAGGCTGCGACTACGGTAATACAAATAACCGATGAAACCACCAATTACGCTGAGGGTAAGTAAACCAAATGGATTGAAATGGAATAACCCAAAAACCAAAGCAACAATTAAAACACTCCACCATCCCACCTTCCGTTCCAAGGTCCGCTGTAAATAGCCTCGAAAGAAAAATTCCTCACATATTGCAGGGGTAAAAGCAACTACAAAGATGATTAAGAAAAGTTCCCCTCCATTCCCGGCGATAAATAATTGCATCTGATCTTCAAATATTGAATCGGGCAAGTCGTCAAGATATCTGCCAAAAAAGTATTCAAAATAACTGGTTAACGGCATGATTAATATGGTTCCTACCATTGCAAAAAGAATCTCATACGTGGTTTTAATCGGTTTTGAAACCTGAAAACGTACATAAGAATGAACCAGGGGGGTATGCCACTTGCGTATTATGAGTATGGGTATTCCGAGGAGAACCACGTATTGACTCAATGCAATCGCTAGTAAAAATACACCCTTAAATGTTTGTAAGGAATTAGCACCAATCAAATCTCCATCCAAACTCGAAAGTGCAGTATCGGTAAAAAGCAATTGGATCAGGATTCCCACCACTGTAAATAATGTCTGCACAACAAAATAGAGCCATCCTCCTACTAATAGAACGATTACTGCTGCGGTAACAGGGGATCGATCTCGCTTTTCCCACGTGCCAGTCAGTAAGATAGGTAAATGTTCTTTTCGATCTGATTCCATTCTAATCGGTTGTTCCTAATTGTTGTTGTTATTGTACCCAGGTGGATAATTAGGTCTTGAGTCACTTTGGAGTTCCTCTGATTCGGATGAAGCATCCTGAATTGGAGAACCTATTGCCTCACCGTTTTTACGACAGGATAAATCCACATACATCACCGTACTATAAATGGATTGTGTTATTACGTTCGCAATGGCGGAGAGGGCGAAAACCAATCCCAATCCATATCCAATATGATCCAATAAATGAGCAAAGGTTACAGGATTAAAAGCAGTTTGGATAGTTTCATCGACAACCATGGGTACCAATTCCATGATAAATCCAAATAAAACCACAACCAGAAGAGGTGTTGTGATAATATTCACCGCAAAACTCACCATGAAACTAAAAACCAGATATAACAAAAAAGTTCGAGCGACTTTACCACGAACCAACTTGAAACTTGATTTCAAGGATTCAATTATACCTTGATTTTCTATGATTATATACTGCAAGATGAAACTAAGCCTTGTAACAACATATAGTTCGACAAAAATTACTCCGAGCACAGGAATAACGACCAACCCCCAATGAATCATTGCTAATAGAATGATTATAACTAAAAAGAGCAAGTAAATCCCAAGTGCAATACCTGTTATGACAACACCTACTCCTAACACTCGAAGGTATTTCCTCCCTATTCCTTCTTTCATCGCTGCTTTCCAATCTAAGGGTTCCTGCTTCATTTTCTGATCCGTTACACGAACAGCTGCGATATTAATTATATTTAGTATTAACCCAGTAATAAGAGCCACTACCAGAATTACCACCAAATAATAAATCAATATGGAAGCATAACCGTCTGTATTTGCAGGATTATCTGTGAAGATCAGGATATACTGAAGCAAATCCAGGTACAACTGTACTGCCCATTCCATGAGAAAGGTGATTGGTATTATCATAATGAGGGTCATCCAGCCAATTGGACGGATGGTTGCACCAAATAGGTGAACGGAGCGATCCAGTACATCAAGGAATGTCATCGAGGAAATATACGTTTTCATAGGGGAAGGAAATAAGAAAAAAAAGCGTGGAAGTCAATGAAAGATTATCACTACTGGAGGCAATAGCTGGGGAATCCTCCCCAAAAACCATATTCAAATCCAGTGATTCCAAGTACCTTGGCAAATACCGTAAAAGTCACCTGTAATGCAGACCCCATATAAATACTCCCATTAATTTATTTTGGTGGCACATCAATTTACGGATATTAATCCAAACAGCGATGTAACCATGTTGCAGCCTGTTCTCCATACCATCGATGATCACCTTCAAATATAACATGGGATACTTGTTTTGAAGAATCCATGGCTTCATATACCTGCTGCATGATTTGTATTTGTTCAGTAACATTTTCTACACCCCGGATTCCATTTAGCGTATCCTCTGTTCCGGTCTCAATCATAACGGGACGGGGAGCAATCAACCCCCCAATATCTCCCATGTCAAAATATTCCCAAAGATGAGGAATATAATTACACGAACAATTTTCATTCATATCCAAAAGTGAATCACGCACCCCATAAAAGTATCCACTAATTAAAGCACATTGAACTCGCTTATCCAATGCCGCAAAATACAATGTTTGTAATCCCCCACCCGATAAACCCGCACATCCAATACGCTGACTGTCGCAGTCCTTCTCTGTTTGAATGAAATCAAGTAATCGCATTAAATCCCATGTCCACATACCAGCTACCGTTTGTCCTAAAGGAATAGCAATCCGATTTAGATAAGTACAAGAAGATGAAAGCACCTGTTCCTCTTGATCCCCTTGTACAAGTCGTTCTCGACGTTCACCAAATCCCCGCGCATCGGGTGCAAAGGTGATAAATCCTGCTTTTGCCAGTTGGATTGCATACGCATAGTTATATTGTTCAACTGCTTTCTTAATAAAGGAACGAGTATCTCCGGTAGTAGATAGTTTCCCACCACTACCATGTCCATGGGGGCAAATCACAACAGGATAGCGGTTCCCATTTTCTTTGTAACCAGGTGGAAGGATTTTATAAAACGGCATCTGTACCGAAGGTTCGGTCGAAAGCAGGTATTTTTGGAGTACTAAATCATGACGGGTTTCCTGTTCTAAATAGGTTAGATTGGGGTAACAAGGTTTCATCGTTGCCAATCCTAATAATTCAACTAATTTAGCCCGACTGGTTCGTTGCCAAGATTGGGGATCGGTCCCTGGATATTTCATCTGTCGGGCGATTTCGTCAAATCGGTGTTGAAAGTATTCGTGCGAAGTGTAGTAGTGTGATTCTGCCATCAGTGATCTCCCTGTCGCCAGGTTTCTTCAAACAAATAGACTGCTTCCTCAAACCCAGCAAATTCACAATAGTCTTTTTTACTTCGAATATAATTTAGTGCGCTAGCCGCCGAAAAGCCTTCATATTTTATCAAATAGCAACAACTAAGCAATCCCGAACGATCCCGCCCGGCGAAACAATGGATCAACACCACCTTTCCTTTTGTAATTTCTTCATGGATAATATCTACCAAGGGTGCATACTGTTTTAAAAACATCCGTTGCTGTGATGGATGTGGAATGGGTATATCGGGCGTATAACTCGGGTAATGCTGCAATCCTGCTTCCCGAATTGCTTCGGCTTCGTTCTGATCAGAAAGTGAAATAACCGCACCAAATCCCATTTTTTTGATTTCCGTCAAATTCCATGGGTAGAACAACGGTCCGGGACGAGTAGCCAATTGATTGGGTAGAATCCAGGTAATATGTTGGGACCCCATGGTGACACTCTCTTCTCAAGGATTCATTTCCCATCGTACTGAGTCCATAGTAGAATAATTCCATTTGCCATTTATTCAAGCATAATTATGATTTTGTAGTATTTTCTCTATCGCTTTCGAATCTTAAAAAGCATACCATACATTGGCATGATGACACACATCTGTTTTGATGTGTATATTTCAAAAACGAAAGCAGGGCCACGTATGGAGAATTTTCCTTGTTTTCAAATTAGTGTGTCAACAGCCGTTCGTAACCGTAACCAATTGAAAAACAGATTTTAAAAAAAATATGGGCATTTTTATTTTATTAACCTATATTATACCCAACAACGTTTTTTTACCCGCACAAAAATAAAGGAGTCTATCATGAGTAAGGAGAAGAGAAGAGAAGAGAAGAGAAGAGAAGAGAAGAGAACCGTACCCCATGGTTTTCAATTTGTTTAATCACTCGTGTTGGATTGATTGCAATGATTCTGCTTTCCAGCTGTTTTGACGATCAGGCGGTTCTTATTACCAGCCTGACCGATACAACGGTTAGTGAACCTACCCTATCAACAACCATTTCTACCATTCCAACTACAACACCTGAATTGCCCATCGTGGAACTCCCCGTGGGAGGCGATCTGGCTGGGCTTGCAGACGGAATGACCCGTATACAGATTACCCTGCACGATAAACCCATTCCAGGGGAGATTCAATCCGTTATTTTGGATATCGAACGGGTAGACATTACCCAACCGGATGGACCCGTCCTGACAGTATTTGACCAAGCAATTGAACTGGATATCCTAACGGTGTTTGTGGATAATCCGTTTAATTTTGGATTTGCAGATATTCCTGCTGGTGAGTATGAGCAGCTGCGGCTTATCGTGGGGGATGGGTGTCGCCTTACGGTAGATGGGGAAACGTATCCACTTCGGTTGCCTTCTGGTTCCCAGACGGGCTTGAAGATTATCCCGGAGTACGGTTCCTGGGAGTTAATGGAAGGTCATCTGGCGGTGTTTGATATTGATTACGATCCGGAAAAGCAGATTCATGTGACGGGGAATGGGAAATATATGTTCAAACCGACGATTCCTGCGGTGGTGGATATTGTTTCGGAGGATGAATGTTGTTCGACGATGGTGTTGGAATATGTTACGTTTAAGGATGGGGGAATTGTGAAGATGGGGGATCGGTTGGAGTTGGAGTTTCCGCCGGGGGCAGTTACGGAGGATCAATTGATTAGTGTGTGTCCGGTGGAGACTCCGGAATCGATTATTAGAGAAGAAAGAGAAGAAAGTGATTATTTTGTTGGAGATTGGTTTGAATTATTACCCTCAGGCAATATTTTTAATAAAAAAGTTAATGTTAAATTTTTTGATATACCAAATGAATTTTTTTCCTATCCAGAAGGGGCTGTACCTGGAACTGGAGCAGTATACTTGTTAGATGAGGATGGAAATTATCAAAAACTTATTTCACATACTTATTATGATGAAAACGGTGAATATATTTTAGCTGAAATAGAACATTTTAGTTTTACTGGTATTGGAATCGTGGGAAAAGGAAGAGGAAATGTCGGTTCAAAAGAAGATGACCGTGTTCCATTGTATGAAAATGCAAATAGTAATAGCAAAAGGTGGGGTAACTACTGGAAACCACGAAATATAGATAATAATATACCCATAAATGATTACATCACAAGATATGGATACACTGCGGTTCATGCTGGGAAATCTGTAGGATATGTCAGATTAAAAGCACTCGAAGATTCGATAACTACTTACGGAACAGCATTTTTAGTTGGACCCAATATTGCTATAACAAGTGGACATACATTTGATAGTTTCTTCAATGGACATAGCACAAACCAATTTTGCATGTATGCAGATACTACGAATGGGGATCGGACAAATCGTGGTGATTGCTATGATATTCCTACAGATCCAATAATTGAAATTGGGCAAAAAGAAGGATATTTTTGGTGGAATGATGTGGATTATGCTTTGTTTTGGATAGAGAATAGTACTTTTACACAAACCGCTATCAAAACCGAGGGATATTATGGTGTTGATAAAGATGAAAAGATAAGACATTATGGGTCGGGTAGGAATGTCTCACCAGGTTGCCCTAGCACAACAGAAAGTTTAGACTCTATGCCTTATGCAACCTGTAGTTTACCCTCAGATATTTATGATTGGAAGATTGCCGACCTTGCTAGATCCTTGGATGAAAATACAAATTTAAACGTCATTGGGTACCCTTTACATCCACCAAATGATTTCGCTGGTTTTGATTACGTAGCAACATTATCTCATCCAAAAGGCGCCGGAGAACCACGTCGGGAAAAGGGATATTATTTTGCTCATAATTGTGATATGCAGCAACAATCATCTGGAAGTCCTCTTTTTGATGAATATTTCAGGGTTGTTGGTGTTGGATCCTTTGCTTTTAAAGCTAGCAATTATGCGGTAAAGCTATCTGAAATCGAAAAGGAAAGTATGAAGAATTATGGAGCATCGCATATTTTTAGTTTAGAAAGACCGATATTTTCAACAGTATTTGCTGGGGATATTTTTTTTAATGAATCAACGATAGGTTTTACATTCGGCAATGTTTCCTCTTCTGATGTTCGTTCGGTTGAAGTTATGGCGAGACTTAAGCATGGAAATAGTAATTATGGTTTACATTCATCTCGTATTGGTGGGGCTGTAGTTTTGAACAGTCCTTTATTCACTCATACTGTATATTATATTGAATCAGTCCCAGATGGTGATTATTCTGTTATGACCAGATATCATGATAAAGTAGTAAACCCCCCAGCTGGGATATCACAAGCAAATGCTTGGATAGTAGGTCCCTGGGAATATTACGACGAAACAGTGTCACTCCTTGTGTCTTATCCTAAATTTACAATAGATTATTCTGCTGTACCTGATTTGGTGGAACCTGGTTCTAATCCCATTCATGTTCCTATCTATGTTGAAGCCCCTTACACATATATATGGAAATCAGGAAAGATATATGTCTATGTAAAAAACAAAGATAACTCAGAGACATTAATAGAACAAATTCCTTATACCAAGGCAGACTTGGGGAGATATGATATTACCTTAGGCGTTCCTGTTACGCCTAATGGATCACGAAGCTATATCATCCGAACAAATTATTTAGCAATTCCTATATCCGGGGATAAATGGGGACCTTTAAGTCCCGGTAAAACAATAACGATAGCTGCTTCTGATCAAACGGATTATGATTTCACAGGTGCAATCGAAATCTTAAATCCGACCCATGGTTATTGTTTTACAGATAAAGGTCGCGATGGTTGTGAGGTAATAATTGAAACCGATATAACTAAATATAAAGATTGTGAAGAGCAAGTCCAGTTTAGATTTCACTATGGAGGTAGATCATATAAGTATGATTGTGATAATCTAACGTTTAAATACAGTGAATGGTACAATGTTTCTGATGCTCAGTGGTTATCTGACAAACTATTACTATTTTGGAACAAGGGGTCAAAATGGGCAGCAAATTGCCCTAATCATTGGTATCGTGTTGAATTGCAAATTCGCAAATGGGATACAAGCCAGAACAATTGGCAGGTAAATCCTCAACCCATCCATCGAATTCATTTCAGGGTTGACCGTACTAAAATTTGCCAAGATGATGATCTTCCAGAGGAATTATTCTGGGAGATACCTTCAGCAGAAGAAGATTCTTGTAAGTCAAACTGATTAGATAAAAATACATAAAGAGGAATAAAAGTATGGATTACATATTAATAAAACGGCATTTCAAAACTTGTTTTGGTATTGTTCTTAGTCTTAGCATTGTAACATGCACGGGAAACGAATGTGGTCAGGGACTAGTTTATTATTATTCAACAAACGTTAATATATATAATACTTCTGAAGTAAATTTTCCATCCGGTTATTATTCATTTGTTTCAAAGATTGACGGATTAATCTTGGAAGATTATTATAACCTAGAAAGCGATGCGGATATTGAACAAAATGAATGTTGGTTTCCAAATGAAGAAATCATAGATTATGATTTATTTCAATCAGATGAAAAATATTCAGGTATCGATCAAGACTACTGTTCAACGAAATGGGAACGCATGGATTATATAAAATATGGACGATTGACTCGAGGTGCATGTGAAGTGTTAGATTTGTCTTTTTATATCGATGATGTCCTGGTTTTTTCGCAACATTATAATTTGGAATACACAGAGGAATACGGGAATTTTTCTCGTGATCTTTATTTGGAAGAACTACCATCGCTTGAATGAGGGATATACGTGTTACAATCTATCATAGAACTAAATTTCCCAGGAGCTGTTTTTGATAAGACTCCAACTGCT
>CAYPZJ010000237.1:0-8062 GCA_964414635.1 uncultured Spirochaetia bacterium
CATCGGTATTTTTTCGTAAAATCCAAAGATCTGCAACCCCGGTTCATCAGAAAAAGTGAGGGTTGCTTCATAAGGGTAAATATGTTGATGGGTTCCTAATCCATCATAAAGCTGCTCTGTAAAATAGAACTGAATACGCTTTGGTCTTTGATATCGATAATAAGTGGCGCTTGAGGCGTATTTTAAACCGATTCCTTTTAACATTAATTGGTTTTCGACAGCATATTTTTGGATATCCAGTTTGGGTGTGTCGCTCTTTGATCGTATCACACCCGAAGGGGCGGCTTCGGTCTGTTGTTTATCTTCTTCTTTTAGTAGTTCTTCACTCAGTTCTACAGAAAGGAAGTCTGTTTCCAAATAATTACCATTTGTTGCATAAGGAAAAAACCCCAGCTGATTTACCTGTTGCGTATACAACTGGTTCATGTGATAGTTTTCAATATTGGAAGGAGGGTTGCTATGTAGTTCCAAGCTATATTTAGGGTAAGTATTCAAATGAAAACGCTGTTCTGCATAATGTGGCTCACTCTGTATTTTGAAGATATCTTTTTCCTGATCATACAATAATCTCCCCTCAAATCGTGTAGGCTTTGTGGGATAAAGATAGGCATTATACTTCGAGATATGTTCTGCGGAATGGATTTCAAAATACAGGTGCCCTTCCTCCAGGCTTGGTTCATACAGTGTGAAATAGGATCCAATCCGATACCGTTCATGAAACATCCACGAATCCCCCACATCTATAATTTTATAGCGCCACCGGCTGGAACTTTCATCCTCTATCACTCCTTTGAAAACGACACGCTTGCCTTGAAAGAGGACTATGTGATTCCCTGAAAATTCCAATGCTAAATTCGTAAATTCAATCACGTAGGTTCCTTGTGCGTCAATACTACTACAACTGGTTCCCACACTGACCATGAATATAAAGAGAACCCAAACGATTGAACGATGTATCCAAGCCACGGATAGGTTTTGCATGATCGGTTGCTGAATCAATTTATCAAACCCAAACTTTTTATTATATTTTGTCTATCTTGGCGTGACTATATGGGGATGAATGTACGATGTTTTCTGATCTTTTCCCACTTCACTGTCACACTTCAACAGGTACTCAAAACCGAGTGGATTGGCATTTTAAGGGTGGTGATTCCCTTTGGTATCTCGATACCCCTATCATATCAAACCCCTCAGAGTATGAGTAAAGTAATATAACATGATATCATTAGCAAAACCCATTGTCAAAACCATCGGCATGATTACAACCTTGGTCGCATCTGTTCTCCTTGGTGCTACGTTTTTCCTGGATTCCTTTTATTGGTATAAAATGGGAACATTATCCATCTCCACATTTCTCGCTTCGTTTGGAGACAATCCGGTATATATTCCGTCATTGTTGTTGGTGTTTTTTCCTTACCTATACATATTTCTGTTTGGAACCAGGGTTGTCTTGGAGCTACTCCAACTGCTTAACCGACCAGCTGTGTTTAAAACCTATATGATATTCGCGAAAATCTTTTTGATTATCGCATTAATTGTAGTTTCAATGGTATTCCTGCTATTCATTCTCTCTAATTTTACTATAGCCAAAGCGTTCCCCCAAATAGTAGCATTCGTGTTTCTAGGTGCTGGGTTTCTTTTTATAAATTATGTCAATCATTATCAAAAAGCAGCAGATACTCCCTATGTACAAGTTTTAGCACTGCACCTTCAAACCTACCTGTTTATGGTACTCTTAGGGATTGCGTTTTGGTTTCTCCTGGCTAACTATACTCCAACCATATTAACTGGATCCGAATCCGTCTCTGTTCAATTGGCACCTCAAGGGGGTTTATATTTGTTTGTGATTTTTGGAGTGATTGGTATGATCGGAGCAGGTTTGGAATTTTTGGGTTTTACATTACCCTATATTGCTCCATCGAAAAAACAATCGTAAGCATTGCCCCTCATATAATCCAATTAATCCGTAAACAACAACGATGAGCCCTGGATACAATCCAACACTCATCGTCATCGGCTGCCTGTTAAGCGTTAGTAAAGATAATAAAATATGCACAAATGGATTCATAAAAGATTTGGATGGTGTTAAGAACAATGAATAGGGAAATTGGTGTATCCTGCTATTTTACATATAGAATAGCTTCACCCGATATTATCCTAGTACGAGAATGATATGAGGAGAAGATACGACGGATGCATTACTTCAAACGTACGATCCTAGGGGCATTCGTTTTCAAGCAAAAATGGATTGTCGGAATAGCTACGTTTTTTTTCCTGATAATGATATCTTGCGGGTCACGTATGGAAGAACTGCTGGATACGTCAGAAGTCTTTATGTCTCCTTACAATCGTACGTATACGTTGTACCTTCGAGGAGAAGCCATTGGCACATCACAGCATGAGCTGGTATATATGCCGCAACGGTCTGGAATGTTTCGCCATACGGTTACCGAACATTACGCCTATGAATTTCGCCCCGATGAAATACACCAGGTGGAACATAACCATTCCATTTTATCCAATCACCAAATGGTTTTAACCCAATTTCACGAACGAACAACCATTACCGATCAAAATCACGCACTGAATCAAAAAATTCAGCGAGTGGGCTATATCGATCATAAATCGCTTTTCCTAACCATTGCGGACGATCAGGTTAAAGCCAAAGAACGGGAGATTTATTTATACCTAAAACCTTATAGTAGCCTTATCATAGAATATTATCTTCGTGAAATACTCTCTCCGGAGAATACACGAGAACGGATACGATTCTTTAATTGTGGGAGTTTAGCATACGAAGAGGAAATCCTCCAGTATCGAGGCCAAGAAAAAACACAAATTCATGATCAGCAGGTATTATTACATCATATAACCGCACGCAATCGGCATAAACACTACACCTACGACTACTATGTCGATGATTTAAAAGTGATTTGGAAGGTATGTCGGGAAATCCCTATGACAGGAAACGTAGAAATGCACCTCGCCGAAACCGTTGATTCAGAAAGCGAATGAAAATTTACATCCTTGCGATATTTTATTTCATTGTAATCCCTTAGTCAGAAAGGATTGTATCATTCCCTAAAAAATGGATTTAAGAAAATATGCAGATGAACCCGATCAACATAATAGCGGGACGGGAGCAAACGAAAAAAAAATGTGAGTGGAAAAAAAAAGCTAAAGTTCTCTTTTTACTCACCGATATAGTGGCAGTTGAAAAGGAGTAGGACTATGAATATCCACAAAATTGGGCATATCAACAAAATCTTCCCCAAGGAAGGGACGCCTCAAACGAAGAAAACCGATATTCAACGCGCAAATGATAGCGTCGAAATATCGAATCAGGCGATTCGGAAATTTGAGGAAGAGAAGTTAATTAACATCGTTAAGCA
This sequence comes from uncultured Spirochaetia bacterium, assembly GCA_964414635.1. Taxonomy (GTDB): domain Bacteria; phylum Spirochaetota; class UBA6919; order CAYPZJ01; family CAYPZJ01; genus CAYPZJ01. The sequence goes on from CAYPZJ010000237.1 coordinate 3,393, forward strand.
AGCTCCCGATATCCGTGAGGACAAAGTAGCCGACATAAAGGCTCGAATTAAGTCTGGAGAATATTGGGAGAACATCTCCCTCCAAAAAGTTGCGGAGGAATTACTGAAAGCTGACACGATTTAATTAACACCGTCTGATCTAGCATTTCCCTTGGTTCAGACCAGGGAAGAACATACGAATATATTATACAAAACTGGGAATGGGTGTACTACGCGCTCAATCTTTTCCACGACCCAATCGAGGCACCCGCATAGAAAACCATACCTTAAAGGCAAGGAACACCTCTACTAAAATCAGAATTTCATAGTAATAGCACGGATATCCTTTCAACACATTATCCCAAATTATGCTAATTAGCGCAAGCGCTCCAAAAAAACCAAGCATAGCGCGCCAGGATACCCCTTCGTTGCATCTATGAATGCGAAATAACTGCATACTCCCAACTACAGATAACCATAATCCCACTAACGTACTAAGAATTACCAGAGGTGCAAGTATATACCATTGATCCATCCAAGAAAACGATGTTAAATCTAACACCTTAAACTCTGATAGTAACACTTCAAATCCCTGCTTCTGAATCAGAAAGCCAAAAAAAAGATAGGGTATGAGTGTAATTCTGCCATTATGAATGTAGGCAGGCATCATCGAAAGTGAAGCAGGTTTTTCGGATAGTACGTTATCTATATAAGCGGTACGTAAAAAAAGATAGGGAAGTGCTACAATTACGATGGCTACCAAAGATACTAAGAATAACAGATCGCTCATGGAACTGGAAACAATCGTGCTATCCAGAGCGGAACCATCCAATCCTGGTTTCAGGTGGCGAGCCCACATTTGCCAAAATACTTCTGCGCCTAATAAAAAAAGAATACCATTCCCTAATCCTTTCACCGAAATCATCCATATAATCAATCCCACCAATACAACTAACAGTAAACTAGCTGTAGCTGGAAATAGTATCGCATTGTAATATTCCACCAATGGAATAGTATTGATAGAGAATGTAATCCCACTAAGCACACCCAATTGCAACAAATAAAATAGAAATAACAGAAAAATCATAAATACAATCGGGAAATGGGGATGCTTCGTATCGTGGAGAAACAACCGATGAATAAAGGATAGTCGGCTAAAAAAAACAAGGATCCCCATCCATAATGCAAATTCTACCGCTCCACCAAATATTCCCGGCTTGAAATATCCTGTATGTTCTAAATAGCCCCAAAAATCCAATCCTAAGGCATAATTACCCGACCCTGTTGGAATAAGCGATGCTTCGGGGAAAAAGCGTAACAGACTGTATGCAACGATTCCAATAAGGGTGATAAACAGGCGGCGAATACGGCTTTTTTTTTCTGTTGGGTGATCCATAGTGAAGTCCAAGGTAATATACTAAGAAAAGTAGGAGGTGACAATATTTCGGGTTGATAAGGGTGGTGGGATTTCATAAAATAGTATTTGTTTAAATATGATATATGAACGAATGCATAGCCCATTTAGCCATAGTCTTTGTAGAAACGCATTATAACGATCAATAGAAATCTATCCTTTAATGCTTCCCCCCCCCTAAAAATAGTACTTGAAAAATCAATCCGATTGCCGAAACGAGAAATGGAGGATACCATGAAACGAATCACATGTATGCTTTGGGCAATAGCACTATTAGGCGGACTCGTAGTATCAGGCTGTAAAAGTAGTCCCACCGTTTATATTGATCCGGAGAAGCCGCTTTCCGATGAAGAAGAAGCACTCGCTGGATTCTATGACGGATTTGAACTCAAACAACTCATGGATGCACAAGGGAATCCCATTCCATATTCTAGTATTGATCCGGTAACCGGCGAGACCATGCCCGTCCGCTGCAAGGTACCTCCTGCCTGCAAAGATGAGGATACGGAATATCACTATCATATGATGGAATATCTAAAAAACCATGGCATTGAATCGGTTCGAACAATCGATGGAAGCCCTGTTAGCCTTTCAAAAAATTTCACCGATTACCGTGGAAATCGCCTCATTCTATTTAAAGATCGTACATACATTCGATGGGAGAAACATGAATTATCCCATGTGTGGCAGAAAGGTTTGTGGCAAATAAAACAGAATAAACTAGAATTTCTACTTACGGATGCGAATCGGTGGGCACCTCCCATTGGATCCTATTTCCGATCGGATTTCAAACAAGATGTGTATGTGCAAGGAGAACGAAATCAATATATTGCAGACGAATATGGGTTAACCATCCAATCAGAAGGGGATGGTTGGTATCGAGAACCTATAGATTTCAAAAAAATAGCGGTACCGGTTGCTATGGAGGATCTGTATGGAATCTATAAAGATGGAGATATTACCCTGTGGATCAACGAATTTGGGGAATTCACCTATGAACATCCCAAGCAAAGCAAATATCTTAGGGGTAAATTTCTTTTTAACGAAGAACGATTCTATTTTCAGGTAGACCGATGGAAAGGTGGGAAATCTGGGAAACCCCAACCCAATGAAAACTACGGAGATTATGCATTGTACAAACCTTACACCTATATTCGATTTAGTGATTTGTATCAGGTCCTTTGTCAAACGAATATTTGTAACAAACAAGCAGATCAGGAATATAGCCCCTTTGTTGTAGAAGATGTTTTACTTTCCCTTGTCATGAGAAAACAAGAAGATGGACGCTGGATCCTTTTACGAAAAAGCAATTATCCCGATCGAGATGGTACTACTTTTGCTGTACTTGAAAAGTATGAATAAACCGACACACGAGCAGTTCATCCGTCTTTTTCCCGATTTTTCCGATTCTTTGCATTCAATCACACAACTTGAAGGGGATGCATCCACCCGGCGTTATTATCTAATTCAAACCATTACTCACCCCCTGGTTCTTATGGAGATGGAACCTTTTTTTGATCCCCCTCCCTTTATTACCATAGCTACCTATTTATCTGAAATGAATATTCCCGTTCCTCGGATCATTGGATGGAATGGAGAAAAAGGGTATATTCTACTTGAATATTTAGGAAACACCTCCTTATTTAACTGGGTTCAAAACACAAACGAGACCGAAATAATCAATCAATATCGTGTGATCCTAGACCAGCTAAGCACCCTCCAGCAATCCTACCTGGATCATCCCATCTCCTGCCCCGTTTCGCATCTCGTATTTAATGCAGATCGCTGGCTTTACGAGTTGTATTTCATGCATATCCATCTCATACAGCATCTTCTCAACTACCCTATAAAATCATCAGAGGAACAGCAATGGTTTGATTTTTATCATACACTTGCACTATCCTGTGAAGGGAAATCTAAAACGTTTGTCCATCGGGATTTCCACAGTAAAAATATCATGCTCCATAATAACATCCCTTACTGGATAGATTTTCAGGATGCTCGACTGGGGAATCCCTTGTATGATCTAGCATCCCTTCTATATGATTCTTACGTAACGCTTCCCCAAAACATCCAAACAAAATTAGCAACACAGTTTTTTGATTCCCTCCAATCAAAGGATTCAGAGGAAGCCTATTTTTCAATGCTGCATACTACCGCACTCCAACGTAATTTAAAAGCCTGCGGTACTTTTGCCTACATGGCGGTGGTTCGAAACAATCCCCTTTATCTTCACTATTTAAAGCCCACTTTTTCTCACATCCGCACCCATTTAATTCATCTTGATTCCTGGTCTTTTGTCCTGAATGGTATCAATAATTTGGAAGCGTTACTTCTTGAGCAATTTCCAGAAACGTGTGTAGAGAAGAAAAGCCAATAATATAATACTACTAGCAAAATATATCGCATATACTCCGAACCCATCCGCAATAGCACCCAAAATCGGGGGGAATAGCGCAACACCGATTGCTTTGGTTTGTGATTCAATCGATAAAACGGTTGCTTGGTTGGATTCGTCGGTATACTCATCAAACTGTCCTACATAGATCGTTCTCCAGATATTCTGAAGGGGGAACAGTAGGATAAAAGCAATAATGGGAAGCATATATAATTCGGTCAATTGTCCTACACCACTCAAAACAAATAAAGCCAGCACCGTAAGCAGAATGATGATTAAAGCACGCTGTTCATGTTTCAACCGTTTAACAATATGATGCGCATTTTGATTCGCAAGGGAGCTCAGAAGATAAATCACAAAATACACCACACCAATTAATACGGCGACCCGCTGCTCTTCCGAATATGCAAGTAATAGGGGTAGCATGAGCACTTGGCTTTTAATAATCACCTGGAGGTAATTTTTTGTAGAATCAAATTGGGAGGTAAACGTAAATCCCTGTAAAAATAAGCGTCTTATTTCACTTCGTCGAAACGAATAGACAAATGTGTCCCACAGAAACTTTAGAGTTCGTTTCAATTCAAACTTCGTTGACTGTTTTGCATTGAGGTATCCCGGATAAGAAGCAATAATAAATAAGGCTAGAAGATAAGGTACGATGGTAACAAAGAAAATCCAGGTATAATTCCCTGAATAGAAAACAATCCCTGCCGCAATGAGGGAAGACAATGCCGCTCCGATTTTTGCCCGCGCTCGGGTATACCCATAGATTTCTGTTTTCCGATCGGTAAGTTTCTCATGTCTTATATAATGAAAAATAATAGCTTTATGTGTTCCAGTACGGAACGCATCCCCCACCGAAAAAAACAACATTGCCCC
>CAYPZJ010000238.1:0-8025 GCA_964414635.1 uncultured Spirochaetia bacterium
CTGAACAACGAATAACGTTGATTCAGACCACGGATTCAGATGAAGATATCAAATAGAAAGCGAGACCACTATACCTGTTTCATCTGCCTATTTAGTCACGGCTTAATCATTAATGTTAGACCCAACGATAAAGGAGATACAAAGTGGAACTGCGATACACTATTACCCTAGCGGGGATTGATATTACCTCATATGTGATTGATTTGCCGATCCATACGCAACGTAAAAACCCCTATGGACAGCTTGTGGATGTACCATCGATTCAGCTGGAATGTGATAATACATACCAAGTTTTTACTCCGGGGCATCTACATGGCTTATTGGATACCGATTGGCAATATGAACCGGTACAGATATGGGATTCAAATCTAGTCATTTTTGAGGGTGTTCTTCGGAATGTTGATGCGGGGAGTAGCCGGGCAACGATGGAACTTAGCAGTGGGATTGGGCGAATATTAGAAAAACAGGTCCCTGCTTATTACAGTGAACAAAAGACACTGGCGGAAATATCCCATGCGTTGTATAGTTCCTATGGGGTATCGGTTGACCGCATATCCTATTACCGAGCTAGCGCAAAACAAAAAGCACTTGGATTACAAGCAGTAGCATCCATCTCTCCGGACTTACGTTCCACTCTAATGATGCTTCAGCAACAACTTGCGGATTTGGGTTTATGCCGCCACTATTTTATCAACGATGTGGCGTATATGGATTTTACAGCGTATCAGAAATCCCCTTTCGTGACTACTTCGTTTTTCGATGAGGATGTGATAGCAGTGAAAGAATACAGTTTGTTGGATACCCAACGATATGATGGATATTTGATACGTACAGTGACAGGGGATGCTGTTCGTACTGGGATACATAGGTATCCTGAAATCAATGCTTCCAGCGATGCAGCGATTCAGTTTGTCAGCCCAGCATCTGGTTATGCTTTTGGTGACGCTCTCCTGGATTTAAAAAACAAGCAACAACATCGGATAATCATTCATCTAAAACAAAGTTCAAAAACGGCAATGCTGACGCTTCATTCTATAGTACAAATCGCATGTATTAGTGTTCCAACTCAGAAATTTGAGATTATGGCAATAGAACCTACCCATTTAGGTGTCATGATCGAAGGACTATCTGTATGACTTCCGAGAAAAAACTGATTCCTTATTGGGAAGACCCAATGGTAACCCTTTCCTATCATGGAAATCGTTCCTTACGGTTTTCCTCAAAGGAAATCGACTCAGGTACTACCCAGAGCTATATCCCGTTTCATACTGCCGATCATATGGTGATACGCTGTTTTCCAGAGGATTGGGTTTTAGATTTGGATACTACGGGTATTTACTCCCGTTCCAGGCTTGGAGGGCGCTTGGATGGACTCGATTTAGCAGCAAATACTACGTATTTGATTTATGCGTTTGCTAATCGCTTCGGGCAGTTTCAAGGGTATGGAGCGTTTCAGATTCCTTCTTCATCGTATACGGTTACCAGTGGAACGAAAGGAACGGTGGCAACATTCACAAATATTACGAAGGGATATCGGTTCTCCAAAGGTGCGCGGGTGCGGTGTGAAGTGAGTAATTCGGAATGGAATCTTGGTACAATCACTGAAATCGTATCAGAAACCCAACTAAAGGTTTTGTTAGATGATGACACCGTTTTCAATAAAACGTATGGAAGCAATTTAACCAATCCGGGTAATCTTACCCAACTGGATCAGTACCGACCGTTTCTACCGGATGATCCTAACCAACAAGTATATTATCCCTATTTCCGGATCCTCGCGCGAATACAAACCAATGCAAGCATGAACCTGGAAGGATTGCTCCAGTATCCACACCATCATTATTCGCATATTGGATTTATCCATGCGTGGCATCAACACTTGGGGAATTTATATCGAATTCTTCCTCCGTCGTATGTGTCAATGGATGGGTTAGTTTGTAAAGTGGATCAATCCCCCTTTATTGGTGAGACACTGGAGGATTTAAATGGTGATGCGCGCTTTTTGCGAGGTGGCAGCGTTTCTGGGGGGATGGAGGATGCGACGCGGATTCTGGTTACACCAACTGATATTTCAGGGGCGCTACGGTTGTACATGGAATCCTATGATCAAAATGCAAGTTTGCTATCCTCCTCCCGAACGTATTACCAAACAACGGGTTTGACAAGTGGTGGAACTACAGACTTTGCATACACAACGCGACCCATTAATATGTCTGTAGTATGGGTAATGCGGGTGGCATAATTTTTTTTATCGGCGATAAAAATTGTCAAACCTTTTTGACTCCATTTGTGTATAGTCTAATGAGACCAATGAAGGAAGCAGTTGACGGACTGGAAATACGGAACGATTCATGGCAGAAAATGCGATTGATTTTGAATCCCTGTTTGATACCTATAAGCGCTATGTGTACACCATATGTTACCAGTTTACTCGATCGGTAGATGATGCGTTGGATTTAACGCAGGAGGTATTCCTGAAAATCTATCAGCATAAGGATAAGCTTACCAAACCGGAAGGTGTGAAATATTGGATTCGCAAAGTGTGTGTGAATACATGTATCAATCATAAACGGGATGTTAAAAGTGATTTATCAATTGAACAGGAGAACGAACAAGGATTTGAAATACCGGACACTCAAAATATGGAATCCAACATGGTGAATTCATTATTACAAGAACGAATGCTGTATCATATGGATAAATTAGAACCAACGCTTCGTATGGCGGTGCTATTACGTCATAAAGGATTCAGCTACAAAGAAATTGCCGACACCATGGAGTGTAACGAGAATACAATTAAATCATACTTGTATAAAGGACGGCAGATTTTGTTAGGTAAATTACGGGAAGAAGGAATTTTGGAGGTGTAATATGTGCTGCGATATGAAAGAACAAGTTCTGATGGATTATCTTGAGGGAACCTTGGATGAAGTGAGTAGGTTACTTGTTCAGGAACATCTAAAAACGTGCATCCAATGCAAAACCCGAATTGATACTTATTTAAAATTTTTTGGAACGCTGGATCAGTTAGCAACCGAAGAAGTAGAATTACCAAAAGAATTAGACAATGTCCTTGATAAGGTGTATGAAACGTATGAATACCATCAACGCTTGCATTTGGTAAGAGATTATCTGACAATCCAAAAAACAATATTCAAAGGGAATATGCAATTTGTCCAATACGTACCTGGAACGAACCTTGGTAAGAAAGCCGTGAAATCAATGTGGAGAGGAGCAATCAAAGTTTCCGGATTTGCCTTAAAAAAGGGATATAAACGAGTGGCTAAAGGGGTTCATGTATGATAGTACTTTATATTTTGTTTAGTATCCTTTCTTTTCTACTGCTCTTGCTAGTCTGTCTTTTATTCATTCCGTTTGAATATTACTGCAAGGGTGTGCGATTGATGAAAGAAAATCTTACATTTGCGGTGGTATGGTTTTGGGGGCTATTTGGATTCCAGGGTGTGATAACACGAGAAGATGGATTTAATGGTTCGGTGATTATTCTTGGGTTTAGAATTAAGGTGCGAGGGAATTCAGAAAAGAAAGAGAAGCCTGAAAAAAAGAAAAAAAAGAAATCGAAACGATTTAAGATACAATCCTTTCTTTCGCCCCACTCCATTCGACTATTACTAGCTACCATACAGAAGTCGATGAAACACATATTACCAGGAAGGATTGAAGGATATGGGCGATTAGGGTTTGAAGATCCCTATTACACTGGACTGGTTAGCGCCTTTCTTGAATCCCTAAAACATGTTCATCTTCATAGCGTTGATATAGAATACTGTTTTGATGAAGAGGTATATGAAGGTGAACTTTATATAGAGGGCAGGTTATTCCTCGTATATCTTGCCTATTTGGTAGTACGGTTTTTTATCAATCGTATTACCCACAAACTATCTTTTAATTAACCATGGAGGACCAAATGGAATTTAACTTCAAAGAAAATATGGACGCGATGTTCGAGAAATTTGAAACCTTTTTGAAGGACAAAACTATCATTGGTGAACCCATTCAGCTGGGTGAAATAACGATGATTCCCGCTGTGAGTGTATCATTCGGGATGGCAAATGCGGGTGGAAATGGAAATGATCCCAAAGGGACAGGTGGTACAGGATCTGCGGGGGGGTTTGGTGCAAAAATTACTCCAACCGCTATGCTTGTAATCAAAGATGGAGAAGTGACGGTTTACCCCATTAATAAGGGGAATGCTTTTGAAAAGCTTGTAGAGATGGTGCCAGAAATCGTGGAAAAGATTGATATGAAGAACAAATCGAACTCTACTTTTTCTGAAGATGCCTAATTTTGCCAACTGATTTGCTTCCGAAGAATAATGGGGTATGCGTAACTATCGTTCGTGTACCCCATTCATTTATCTTGTAATCCATCCCTAGTGTATGCTACGAGTCCTTGACTTTTCTGAGTCGATCTTCTAATTTATCATACTATATGGGTATCGATTGTACCAAAACATGAATAAGAAAACAAAGAAGAAAATCTTTGTGTTGTTTTTTGGTTTATGAACCACCCCTCCTAAAAAATACGCATGTGCTTTAATGGGTGAGTAAAAGGATGGGAATCATGAGTTGTCAAGAGGTATATAAAACTGATGGTCGTACACACCCGCATAAAGATCAAGTACAAGTGAATCAAGTATGAGTAAAAAGGACGCTTCCAATCACCAGAATTCTACAAATTCATTTGCTTCCGATGAGCACACGGAGAATAATCATACTCATAGGTATGCTATCAAGCAAATGAGTCATTTTTTTATTCATAATCAGGCTGCGTTACAAACCTTGTTGGCATCACCGGTGTTGGGAATTGGACTTACCTCCGATGATGGAATGCTTTTAGAGGCAAATCCCAGGTTTATGGATTTGGTTGGCTTGCCATGGGATCAGATACAAGGGAAACCACTCTTGAGTATACTTTCCCTCAATTCAGCCACGAACCATTCCCAAAATGCAATTCAAGGGTACCTGGGGGATGAAGGGATTTATCAAGAGTGGGTTATCAAAACGACTTCTCTTAATACGAAAAAAGTACAGGGTATGATCCTACCGATTATTGAAGGAACTACAACAACCCACCATATGATTGTAATCGTTCCAGTTGTATATTCCCATCCGGGTAAATTAGATATAAAAGAGTTGCTTCAAGCAGTGGAACAAAGTGAAGATTGGTTTGTGATTACCGATAAGGAAGGAAATATTGTCTATGTCAATGCGACAGTGGAACGAATTACGGGATATGCTAAATCAGAGTTGATTGGGGTGAGTCCATCAATTTGGAAATCAAATAAGCACGACAAAAATTTCTATACTGAGCTGTGGCAGATGATTCAGGAGGGAGGAATTTATCGCAATATTATTATTAATCGAACCAAAACGGGGAATTTGTTTTATTTGGATGTAAGTATACATGCAATCTACAATTCCGACGAGCGAATTACCCATTATATTTCGACCGGTAAAGATATCACGGAAGCGCATCGTACCGATGAGCATTTAAAATCACTTGCCTACTACGATGTATTAACCCAGCTTCCAAATCAATCCTTATTCATTGATCGGTTAGAACAAGCAATGGGGAATGCAGATGCCAATAACAGTCATGTGGCTTTGTGGACACTCAATATAAATCAATTTGTATACATTCATGATACATTTGGGCATGAAACGGCAGATGAATTGTTGAAAGCCGTTGCATCTCGGTTAACTCGTCACAACGATAAAGGGAATACGGTGGCACGGATAGGGGAGAGCGAGTTTGCCGTAATTTTTAGTCAGGTTAGTCACCCCAAGGATGCTGCTTTTTATGTGGATGTGATTATGCAGGATTTAGTGCAACCATATCGTGTACTGGGGAATGAAATTGTACTTTCCTATAATATGGGTTTAGCAATATTTCCAGAGGATTCAACCGATGCCAAACAATTGTTGGGATTATCGCGTATCGCGCTGGCACAATCCCGTCATCGGGGTACCAACAAATGTGCTTTCTATACCTCACCGATGAATTCCCAAGCCCGAGAATTTCTTTTTTTAGTAGATAAATTGGTGGAGGCGCTGAAGAATCAAGAGTTTGTACCCTTTTTCCAACCCTACTTTGAAACACATACAAACCGGCTTGCAGGGATGGAAGCGCTGATTCGTTGGGAAACGAAAGATCAAGGGATGGTGAGTCCTGCCGTCTTTATTCCAGCAATGGAAGAGACCGGAATTATTACACAATTATGGGAGATAACGATTGAGCAAGTGTGCAAGCAAATTCATAATTGGTTGGATGCGGGATATGAGATGGTTCCCATTTCAGTAAATGTATCACCCGTTCAGTTTCGGCATAAAGAATTCATAACAAAAGTTCAGATTCTACTCGAACAATATCAGGTTGATCCTCGTTTGTTGGTGATTGAAATTACCGAATCTGCTATGATGGATGATATTAATATAAGCGTTAATATTTTAAAGCAATTGAAGGAAATAGGGATTGCTGTTGCTATTGATGATTTTGGTACAGGATATTCTTCATTAGGGTATTTGAAGCAGTTTCCCCTTGATTTTTTAAAAATAGATATATCGTTTATTCGTGAGCTGGCAGCGAGCAAGGCGGATGAAGCAATTGTTCATGCAATAAACACATTAGCCCAAACACTCAATTTAAAGACCATTGCAGAAGGGGTTGAGACAAAAGTTCAAGTAGATATTTTAAAACGTTTAGGCTGTAATTATTTACAAGGGTATTATTTTGCTCGTCCGGTACCTGCATCCGCATTACAAGATCAATTCCTTCAATTCAGTCAACCAGCCTCATAAAAACAGGATACAACAAACAATGCTATATTTAAAAGGTTCTATTTTGACTTGGGTGTCTGTGGCGTGAAGCGGAACAGATACCTAAAAAAATAAGTCAACCCACGTTCAAGTGAGTATATTGTATTGCATACACGTATTGTTTTTTTATGCAATGAGAATACGTAATTTCGTCGATATTAATGAGTAGAGACGAAGCGGCACTTACCCAAAAAAATGCCAACCCACGTTCAAGTGAGTATATGGATTTTAGCAGGTTTAGGAAATCAGCATGAGTAGTTTTCAACTAAAAGAGTCGATTACAATGGAAGATGATCAACGCGTGGTGGATGATCTGGAATCCTACCTTGAATTTGTTAGCATACTGAATAAACCACGTCCCAAAGAGTATCAACAAGAAATCCTGCAACGGCTGTCTGAGGAATATAATACCCAGCGGCGAATGAAAATTATTGCGGAAGTGGATGAGAAAATTAAGAAGACCAAGTCCAATTCCCAACATTTACGGTTAGTGGATACCTCTGCAATCGAACAAGAAGAGCGAAGTACCCATCCCCAATCAAAAAGTAAATTTCAACCCCTGCAAAAATTATCCTTTATAAATTATTGGTTGGAAGAACGGCAGAAGCTGCAATTTTTTTCACAACGAAGTCACACCATCGATTTTGCGTTGTTTGGTTTAATCAAACGGTTTTCTGACAAAGCAGTGGAACGGGTGAATTATCTTTCAGGACAGATTCCCGATTTACTTCAAAGCGTTAAATTCCTCTCATATACAGGATGGAAGCATCTTTCAATTAAAGAATACAATTTACTTGGGACGTTCTACTCGTTGCTATGGCAAATCCAGGATGAAACCGCACGATTTCAGGAAAAGATACCCCATAATCACCTTCAAAATATACTCATCCGGTTGGGTGAGAGTTATCTTCCGCTGCTGGAAAATGATGAACATCGGGATATGATTAAAAACATTTATTACGCCCGATTATCTCATCATATGGAATATAAAGATCGACTTCCTAAATTGATTCAAATGACAGATGAGCTGCTGGAAAAATCCAACAGCCACTGTACCTTCTATAGCATTTTTCGTACGGCATTTATGTTTGAGATGAATAAGTTTCTTAGCTTTACGGATCTAAAAAACACAGTAACCTATAAACCCATCGAAACGGAAGCGTATCATTTTCCAGAAAGCCTCGCA
>CAYPZJ010000239.1:0-8019 GCA_964414635.1 uncultured Spirochaetia bacterium
TTAATCTCAATGCATGGGCTAGGTTTACATGGGAGCTGGATGATCTCAAGCTTATTTTTGGACCCGAATTCAATTGGTTAAATTTAACAAACTATTTTTCATTCAGCCCGCGGGTCGCTGTAGAATGGAAATTTCTACCCACGTGGATGTTAATGGGTGCGTTTGGGATTTACTTTCAAAGCCCCACGGATTTAGAACTCCAGGGTTATTCGGAATTAAAGGATAAGATGTCCTTTCACTACATTCTTGGCGCTACGAAAGAATTAACCGATACAACCGAATTAAAGGTTGAAACCTATTTTAAGCATTCCCATAATCTAATTGAGTTTGAACGGACGGATATTATTCGTGATCCGACCACGGGTGAAATCCTGGAAGTACAGAATATTTATAATAATGAACAACGTGCGTATGCGTATGGAGTAGAACTATTTTTAAAACAAAACCTATGGCATAATTTTTATGGTTGGATTAGTTATACATTTTCCAAAGCGCTATACAAAGAATCCGATGATGCAGCATATCATGTTTCTCCATATGATCAAACCCACATGCTCACCCTTATCTTTAGTTATGAAGTACGTAAATGGCTTAAATTCAGCGGAAAGTGGCGATTAAATAGTGGAGAGCCGTATACTACCGTGGTTGGACGGCAGCGAATCTCACCCCAAACCACCGATATGCCCGATTACGAAGCGGTGAGAAATGATGAATTATATACTGGTAGATTGCCCTTGTGGCATCAATTGGATCTACGTGTGGATTTTATCTTTAGTGCATTGGGTGGAAATTGGTCAATTTATATAGAAGCTATTAATGCATATTGGTTTGAACCGGTGACCGGATATGATTACGGATCGAACTTCCATCGATGGGATGATCCCCGTCCTAACCGAGGTGGACTCCCCATTCTTCCGTATTTAGGGATTGAATATCAGTTTTAGGAACACATCATTCCGAAACTTTGGGAAGGGCATCGAAGTCTGGGATGCGCACTTCGTACAGGTTGCCATATCCTTTCATATCACTTGTAAATAGGATTGCATCGCCAGTGGGATTAAAGCGGGGATGGACATGCAATTTCTGGATATGCATACTACACCGATGTTCACATAGGATACGAGGACCATCAAATCCCTTGCCATTCCAGCGCCATAGGTAAATATGCTTGGTGGAATCCCCGACAACATAAGAAAAATCAAGGGAATGGAGATGGCATACGTTGCCTTGGAACGGAACCTCCGTCTGTTCAGTATTGTCATATCGAATTTTTCCAAAAAACGATCCACGCTGTTTATCGGTTCCATGATACCCAATATGATTCCCATCATGAAACCAAAATTCATGCCCTACGGTTTCCTCTGGTTGGGCTTTTCGAACAGGAGTGGCTTGTTTCGTGTGGGTATCTATCACCCAGATCCGATTATCCACTTTATCCCAGGGTCCCTCATGACAAAAGCTAAGCAGATGCGGCTGGGTTGGTGAGGTGTTTACGTGGGAAATCCAGTACTGTTCTTCCCATAATAATTCCACATGTTTACCATCGGTTCGGAGTTTATAAATTCGGCTGGTGGGCTTGGCTTTCCAGATTTCTTCAAACCCTATATATCCCCGTCCCAAATCCATTCGGACATCTGATGATAAATTTTGAAATACACCAAAACAGATATATTCGCCATCTGCTGTGGCATTAATCATCGAAGCAAAAAATCCCTCTGGGAATTCCCACAATACCTCTAAATCAAACGTACGTAAATCCAGACTCATTACCTGGTTCCCATAAAAAAAATAAGCCACCGGACGGGTTGGATTGAGCGTAGTAAGTAAGAAATCGACTTCATAGGGAGGAGGTAATGGATTCAAATTGGTAACCTGCATAATTTCACCCGTTTCCAGATGAAGGCTAAACAGGTTTGTCCGGTTTTCTCGATCGGAGCTGAATAACAGGAATTCACCATCTTGATACCAACCCGTATTGGTAAAATAAATATGATGACTATGCCCTAAATACTGTGTCAGCTGTGATACACGAATCCCACTAATCGGATCGGTATACGCTTGTTTTTCGGACTGCCAGGTTCTACCTACGATGTCCATAGAATATCCTTTTTGTTGTGTTGTTGATTGATTCTCATTTCGGTTGATATGTATTCGAGTGAAAAAAACTTGAAATATGCACGCTTTGAAAAGAGAAACGTATCAATTCTGGTATATAAAGTATAGTGATATTGCGATAAAAAAAAAGCTGGGTTCGATGCGGGGGTAGGAGTTTTTAAAATGGTTTTTTCAGCTAATTTTCTATCCCGATTAATAAATTCATCGGCTATTCTTGCAAAACCGACCTTCGGGATGATAACCGTGTGTTTTCAACACTCAACGTACTTGGAAACAAAAAGCCTGAACAGCCTGTGAAGGATAGGATTCTTAATTTGGATTGTGGTGCCATATAACCCGAAATCTTTACTCCACTTAAGACCCAACCTGAATAGATATAGAAGGATCAAGTGAATCCCCTTGAATAATCGCTTTCATGGTATCTGCTGTATAAATAATACGGTGACTGGGGATGGTAAACGAAGGATCTCCTACCACATAGATTTTATTATTTCTGACTGCGGGAATGCTTGAATAATCCAGCCAGGGTG
This sequence comes from uncultured Spirochaetia bacterium, assembly GCA_964414635.1. Taxonomy (GTDB): domain Bacteria; phylum Spirochaetota; class UBA6919; order CAYPZJ01; family CAYPZJ01; genus CAYPZJ01. Next base: position 2,646 of record CAYPZJ010000239.1, read on the forward strand.
ATTTGATTTGCATAACCTCTTCACGAGTAAGATTGTTATTGGAACGGGTTTCAATAATAATATCCGGTGGGGATGCTAATATGGATGTAATGGACACCTCGGGGTATTGTATGGACGCCTGTTTCATCAGATTAATTCCTCCCGCTGCCTCGATGATATCATTAAGATAATTATCCACACCGACCGCCATCATTTTTTTGAGTGCATGTTCTTCCCGATGGATAAGGATCAATACCTTCGGTTTTACCTCATCGGGTGTCAAAACCGGTGGATTTGCTGGGAAACGCTGGCGTATTTGCTGTATCCAATACTCCGCCATATTCTTTGCTTGAAGTTGATTGCCAATAATGGCGATGGAATCCAGGATTTCTTCCACGCGATTATTAGAAACCATCAACACCGGAATTTTCAAATGATGGAGATGACGGGCTATTTTTTTCTGAGAATCCAGTAATATAACAAGATCCGGTTTAAGTTTAATAATCTTCTCAAATTGCATATCTACAAACCCCCCAATCCGTGGAAGATACTGTATTTCCGGAGGATAAGTACAATAATCGGTAATGGCGACCAATCGATCGGCTTTTCCCAGGGCAGCAATGATTTCCGTAATATTTGGACTTGCGGAGATAATACGAGTAGGGATATCGCCTATAGATTGGGTTTGATGGTTGGAATCGGATTGACACGAAAGTATACCCAACAAACTACATATATAGATTATTACAAGAAAGGCTTGGAGTCGGGGATCGTATCTTTTTTGAATACCAGTAATCATGATAAAAACCTCTGTTCAATACGATTAATGATTCGATGTTTGCCTTGTCCATCTAACATGATTCCATGCGAGGATGGTTGGACGCCTTTGGATTGCAACAGGGAGCGTCCATTGTCAAAACGTTCCAGGAGCTGGGATGTGGTAAGTCCTGGGAAAGTGCCCAAATGAATTATTGCTTCCTGTTCGATAAAAGATTGAATATACCGTTTTTGATCGTCAGTGATTTGAATCGTCATAACGGCTACCTGTGCGAAAAGACATTCGAATAGGGTGGTTCCTCCAGCGGTTAGTATAATATCCGCCCAATCAAGCATGGCAGCCATATTATCCTCGTGTAAGCGAAGTTCCAAGGGACAGGGATACGTTTGCTCGGGAAAGTTGTTTTTTATTTGGGGTAGCCGGGGATTAGCCCGTCCAATTAGCACGCGTAGGGCTAGACTCTTAATTTGGGAATAGTGTTGCAAGCTGGATAAGAGGAACGATGTACTATCCACGGGATCGGCAGCTCCCATGGTAATCAGAATATGATTCATATCTTGATGGGGATGATTCTTGAATGGGTATTCCAAAAACGTGTCTCGAATCATAACATAGTCGGTTCCAAGTAGGAGCTGATCTCCCGTTAGATCAAATGCTTGATAAAGCTCGGGTGTCGCATAGGGATTTTGATTAATCACTAAATCTGTTGGAAAGGGAGCGCCGCCATTGTCGTCAACGGTTATTAAAGGAATTTGCTGCGATCGAATATGGTGGTAAAGGGTTTGGGGATGCTTGGGTGAATCTGAAATAATTAGACAAGGAGTGGTACTTTGAATAAAGGTACTGAACCATTCCAAAAAAACAGCGCGATCGGCTTCGTAACCGGGGATTTGGATTGATGAAAAGGCGGATTTCCATCCGAGGGGAATATCATGAAAGGGAGATAGCATTACTAAAATAGTATGGTAACCTCGATCTAAAAAGGCTTGTGCAAGAATATGAGTACGGGATAGATGTCCTAAACCGATTTCTGAAGAGGCGCGCGTCAGAAAAAGTATGGTTCCCATGAGTTCAACTCCAACATTCGTTAGGAATGCACCTAACATACCGGGTTAATTGCCAACCGGATTCACTAGATATGAAACACATTAGTGTGAGTTATGAGATAGATTAAGGTCGTTCTATTCCAATGAACATAATAAAACGATAGGAATAAACGTATTTTTTTTGGAAAAATGGGAACAAATTCCAATGGATTGCGTCTATATTAACAACGAAGATTGAATGGAGGATAACTCATGAAACATGTATTTATACCGATAGCCTTGGTTGTGCTTATTGCAGTAACCGGGTGTTTGGGACATCCCGACGAAAGTCAGGATACATCGATAAATCCGATGGCTACGGAAAGCGAATTTGGATTTACAAATCCATTAGATCAGGTACAGATGGATCTGAGTCGATTAGCTGAAGATACGGATCTGGAAGAAAGTGATGTTGCATTTCTAAAAGAACGGTTGGGAAACATCAAGCAAATTATGAAAGATCGCATGGGTAATCAGGAACGGGGAAAAATGAAAGAACTGTTTCTGGCAGATGAAGTTGACGAGGAAGGCATCCTAACAATGATGACCGAAAAACTGGATCAGATCCCCGATCTGCTAAAAGCTGTACAACCCGATCTGCAGGCACTGTTAGAATACTTCCCTTATGAAAAGCGAGAACAAATTGTTCAGAAAATGGAAGCACGTCATGAACGCCGAGCAGAAGCCAAAGAAGCCCGTATGAAACGTCACCACATTCGTATGGAGCGGATATTGGATCAATTGGAATTGACAGATGAACAACGAACTGAACTGGATACGCTTCATAAAGAATTGATAGCTCTCAAAGAGAATCATGATCAAGAATCAGTCATGCATGGGGAAATTAAGCAGGCAATTTTAGATGGAACCATTTCCAGTGAGTTTCTTTTAAGCAAATGGAATACCATGCGACCTAAGATTGAAGAACATTTTCAACAGATGATGGGTTTCGGAGTTCGGGTACACGATATTCTTTCCGCCGATCAACGAACCAAACTTGTGCAAATTCTGGAAGAAAAACGGAACCACCATCGCATGCATGGTATGATGCGTCATCATTAAAGTTTAACAAAGTATCATTTAACCTTAACCAAATACAAAACACCTCCACCCCCTAGCGAAAACGGGGGGTGCTTTTTCAGGAATACGGACCATGGAGCAGGGGTCAATCCAGCAAGCAGAACTAGTAGGAACGTATCACCCTCAATTGATACGATATTTCATGGGTTATGTACGTGATATGGAAGATGCCCAGGATTTGTCCCAGGAGACCTTGCTAAAAGCAATCGGGTCCTTATCGAATTTAAGAAAACCAGAAGCATTAAATGCATGGATTTATCGTATTGCTCATAATGTACTCATTTCTTTTTATCGCAAACGCCGTATCCATACAGAATCTAATACCGAAGTAGTAAACCAGGTGATTTCTGATCCCAACCAGGATCCTGAGCAGCAAATGATATGGGATGAAACCCAGCGCGAACTATTTGAACTCATTCGTACATTGCCAGAATCCATTCGACAAGCGTTTTTATTACGCGAAGTATCTGGATTAAGCTACAAGGAAATAGCACGCATCCAACGATGCCGATTGGGTACAGTGCAGTCTCGTATTTTCCGCGCACGGGAGATGTTATTAGGAAGTCTACGAACCAAAGGAATCGAATTATGAATACGAATCATCCATCTAAAGAGGTTCTTTCCCGTTATTACGACGGTGAAATTAAATCAACAAGACAGCATCAACAGGTGGCGGAGCATGTGGCGACGTGTGATACCTGCCAGAAATATCTTCAAAAATTGGAATGCTTATCCTCTACCATTAAGGCACCTGCACAATTGCAGATGGAGCATGCAACCCTCTCAGAAGTATTACCAAAAAAGCGCTATAAAACAAAATCATTTCGGATTCTGGCTGTTGCAGCGCTTTTTTTTGTTATTGTTGGTTTAGGATTTTTTGTGAATAGCCTGGGGAAATCTGGTTCTTCAGAAACGAATTCCGAATGGGCTTTGGATTGGGTAGTCACCCTCTTGTTTGAAACATTCTTTATCCCTGAAAATGCGATTTATCTTGTATTAGGACCCGATACGGCTTCCGAATAATTGTCCAATTTGAGAGAGGAATCCATGAGTCTTATTTCCACTCAGCAGTTGTCAAAAGTTTATCAGGTAGGTTATAAAAAAGAAATCATACGAGCACTCCATAATGTAACCATTGAGGTGGATTCGGGAGAAGTTGTTGCATTGTTGGGATTGAATGGTGCGGGGAAAACGACGTTTGTTAAGTTACTGTTGGGGTTGACTTTTCCTACGGGTGGAACAGGTTTGGTATTTGGAAAGCCCCTGGGAGAAGGAAGCATACGGAACCGAATTGGCTATCTCCCCGAGCAACATCACTATCCACCCTTTTTGACGGCAACAAAATCCCTGTCGCTATTTGCTCAATTACATGGAGAGACCGGAAGCCGTATTCAAAAACGAATCACCGAGGTGATTCAGCTGGTAGGGTTATCAGATTATACTCATTTACGCATCCAAAAATATTCTAAGGGAATGAAACAGCGATTAGGGCTTGCTCATGCAGTGCTCCTGGATCCTGATCTAATTATTTTGGATGAGCCGACAGAAGGGCTGGATCCCATCGCCCGAAAAGAGATACGGGAACTGCTTATTCATCTTCAATCCGAAGGGAAAACCATTTTTTTAAATTCCCATGTTTTATCGGAAGTGGAACGAATATGCAATCGGGCGATTATTTTAAAGAAAGGGGATATCCTTCGGAAAGGTACCCTCAATGAAATCATTGGGAATTTTAGGGGATATATCATTGAAGTAGCGGATACCCCTCCAGGTTCCAGTCTTCCTTCGTCAGTTCCCCTCCAAACCCACCCAGAGGGATTCCTTTTGGAAAGTACAGACCCAACCGAATTAAATCACGTGATTGACGCACTTCGCCAGGCGGATTTACATATTCTGGGAATACGACGTCTTCAAAGCAATCTGGAAGAACAGTTTATCAATCTGGTGGGGGACCCAGCCGATGGAGGACTCGTATGACTGCATGGATTGGAATGCTAGGTATTGTTCGGTATACCTTTTTAGAGTTATTTTATAAGAAAGTGTTTTGGGTTTTGTTGGCAATTCTGGGTTTAACGCTGGCACTTATTGGTTTTCTCTTAGATGAAAAAACCATTGCTGACACAGCAGTCTTTTTCTCCAACGAACCAAAACTAAATGCAACATCCTTGGCGCAATTTATCAGTTTTTTTGCCTCTCGCCAAATCTATATGACCATCCTATTTTTTTCTATCTTTACGTGTTCAGCATTGTTTCCCCAACTTATGGAAAAAGGAACCGTGGAACTAATGCTAACCACAACCCTTACACGTACCCAGGTTTTTTTCTCCCGTATTATTGGAAGCCTGCTAACCATTATTCTTATTAGCGAAGTGTTCTATTTCATTTTGTGGCTAATCTTTCTCCAAAAAACAGGGATCTCTATTCCAGGAATTCTTTCAACAGGCATCTATAT
>CAYPZJ010000240.1:0-7997 GCA_964414635.1 uncultured Spirochaetia bacterium
CAGCTTTCAGCAAGTATTAATAAACCTGATATCCAATGCAAAGCAGGCAATGGATGGGGTCTCAACCCGAAAATTGCATATAAAAACCTTTTTTAATCAATCCCATGCGTTGCCAATACAACTAGAAATTGAGGATACGGGACCTGGATTTAGTGAAGAAATCAGACAGGAACTATTCAAACCTTTTTTTACAACCAAATCTGCAGGTAATGGTATGGGATTAGGATTATCCATTTCATACCGTATTATCGCAAATATGGGAGGTCGGATAGAAGCTAAGTCCGAACAAAATAAAGGCGCTCGATTCATTATTTTGCTTCCACTAGTTAACCAGGATATAAACCAAGGAAAAATTAAGCAGGACGATTATATTTTAGATGACTAAAACTTCATTAATTGCAATTATTGATGATGACGAAGCTATGCGTATTTCATTGGGGCAGATGCTACGTCTACGTGGTTTTCAGGTCAAATTGTTTGAATCAGCAATAACATTCCTGGATTCTGCTCCTATAAAAAGTTTCAGCTGTATTATTACAGATATAAAAATGTCAGATGTAAATGGAGAAGAATTATTATCCCACTTGGGGGAGCAAATTGAGAAAGTACCTACCATTATTATAACTGCTCATGGAGATGTTGCCATGGCGGTGCGATGTTTGAAGAAAGGGGCTTACGATTTTCTGGAAAAACCATTTGAGGATGATATACTGGTTGCTACAGTAAAGCGAGCGCTTGAGAAACATGAATTGTACCATGAAGCTGCAAAATTACGGGAGCAAATAACCAAATATGAAAGTAGTTTTCCTGGAAAGTATGGAATAATCGGTCAGAGTAGTGCTATTGAACAGGTATTTGAGGGAATAAATACATCTGCACAAACCGATTATCCGGTATTAATTTTGGGCGAAACAGGAACGGGAAAGGAATTAGTCGCTAGAGCAATACATGACCACAGCCCTAGAAAAAATATGCCTTTTATTGCACTAAACGCAGGGGCATTCTCAGAATCAATGATAGAAAGTGAGCTCTTTGGGCATATACGAGGTGCTTATACGGGGGCTGATTACAAGCGCGAAGGTAAATTACTTGCTGCTAATGGTGGGACGTTATTATTGGATGAAGTGGAGAGTATTCCGTTATCGGTTCAGGTTAAACTTCTTCGTACTTTGGAAGATGGATTGGTATATCCTCTTGGAAAGGATGAACCTGTAAAAACAAATTTTAGGCTTATCATTAGTACAAATGTAGATCTGAAAGAATTAGTAACCCTGGGTAAAATTAGGCACGATTTTTACCACCGACTAATGGTTTTAAATATAAACATTCCGCCTCTCAGAAAACGAAAAGAAGACATTCCACTGCTCCTTGCATATTTCATACGAATGAGTGCAAAACATAATTCGATTTCACCTCCCAAAATTTCTGAAAAGGTACTGAATCAGATGATTGTATATGATTGGAGTGGAAATGTAAGAGAACTTAAACATACAGTAGAGCGAATGGTAATTACGGCCCGGAATGGGGAACTCCAATCTTTTGATGGCACTCCTATCGAGCTTGACCGGCGTCTTTTATCTATTCCCGAAACAGACGGCAAGCTTCATGATGTTCTAGAAAAAGCGGAAAAGAAATGTATTATTCAAACGCTAAAAGAATGTAAAGGCGAGGTTTCCCTCTCTGCTACTGCTTTGGGGATATCACGCAGAGCGCTATATGAACGAATGAAAAAATATGATCTTAACAAAATGGATTTTCGATACTGAGTCAACTAGTACGCTCTCTTTTTGGGCATAAATCTCCCAATTTCAATATATTCTCAATTTCTACTTAAACAGGTAAGCCTACTACATTACATATGTTATCCCAAATTTTCTGATACCCCTCTGTTATAAATAGAATGAAGATCGCATGAGATATTTGAAATCAAGCGCGCGTTTGGCATGTTTTATGCATTCTAATAGGTATCCGCTTTTCAACCATCGAATTGAGTGGTAAGGCGGTCGGATTGGTGATTCAATCACCTAGTGATTAGAATCTTGTATATAACTAACGTACGATGAAAGGAACAAAATATGGAATTCAATCCCTTCAAAATGGCTCAGGAACAATTTGACAAAGTTGCAGAGTTTCTCTCCCTGGATGATGCTACAAGGCATCTGTTGCGTTATCCTCAACGAGAGTTTGCCTTCACCATACCTGTTCGGATGGATGATGGAAAAACAAAAATTTTTCATGGCTATCGTATACAGCATAATGATGCCCGGGGTCCTGGTAAAGGGGGTTTGCGTTTTCACCCACAAGAAACCATAGATACGGTCCGCGCGCTTGCTATGTGGATGACCTGGAAATGTGCAGTTGTAGATATTCCATTAGGAGGGAGTAAAGGTGGAATCACCTGCGATCCCCATAATCTGTCGACTCGGGAACAGGAATTACTGTGTCGTGGCTTTGTACGCCAAATTGCGCAAAATATGGGGCCAAATCTTGATGTCCCCGCACCAGATGTGATGACAAGTGGGCAACAAATGTTATGGATGTTGGATGAATTTGAAACCATCATGCGTTACAAAAATCCTGGTTTCATTACAGGAAAACCATTAGGTATGGGTGGATCTCTTGGACGTACCGAGGCGACTGGTTTCGGAGTCATATTTACACTAAGAGAGGCATTGAAAGAATTAGGTTTAAGCCCAGATCAAACAACATGTAGTGTCCAAGGATTTGGTAATGTGGCGCAATATGCTATAAAACTTTATGAACAAATGGGTGGAAGGACTGTTTGTGTATCATGCTGGGATCAAAAGGAACAACAATCGTTTGCGTATTATCGTAAGGAGGGAATTGATTTAAAGGAATTACAGCAAGTTACAGACCGGTTTGGTGGAGTTGATAAAACTCGGGCCAAGGAATTAGGATATACCATTCTGCCAGGTGAAAAGTGGATAGAACAGGAAGTGGATATTCTTCTTCCATGTGCACTCGAGAATCAAATAACGATTGAAAATGTGACAAAAATCAATCCAAGCGTAAAGATTATCGCCGAAGGGGCAAATGGTCCAACCACTCCTGATGCTGATAAGTATATTACTGAACAAAAGATATATATGATTCCTGATTTTCTCGCTAATGCAGGGGGGGTCACATGCAGTTACTTTGAACAAGTGCAAAGCAATTCAAATTACTATTGGGACAAAGATGAAGTGCTTGGAAAACTTGATTTAAAAATGACTTCCGCTTTTATTGCTGTAAGTGATCTTGCGAAAAAGCGAAAACTCTATATGCGGGATGCTGCATATATGATTTCTATAAACCGTGTAGCCCAAGCTTGTCGAGATCGCGGGTGGATTTAATATCCTGCTAGTTAGTATATATGAACATTTCAATTTGACATGGGTGTCTGTGGCACGAAGCACTACAGACACCCTAAAAAAATGCCAAACCACGGTCAAGTGGGTATATATGTCGTTTCTTATGTAGTAACAAAATTGACGTTCTAACCCTTACCTGAGGAAAGGGTTGATTATTAATACATAATATTTGGAGGCAAGGAAAATGAAAAGACAAACAATTTCTATTCCAGAAGATAGTATTCCTGCTTATAATAGGGACACTTATGATGTCCATGAGGAAATGACCAAAATGGGAAAGGGAAATATCGGTGGCAAAGCGACCGGGTTAGTTTTCATCAAAAACTATATTACTAATACAATCAAAACACCAAGTTTTCCTGATATGGAGATTACAACTCCTGCTTTTTCAATTATTACTACCCAATATTTTGATCAATTTATGGATCAGAATAACTTATACGATATTGCTTTGGAAGATCTTCCAGATACACGAATCACACATGCATTTATGCAGGCGGAAATACCACCTGAACTAGTAGGTAATCTTCGATCGCTTATTTCTAAAGTCCATGTTCCGCTAGCCATCCGTTCGTCTAGTTTACTGGAAGATGCCATGTTTGAACCATTTGCCGGAATCTATGGAACAAAGATGCTTCCTAATAATCAATTCAGTGTGGATGAACGATTCCAAAAACTAACCGAAGCAATAAAATTTGTATGGGCATCAACATTTTTTTGTCAATCTAAAAACTATTTTAAGCAAATCAAACAGGATATTCGTAAAGAAAAAATGGCTATCATTATCCAGGAGGTTGTAGGCAAACGATACGAAGACTATTTTTATCCGATCATTTCGGGTGTATTTAAATCATATAATTTTTATCCTACCACCCCTTCAAAACCAGAAGATGGAGTTATCAATCTTGCTCTGGGTTTAGGAAAGACAATTGTGGATGGAGGAATTTCATGGATATACTCTCCACTACGACCCAAAGCGCCTGCTCCGTTTAAAAATATCAGTGATATGTTAAATAATTCTCAAACTAACTTTTGGGCAATTCAAATGGGAAAGTTACCTGTTTATGATCCGTTAAAAGAAACAGAATATCTGGAAAAATTACCCTTAGAAGTTTCCGAACGTCACCATACCCTCCATTTTCTTGCAAGCACCTATGATTCTGAAAATAATCGCTTTGTACCTTCTATTCGTACTACGGGACCACGATTTCTAAATTTTGCGCCGATTCTTTCACTGAATAGAATTCCTCTTAATCAAGCAATTCTTGAGATTAGAAGAATAACAGAGGAATTATTAGAAGTAGATGTAGAAATTGAATTTGCTTTATCTTGTGATTCAAGTGGAAAATTTAGTCGGCTTGGTATACTGCAAGTTCGTCCTATGGTTATTAGTCAGGAAATAATTGAAGTTCCAGATCAAATGCTAACAAGAAATATGGTTTTAGTTAATTCGGCTAATACTATGGGCAATGGGAAAATAACAGGAATAACAGATATTGTATATGTGAAACCAGGATCCTTTGATTTGAAAAAAACTCCTGAAATAGCTGGAGAGTTATCCCAAATTAATAAAATGCTTTTAGAAGCGAATAGAAATTGTATTCTAATAGGATTTGGAAGATGGGGAAGTTCGGATCCTTGGTTGGGAATCCCAGTTGAATGGGGACAGATTAATTCAGCGAAAGTTATTGTGGAGGCACATTTACCAGATTTTCGAGTGGAAATGAGTCAAGGTTCACATTTTTTTCATAATATTACCAATCTTGGGGTGTTATTCATTTCCGAGGATCGGCAAAGTACTTACAAAATCGATTGGGAATGGCTAAATAAATGTGATGTGATTCAGGAAACAAACTACTGTAAACATATTTGGTGTTCCAAAGCTATAACAACGCTTGTTGATGGAAAAACAAGAAGAGGTGTAATTTTTAAATGACCAGACCCGATGACACAGACGCGACAATAGATAAGATTCTATTAGAATTAAGAGAGCGATCAAAAGAACTTAACTGCATTTATAGTATTGAAGAAATATTAACTCATTCTGAAGAGAATTGGGATTTACTTTTCTCAGAAATTGCAAAAGCTATAAGTTTTGGTTGGCACTATTCAGAACAGTGTCAAGTGCTGATAGAGATTGAAGATAAGATCTATTCTAATACCGCAGAATTTAAACCCTCCTCTGTTTTTCAGGAAGAGCGGATATCCGTTCAGGGAGAGCGGGTTGGGAGAATCCGCATACAGTATGAGAATAATCCATCAGAACAATCAATAAACCCCTTTTTACATGAAGAAAGACGATTACTACAAACAATTTGTGACCGAATATCACATTTTTTGTTATATCATCGCTTAAACAGTATATTTAATAATCATAATACAAAAAATCATTTGTCCGGAACAAAAAAGGAATGGCAAATGGTTTTGGATTTGTTACAGCAGACGGATTATGTTCTTTTTTATCGCATTGGTAGAAAAATGCTCCATCATCTTTGTTTATCGGGCGTCAAAGAAGCTGAACATCTTTTTCAGATGATAAATCAATTGATTACAGGCGATGGAATTGATACTTTAGATGAAAATCGCCCACTCAAAAAAATAAAACCGGACGATGCCCACCAACTAAATCAGACAGTATTTACGATTGCAGAACAGCATGTTTATGATGATGAAATATTAAACCTAATTCAAAAATGGGTTCTCGAGGATAAATCACGAGAAATGTCCAAAACTATAGAGAATTTTAATGCTACACTAAAAGAAATAACACATGTAATCAATCGATTTTGTCAAACCCCTTATATGATTAAAACCTTGTCTACATATATGGATAAAGGAATGCGGGTCTCTTTGATTCGCAGGATTTTCACCGATCATTTGTCATTCATTAGTGTCGCTCAAAAATATTTTGATTTATACGACTTTCAGGATTTACTTAATCATATAATTAGTACTTCTGAAAGTCATGGTAAGGTTGGGGGGAAAAGTTCGGGAATGGTGTTGGCTAATAAAATTCTGCAAAAAAGTGATATTGCACCTGAGATTATAGAAAATATTAAAATCCCCAAAACCTGGTTCATCGCTTCGGATGGATTAGTAAGTTTTGTACACTATAATGATTTAGAAGAGGTACTAGAACAAAAATACAAAGATTTAGATCAGATCCGGTTAGAATATCCTTATCTTATTCAAATGTTTAAAAATGCATCCTTTCCAGCAGAATTGATTAATGGTTTATCCCTCGCTCTTGATGATTTTGGTAACAATCCACTGATTGTAAGAAGTTCAAGTCTACTCGAAGATCAGATGGGAACAGCATTTTCAGGAAAGTACAAAAGCTTGTTTCTCGCGAATCAGGGTAATAAAACGGATCGGTTGAATTCCTTGCTGGATGCTATTGCAGAGGTATATGCTTCGATTTTTGGTCCCGATCCTATTGAATATCGTTTGGAACATGGAATACTTGATTATCATGAAGAAATGGGTATTATGATTCAGGAAGTGGTGGGGAATCAAGTTGGGAAGTACTATTTCCCATTATATGCAGGTGTTGCATTCAGTAGGAATGAGTTCCGATGGTCGTCCCGAATAGAAAGAAACGATGGTTTGATTAGAATGGTGCCCGGATTAGGTACCCGTGCAGTGGATCGTCTTTCTGATGATTATCCTATTCTTGTCGCCCCTGGAAAACCTAACTTTCGTGTGAATGTCAGTATTGATGAAATTGAACGGTACGCGCCGCTAAAAATGGATGTTGTCAATTTGGAAACAAATCGTTTTGAAACAGTAGAAATTGCAGATCTACTAGAAGAATTGGGAGAAGCGATTCCATTTGTTCATTTGATGGTTTCTGAATTAGAACAAAATCATATTCGCATCCCTTCTCTAGTAGATCTTAATTTTCAAAACAACGTATATCTGACAACATTTGAGGGGCTGATTCAGCAAACTGATTTTATTAAACAGATCCATACTATCTTAAAAAAACTTGAAGACGAACTTCATACCCCGGTTGATATTGAATACGCTTCTGATGAAAAAAATCTATATTTACTCCAATGTCGACCACAAAGTTACGGTAAAAATGCGATGCCGGCTCCTATTCCAAAAGATATTCCTAAAAAAGACATCTTATTTACAGCAAATCGATTCATTTCTAACGGGTTTATCCCCAATATCACCCACATTGTATATGTTGATCCAGAACAGTACCAGTACATACCAGATAATAAACAATTGCTCAGTGTGGGAAGAGCCATCGGTAAAATAAACCAAATCCTACCTAAAAGGCAATTCATTTTGCTGGGACCAGGACGCTGGGGTAGTAGGGGTGACATAAAACTCGGTGTGAGTGTAACTTATGCCGATATTAATAATGCAGCCGTGTTAATAGAAATTGCACGAAAAAAGGGCAATTACATTCCCGATTTATCATTCGGTACGCATTTCTTTCAGGATTTGGTTGAGGTGGGTATCAAATATATTCCTCTTTATCCTGACGAACCGAACATACTCTTTAATCAGATGTTTTTTGAACGTTCTTATAATATGTTATCAGATCTCTTACCCGATTTTAAAGAATTATCAAACGTCATTCATGTAATCGATGTTAAAAAAGTTGCCAAG
>CAYPZJ010000241.1:0-7971 GCA_964414635.1 uncultured Spirochaetia bacterium
GTGGAGACCGTCCTCGATGCATTCCTGCAAGGTAAGCTAGAGGAAGCTGGATTGCAGTTCCCACGAAGACAACGTTTTCGCAATCGTGTACGTAACCGTGCTAACCGCGGTTATAGAAGAAAGAAAGAATAAGGAGGAATACTATGCCGTTTGGAAATGGAAGAGGTCCAGACAATGCTGGACCGATGACGGGTAGAGGCGCAGGATTTTGCGCCGGTTATAATGTCCCTGGCTATGCAAACCCAATGGGAGGTTATGGGGGACGCTTCGGATATGGCTTTGGTGGTCGCGGTCGCGGTCACGGTCGCGGTCGAGGGATGGGATATCGATTTGGTATGGGAAGCATGCCGTGGAATCCATCTGTAAATCATCCATATCAACGTCCCATGGCTCCGGATGAAGAAAAAGCGTTTTTGAAAAATCAAGTGGCGTATTTGCAAGATGAATTAAATGCGTTAAATGATCGTATTCAAGAATTGGAACAGACGCACGAATAATACGGATAAGGTGACGGTATGGGTATAGTATAGGGAGTGTTGTTTACCCATACTGTTTCCCTCCGATGTATTATTCAAACAGATTTGTACTTGTTCATGCAAACGTATTAGTTATCAATAGGTGCAGTGGAATCAACTATGGAAATTCGCATAATTGCAGAAGCATCCAGCAAAACAGATCGGGACCGAGGGTATTGGGGTCTTGCAATACTGATTGATCGGCAGCTACTCTTTGATACGTTTTGCGATGGGGCAATTTTACATCATGCTTTTCAAGAGCAACAGATTGACATCGAAGCGATTAACTATGTAGTTCTGTCACATGAGCATTGGGATCATACAGGTGGTCTATGGTGGTTTTTAGACGAGAATCCCCATGTTACGGTATTTATTTGCCCCCAATTCAGCAACCAATTCAAATCCCAATTAGCAGCATATCCATGTACGGTAGTGGAAGTATCCCATAATCAATTAATCGGGGGAACTATTTTTTCTACTGGAGCAATCCAAGCCACATACAAGTCCAACCCAATATATGAACAAGCGTTGGTGATTACCCAAAACGATCGGCTCATACTTGTAACCGGATGTTCTCATCCTGGGATTACTACGATACTTCATTATGTTTCCAAGCATTATCGGTTTACGTCTGCAACCATTATTGGTGGATTACATCTGCTAACTCATTCTGATGAAGAACTCGAGCAAATTTACACAGAATTCGTTCATACCTATCATATAGATCATCTTGCAGTTGGGCACTGCACAGGTTCCAACGCCATTGCGTATCTAAAAAACCGGATGCCAGGACAAGTACAAATCATTAAATCGGGAACCATCATCGTTCCCGAATTTAGCAATTAGAGGAAAACCTATGTTTTATGTGAACAAAGAACGGTGCAATGGATGTCGAACATGCGTAAATGAATGTGGACAGCATGCAATTATTATGTGGGAGAACAAAGCACAAATAGTGCCTGATAAATGTATTAGCTGTGGACTTTGTAAGGATGTGTGTCCAGAAGATGCGATTGTTGAGCAAACACAACCTCTTCCTGATTCAAATAACACGAAGGAATCCTCTTCCCCTTCCCTTTCTAATGCGAATTTTAAACCAAATCAAACCAGCACGGGAAAAGGATTGGGGCGCGGCTCTGGAAGAGGATTGCGAAGAGGTCCCCGTGATGGACGGGGTGGTGGGCGTGGATGGAAAAGAAATAAAAAATAGTAACAAAACTAAGGAGTATGCTATGTCATCACCAAAAAGAATTATCGTAGTTGGAGGATCCGCAGCAGGACCCAAAGCAGCTGCAAGAGCAAGACGATTGGATGAAGAGGCTGAAATTGTCATCTTACAGAAAGAACCCGAGCTATCCATGGCATCATGTGGTTTTCCTTACTATGTAGGTGGATTTTTTGAGGATCGGAATATGCTCTTATGTACACCTGCTGGAGTGGTAAGGGATCCTAATTTCTATCTGAATGCAAAAAAAATAATCGCAAAAACAGAAACGGAAGTCACACGGATCGATCGGTCAAATCAACAAGTAATCGCAAAAGACTTAAAAACCGGAAAGGAAGAAACCCTTTCGTATGACAAGCTGATATTAACCACGGGTTCGGTACCCAAAATTCCACCCATTCCAGGTGCTAATTTAAATGGCGTCGTAACGTTACAATCGTTACAGGATGCTGATTTCCTTCGAAAAGTACGAGAAGAAGGAAAAATTAAGAAAGCGGTGATTATTGGAGGCGGGTTAATCGGCATGGAGACCTGTGAAGCCTTACAATTAGCGAATATCCAAATTACCGTTGTGGAACTTCTTCCCCAGCTTCTTACTTTTTTAGATTTTGAATTGGCAAAATTGGTAGAAAACCATGTTCGTTCTCAGAAAGCGCATGTAATAACGAGTAATGGTATTGCAGAGTTTATTGGTGAGCAGAATTCTTTATCACGTGTTAAACTGCAGGATGATACAGAAATTCCATGTGAGCTTGCTGTTGTTGCAATCGGTGTAGCTCCGAATTCAAAACTAGCTAAAGAAGCGGACCTAAAAATTGGTCCAACTGGTGGGATTCAGGTGGATTCGTATATGCAAACATCGGATCCATCTATTTATGCTGCTGGTGATTGTATTGAAACGCAAAACCTAATCAGCAAAAAGCCAACATTCGCACCTTATGGTGATTTAGCAAATCTACAGGGACGGGTTGCTGGGGAAAATGCAATCCGTGGGAATCATGCCACTTTTCCTGGAACGATTCAAACGGGGATTTGTAAGGTGTTTGATTTTTCGGCAGGATCCACTGGGCTTTCAGAAAAGGCTGCGCAGGATGCTGGGTTTGAAAAAGTTGAAACGGTTATCAATTCAAGTTTGGATAAGCCAGGATTTATGGGTGGTGTTTTATTGGTTACAAAGTTAACTGTTGATCGTGGGACAGGTTGCATTCTGGGTGCTCAGTGTGTGGGTCCTGGTGATGTTGGACGGCAAATCGCTGGTTGGGCAATCGCAATTCGTGCAGGACTTACGATTGACGATATGATAAATGCAGATTTACCCTATGCACCTCCTTTTTCGCTGGCAATTGATCACAGCATTGCAACAGCACATATTATGCAAAATAAACTGGATGGGTATATGCTGGGCATTTCATGTGCGGAGGTTAAAGAAAAAGTAGACGCTGGCAAACCCGTCTTTTTATTGGACTTACGAGGGCCAGATGAATATGAGGAATTACGACTGGGAATCGGAGAGCATCTGATTCCGCTTGGGATGCTACGAAAACGGATGAATGAATTACCAAAAGAAAAAGATGCGGAAATCGTTTGTTACTGCAAAATTTCATTACGCGGGTATGAAGCCGCTCGTGTACTTAATGCCTATGGTTATACCAATGTGAAAGTAATGGAAGGCGGTATCATGGCTTGGTATTTTTCTCGCGAGAAATAAAACTCGTGGGGACGCCTGCTAATCTGGGTTGGCTTACACACGTATAAGCCTGTACGGTACACATTTTGGCGAATCCTGCGTAATAATGGGTGACGAACTTGAGGTAGAGTAGAAGACTGATGCTTATATTTTTAATGCGTCATTTTAAAAATGAAGTTGGATAAGGTTTTCCCAATAAAAAATATACGCAAAATCGTCATCACGAGAAGCGAAGCGACGAAGTGATCTTGCTTCCAAAAAACAGATTGCTTCACTTTGTTCGCAAATGACTGCTTAAATATTTTTTGGGAGATGCCATAAGTGTTTCACGAACACCGGGCATATGATCCTCTCAGTTAAAAACTGATATCAGTGTCAACATTCCAAATTATTTTTAATTAAAACGTAGTACCTCTAATTCCTATCGAATAGTTTAGTCGCCTAATTTGCATGTTGAGCCAAATGCTTAATCCACGATATAGCATCCTCTCTTGTTTTTGCCCAATACATCGTATTATCCACAAATGCAGCAATGATACGTTTCATCCCTTATACACCCACACTTGCATGCCCTAAAAAGTTAGGATCGTTTTTAAATGCATCCGATACATCTTTGCTCTTTTGTTTAAAAGCAGGACCAACCGAGAAATCAGATATATCCGATAGAATGGCATATTTTTTCCCCGCTGATTGCGTCATCCTGTGAAGTTTATCTAGTACATCAATCCCTGCTTGTTCATTCAAATTATTGAAGGATACCTCATACACATGAATGGTGCCGTCGTCATAATGATTAATGCGCTTCATAAATACTCCATGGTTTTTCGGAAGTACCTTATAAGAAATAACATAGTACTGCTTTGAAATCAAGATTCCCTATTCAGACTCCCCGCTGGAATCCCTGTCTTAAAAATACAATCGTATTGTTTTAATCTCAAACGGTTTAAATTGAAGCCGGATCGAACCATCTGAAATAGGAATAGACTTACCATCCTGCTCCAACATAGTTGTTTCTTCTATTTTCTTTACAGGGAGATTTATAGTAAGATTACAAGTTGATCGCACACGTTTGGATTCATACAATCGAAGGATTAGATCCCCCGATTCATCGTGAGCAGGTTTAACGCCATCAATTAGTATATTTGCACAATCAAGCTGAAAAACTGAGTGGGATGAAGTTCCCCCAGATGAGTATGTAATGGGTGTATTAATCTCATATGCTTGCTGGATGAGGGAGGAATCATAGAAGCTTCCCTCCCAAGGAAAGATGGAATAGACAAACTCCTGGATCCCTTTATCTGCGGTCATATCTGGTGCCAAAGCAGATTTTAACAGCGTTAGATTCATTCGATTCCCCCGAACATTGATTCCATATTTACAATCATTTAAAACAGCAAACCCCCGGTGTTCTTCCCGCAACGCTGTCCATTTTTGTTGCGACACTTCAAACCGGTCAAAATCAAATGGGCGAGAACGATGATTGGGACGAGTAATATGACCAAACTGGATCTCATGCAGCGCTTCTTGACTATGAATTGTTACAGGAAAACTAACTTTTAATAGTTTATGCGATTCCTGCCAATCGATAACGGTTTCAAAATCTATGCGGGGTGTATGGGTATACATAATTACCCGCTGCGTACAATAGGATTGATTGATGGTTCGTTTGATTTCAATAATTCCCCGTAACGGACCCGATTCCAACACACGCATGGTTGCTTTTTCAGGAAGGTCCATCGGAGTAAGCTCGTACATGCTATCGATATCCCAGGCATCCCAGCGGATGGGAACATCTTTATACAGCTTAAAGACATTAATCGGCTCCGAACAAAATTCATCCTGGGATTTCTTTAATATGCAAGATGTAATTGCTCCATATTCATTCAATTCAATTTTAATGTACTTATTTTCCATTGCATTCGAAGTTACATTGATGGTAGATGTTGGAATCTGTGCGGAATCAGGATATACCGATATCCAACCACACGAAGGAACCGTTACCTGTGCCAGTCTGCCCGCTGGAGTTTCCTGAACAGCAATATGTTGTTCTGTTCCATCGTTTGCACCTTTAAAATGTTCGGGGAGTGGAATCACTACCGTACGATCCCAGGAAAGGGAATTAAATATCGTAAGAGCATCCGAGTCATCCACGAAAGTATTGGCCGCTTGATCTGTGTTTGCGGATGCGGTCTTTAAGATTTCTGCGTATCTTTGCTCGGCTTCAACATAAACTTGATTAATCGACGAGCCGGGTAGAATATCATGGAATTGATTTAACAACACCCCTCTCCAAAGTTCATACGTTGTTGCGTAAGGAACAGGGAATTGCTTCTGAATCATAGCGATCCCACACCAAAACTCCAACTCTCGTAATGCGAATTCACTTTTTCTATTCCCTCGTTTGGTTTTTGCCTGCGAGGTATATGTTCCACGATGACATTGATAATATAATTCTCCAACATAACGTGCATCAGGGATGTCCCGTTTTTCTTGATCCTGATAGTATTCTAACGGGTGGGTCATTTCAATGCAAGGGACCCCCTCTAAATTTTTACACCGCTCGATATATTCCAGATGATCTCGTGTTGCACCGCCTCCGCCATCTCCATATCCAAACGGTACCAAGCGGGTTGCGATTCCATCTTTCTGAACACGTTCTTCCCATCGTTGAATCAAGGTTTTAGGATTCGTTACGGAGTTGTAATCATTGCAGATATGCACGAGGATCTCCGATCCATCGATCCCTTCCCAGATAAACGTATTCAAGGGGAAGGTATCCCCACCATTATAGTTCCAGAATATCTTTGCGGTAGAAAAATATTTAATCCCACAGCCGCACATAATTTGGGGTAATGCACCCGAATATCCAAATACATCGGGTAGCCAAAGCATTTGACTATCCACATCAAATTCTTCTTTAAAAAAGGCTTTCCCATAAAGAAACTGGCGAACCAGACTTTCCCCACCAGTGATGTTGGTATCGGCTTCAACCCACATGCCTCCCTCTGGGATAAAATTACCTTTTTTTACCCACTTCTTTACCTGTTCGTATAATTCGGGATAGCGATGTTTTACCATATTAAATAAGTGGGGTTGACTCTGTACATACTTATAATCTTTGTATTGCTCGAATAAGGTAATTTGATTAGAAAACGTTCGGGCGCATTTACGCTCCGTTTCAGCCAAAGGCCAAAGCCAGGCAACATCAATATGTGCATGCCCAAATGCGAAAAACCGGGGTGCTGTGGAACCATTTTTACATTTCAATAAGGGTTTTAAATGCTCCCTTCCCTTTTTAATCGTCTTCAACATAGCATCGAAGGGTAATTCAAAATCAACGAGAAGTGTAAATGATCGCAGGGCTTCATCAATTTCTGCTACCCGAAGGGAATCCGGATTCAAGTTATTTCTAATATCATACAATGTCTGAGCATCTATATAGCATTGATACACATCTTCATACCATATTCCAAACGTACTCTTCCCAATGGTAGTTTGTGGTGGTTTTGTTTCGGGAACGGTTTCTACACCAGGAGGAATAGGACCGGCATTACATACAATAGGACCATGACCAGCATACGCTTCTAACAAAATCTCATACGTTGTCCCGGGTTTGGCTTTCTCGGTTAGGCTGATCCATTTATGCTGATTGTCTATGGAACCAACCAATGTATGATCAACAAGAACCACACTTTCTCCACCAGGATTCAACTGCATTACAATCCATTCCTTCTCTACATCATTTGGTATCACTACCGTACCTCTGAACCATCCATACTCCCATTTTTCTCCCCATTTCGTTCCCTCCACTGCTTTTGTAAATGATTTTTTGCTTGCTTCTTGGTTAGATAAGTATTCAGTGGTTGTGAAGTATTCAAATGGGATTTCATCCAGCTCTTTATAAAAGTGGCGAGCAAATTCTTTGATCCAGCGCTCAACGCGCTGTTGCCATTCTAAGGTAAGTGCCATGTATTCCTCCGGGTTGAATCCTGCCTTTTATTGAAGGCTAAATAATTGCTTCTGAAGATAATAACTCTTCTAACGACTCACAAATCACTTTTTCTGGTTTGATTCGGCTTGCTGATAGCCATATCGGGGGTGGTTCTCTATTCAATCCAAATCATTAACCTTACTACAGGACACCTTTTTGAATTCCCACTGTATCCTCCGCAAAGTTCTGTGAGAGAAATTATTGGCGGAGCAGTTTTTTGATAGAAAGAAAGTTCTCTTCCTAATACTAAAAACTTTCCTTTGGAGGATAACTCACATGAATAAAGGTAGTAAAAGACCTGAACTTTCCAAAACCTTGCTTCCAATCTTAACCTTGTTTCAATCCGTTTTTTCATCATTAGCATAAATGTTCATGGGAAACGATTCTATCCTTAGTTTATGCTATTGCTACTTCAGGCTCCATTAAAAAACGGAACTTTCCCTTCATAGGAAAGTCGGTAGAAGTTTCTGGGCAAAAAACAAACGTATCAATCGTTTTTAAAAACCTTTCGATTTAATGAAAGGCAATTCTGGAATGATTTTAGTCGCCTGAT
>CAYPZJ010000242.1:0-7964 GCA_964414635.1 uncultured Spirochaetia bacterium
GGACGTTTAATCAGTGTAAGCCACTATTGGCTCCGAAAAATGGGATACTCCCAAGAAGAAGTAATTGGACGACCTATCGTTGATTTTATGACAGACAGTAGTAAAAAGTATGCAACTGAATTCGTACTCCCCAATTTCTTTCGCCGTGGGATTTGTGAAGAGGTTCCATACCAACTTGTCTGTCGTAATGGTAAAATGATGGAAGTGTTACTTTCTGGAATCGCGCAATATGATTCCCGCCATCAATTCCTACAATCGTGGGAAGTTATTGTGGATATTACCGAACGAGAACGGGTTGAGCGTGAATTGTTTCGAATCATGCAAGAAAAGGATCGGATACAAAAAGAAATGATGCAACAGGTTAAATTAGTCACGATCGGTGAAATAGCTTTAGGTATGGCGCATGAAATAAACCAGCCTCTGACTGCCATAAAAAGTTTTACTCAACAACTTACCAAGAAACTTGCAATAAACCAATTGGATACACCGTTTTTTCAACGAAATCTCCAATACATTCTGGAATTAGCAGATAAAACCGAATCCATTATTCATGATCTACGCTCCTTCGCATTAGAAAGCGACAGCGATTTCTCTGCTATTGATATCAATAATACTATGCTCCACGTTCTTAGTGGATTTAATGATTCCTTTCGATTATTGGATATAAAGACCGAAATGGAATTCTCCACCGATCTACCTGTAATACAAGGGAATGAGGAACAACTTAGTGAGGTGTTTCAGCATTTACTCCGCAATGCACAAGATGCAGTAGTAGAAAAACACGAACGGATGATTATAGTTAATACATCTAGACAAACGGATTTTGTAGTCATTCAGATTATTGATAATGGGAAAGGGATGGCGGCAGAAACAATGGAAAACCTGTATATTCCATTCTATAGCAAGAAAGATGCCCAACCGGCCTCGGGTTTGGGATTGGCTCGATCGTATAAAATTGTTCGGGAGCATTTGGGAGAAATCAAGATTGAAAGCAAAGAAGGAGTAGGAACGACGGTACAGGTGTTACTACCCTATAAAAGTTAATCAACTGTTTGGGTGGGAGTTAAAAAGTTTGTATCTACTCAGATTTTGAAATCCGTTATTAGTACGGGATTTCGTGTCGTGGTTGAATAGGCTATCCAAGGGTGATCAAGCATTCTATTCCGAAGAATAAAATCATCGGCTATCGTCGTAAAACCAACCTTTTTCGATTAACTTGGAGATGATAGCCCTGTGTTTCAACACTCGGCGTACTCAGAAACAAAAAGCCTGAATTGCTTGTTTAACAAACGGATGAATAGAACAGCGTTGTAGCCACAAATGGGTATCCACCATTGGCTAAAATTCCCAAATGGAATGATTCCCAAACGAAGTGAACGATAAATAAGGGAGGAGTGTATGAAAATCGTTACGAACGAACAGATGGAACAGATCGATTATCAGGCTCAGGAAAATTACGGCATTCCCGGTCTAATCCTTATGGAGAATGCGGGGATTCAGGTAATGCATGCATTATTAGAATTGTATCCTGATTTGGTTGAAATGCCCCCCCAAACATGTGGGATTTTAGTGGGAGCAGGTAATAATGGTGGAGATGGACTTGTGGTTGCACGGCAGCTTTGGATGAATGGCATCATCGCTTCCATTTATCTAGTACACCCCGAAGAAAAATATAAAGGACAAAGTCGAATCAATCTTGATATCATCCGGAATCTTGGACTTCCCATCTATCCTTGTTGGGATAGTAATGCATGGGAGATGCATGCTTTTCAGATCTGTGCTCACCCACTCCTGCTGGATGCAATTTTAGGGACAGGCTTACGTGGATCACCCCGTGGATTTTTACGGGAGTTGATACTTCAGCTGAATGAAGGCTATTCCCAAATGATGATTGCTCTGGATGTTCCTTCCGGACTAATTTCACAAATGGACGAGCATTCGGATTGTATTCTTCATGCCGATCATACAATTACCATCGGTCTGCCAAAAATGAATATGTTAGATTATCCAGAAAAATCTGCGGTTGGTGAACTTCAGCTTGTTCATATTGGATTTCCACCCGAACTGCTTATGGATGATTCTATTACGGGGAATGTCGTTACGCAACAATATGCACGCACGATCTATCCTTTACGTATATCAAACTCCCATAAAGGTTCGTATGGCAAAGCACTGATCCTTGCAGGTTCAAAAGACATGGCTGGTGCTGCTATTTTATCCACGTATGCTGCTACACACAGTGGATGCGGACTAGTACGGCTTGCATCCACCGACGCTGTCATTCAAGCAAATCGAATACAAACGCCTTCTGCGATCAATGTAACACTTCCTGAGGATACTCAGGGAGCGATCGATCCTACGGGATTTGATCGATTAGCACCCTATTTGGATGAGGCAACCTGCATTTTGTTTGGTCCTGGATGTACGCAATCGGAGGGGATTCATTTTTTATTGAAGCAATTGCTTCAGCTGCACAACAAAAAGCTAATCATTGATGCGGATGGGTTGAATGTACTTGCTACATCCATGCATTTACTTGCATCCCGTCCAGATACGCTTGATGTGATTCTAACTCCTCATGTTGGGGAATTTTCCAGATTGGTTGGAAAAGAACCCAACGAGTGGTTCCCCAAAAAAATGAGTATCTTGTTAGAGTTCTGTAAAACTTTTCGAGTAACCACAATCTTAAAAGATGCCGTATCCATAACCGGAACACCATCAGGTACATTCCACATCAATACATCGGGGAATAAAGGTCTCGCTAAAGGAGGAAGTGGGGATATTCTTGCAGGTATTTTAACCGGTATTTGGACAAAAGGTAGACTCACCGCTGAACAAGCAGCTAATCTGAGTATGTTTTTACATGGAATGGCAGCGGATTTAGCGCAGGAAACGTATCATGAAGATTATTATACCCCCGAACAGCTCGTTTCTTTTTTTCCAGAAGTATTTGATGCCTTGACCTAATTATGTTAATTGATTATCTTGCAGTGTCAATCAGGTGTTTGAATGTTGTAAATCGTTTATTCAACACTTGGGTAAACCTTACCAAATGCGCTACTTTTAGCACCAAGTAAGACTTGGGTAATAACATAGGAAGGTGTAAGGGTTTACGTGTACTGTATCCCCTCAATCATATCAACCCAATATTATGTATGTGCAACACAAGCGGAGGAGGTCGTGCTTGGATTATAAGCCTATATTGAAGCGGATATTAACCACTCCTGGAATTTCAGGTAGGGAAGAACAAGTTGCCACGGTGGTTAAAGAAGAATTTGAAAAATACTGTGATGAAGTTTGGATTCACCCTACCCAATCTGTCATTGGTCTCAAACGTGGGAATATTCCCATTGAGGGGGGAAGACGGCATAAGCTCATGTATGCAGCACATTTGGATCAGATCGGATTAATCGTATCTAAGATTGAATCAGGAGGTTTTTTACGGCTTTCTGGTATTGGGTATGATTTTAAAACACTTCCAGGACAACGGGTTCAGGTGTTCGGGAAAGAAACGGTCAGTGGAATTATTGGAACACTTTCATCTTCCACCATCGCTTTAAAAGAAGGCGAGAAACCCATCGACATGAAAGATATTTATGTCGATACGGGACTTCCCGAACAGCAGGTCGATAACCTAATTTCAGTAGGGGATCCGGTTTTAATTGATGCTGAACCTGTCGAATTAAAAGGAAATCTGTACGCAGGTCCCGCTCTTGATGATCGTGCCTGTGTGATGGGCTTGATCTTAGGAATGGAAAAACTTCAACGCTTGACCCATGCATGGGATATTTATTTCGTAGCAACGTGTGGGGAAGAAAGTTCTGGGAAAGGGGCTCGCACCTGTGCTTATGAGATTGATCCAGACGCGGGTTGTGCTTTCGATGTGTGTTTTGCGAATCAATCCGGAGCTTCAGAGCCACACACGGTTCCATTAGGAAAAGGATTGTATGTATCCATGGGACCCATCTATGATCGTAACCTGTATAAAAAAATTACGAAAATATGTGGGGAGGAAAATATCCCTTTTAATCCTGATCCAGATGTGATGGGATTTGGTACCGATGCTGCATCCATACGAATGACACGTGGGGGTATTCCCACCAATTTGGTAAGTCTCGCGATAAAAAATATGCATTTACCCGTTGAAGTGATGCATCTAGATGATTTAAAAAATCTGGGACGCTTTGTGGCGGCTTATGCTGCAAATATTCATCGTGAGTGGGAAGAACCCGAAGAGGACCAGGAAGATTCCAAAGCTGAAAAAGAGAAAGGGGGGGCAGAATGAGCTTACTAAAGAACTTATGCGAAACCTATGGACCCACTGGGGTCGAAGACAAGGTGATTGAGCTTATTAAAGGCGAGTTTAACGAAACGAAAGTTGAAATCATAGAGGATCGTGTTGGGAATCTGGTTGTGAAAAAAAGTGGAACCACTCCCCACATCACCATCACAAGTCATACCGATGAAGCGGGTTTATTTATTCATCAGATCCGTGAGGATGGAAGTCTTGGATTCAAACCCGTCGGTATCCTTCCGAACAGTCTCGTTGGTAAAAAAGTATTAGTTGGTGAAAAGGCAGTACCCGGTGTAATAGGATTTATCCCTATTCATCTTCAGGGCGTGTATGAGATTTATCAGAGCCCGATAAAAGCCCAGAGTCTTAGTATCGATATCGGTTGTAGTAAAAAAGATGACGCAGCAGGAATTGTACAGGTAGGTGATTGGGCAGTATTTCCTGCTTCATTCATAGAAGATAAAGGGGTATTTACTGGAAAAGCCTTGGATAATCGGTTAAGCGTAGGTGCACTTATTGAATTATTGAAAGATACTTCCATTCCAAATGGTATCACCGGAGTGTTTACTCGGGTACGTAAAACGTGGATTTGGGGGTCTTCCGCTGCTGGGTATGCTTTTGCCAGTGATTATAATTTTGTGCTGGAGTCGGTTGCAGCAGATGATGGACCCCGTTCCAGCCGTTATGATGGAGATCTGGCTCATGAATCCGACTTGGGTGCTGGACCCGTGATCTCGGTCTTAGATCATGGTCATGTTTCATCCAAACTATTATTTGATTACGCGGTAAAAGCTGCAGAACAGCAGAATATCCCTTTTCAATATAAACAGTCATCCAACAGCTTAACAGAATCCCAATATTTTAGTTTATCAGGTGAAGGACACAAGGTATTGGTACTTTCCATACCCATCCGCTATCAAAATTCACCGGTATCCCTTAGTTATCGAGCAGATTGGGAAGGTCTACAAACTTTGTTAAAAGCAACCATAACAAATCTCCCGAACACGGTGGATTGAGTCAAATACAACGAGGAGTAAGTCATGATCGAATTTCTAAAAAAACTATGTAGTACATACGGTCCCAGCGGTAGAGAACATCGCGTGGTAGAAGTGATCCAAGCAGAAATCAAAGATCATGTGGATTCTACCGAAGTAGATCCCATGGGATCGCTTATTGCGTTTAAAAAAGGAAAAAGCGACGCAAAACG
Organism: uncultured Spirochaetia bacterium; assembly: GCA_964414635.1. Taxonomy (GTDB): domain Bacteria; phylum Spirochaetota; class UBA6919; order CAYPZJ01; family CAYPZJ01; genus CAYPZJ01. Next base: position 5,502 of record CAYPZJ010000242.1, read on the forward strand.
TTTAATGTTTGCTGGGCATATGGATGAAATTGGGTTAGTTGCTACGTATATTGATAAAGACGGGTTCATTCAATTCAGTACAGTTGGTGGTGTTAATCCCAAGAATAAAATCGGAGGATCCCGAGTGATGTTTGAGAACGGGATCATGGGAGTGGTTCAACAACGCGAAGTATTTAAACAACGCCCCACAACGGTCCAAGAATTGTTTATTGATATTGGTGTGAGCAGTAAAGAAGCTACATTAGAACAGGTAAAGGTAGGGGATTTCGCGGTATTTGATGGTCCGCCTGTGGAGCAAGGAAATTATTTTATTTCGAAAGCTTTAGATGACCGGGTGGGATGCTATGTGATGGTTGAGGCACTGAAGCGGCTTTCCATCCCGGAATATGACACCTACTTTGTATTTACATCCCAGGAAGAAGTGGGATGTCGAGGAGCGAAAACTGCTGCGTATCGGATCGATCCTCACCTGGGATTGGCTTTAGATGTAACCTTGGTTGGGGATACTCCTGAAGAATATCCTCTGAATATGGAACTCGGAAAAGGTGTGGCAATTAAATCCAGAGACGCTGGCATCATCGTTCCTACAGCAGTGGTTGAGCATCTGGTGGATATCGCTAAAAAAGAACAGATTACCTATCATATGGAAGTGCTGCCGTTTGGAGGAACGGATGCCAGTTCAATTCAGCTGACTAAAAACGGAGTGCTTGCTGGTACGTTATCCATTCCAACTCGGTATGTCCATAGTCCCTCGGAAATGTTGCATCTTGGTGATTTAGAGCAGACCATTAAACTGACCAAAGCGGTTTGCGAATACGATCTTCCTATCTAAATTTGAAATATATAGAGTTGCTATTCAAGGCGAATTTGCTCCCATCACATGTATGCATTAATGACCACATAGCGTGTCCCCCAGTTCACTTGTTAGTTTTATCTAATAGGGAAAGTCTCTTTTAAAGATGCTCCTAGTTACTCATCGACAATAGAAATTATTAATGATATGGATTAGGCATGGGGGGTATTGAAAAAATTAAAAATTATTCGATCTTTGTAGGGGCGACTCTTGCGGTCGCCCTTTGGAACAGGATATTGGAAAGGGCAGGCGCAAGACCTGCCCCTACATTTGTGTTTTTCAACACTCCCCATACCTGATCCCTACAAGTTCATTATGCAAAAATAGCGTACTTCTGCAATTAATTCTTCAGGTCCAAAATCCAAAAATCCACATCATCTTTGTGGATATAACCAAAAACGACTTCACCTAATCGCACATACTCCGGTGTGGTGGCAGTTTTTGCGTTGAGATCGATCCATGATTTCGTGATGGCATCGTAAAATTCCCCTTCAGTAGTAAGCCATTCGGCGCCTTCGGGATCTGACCAAAGATATCGTTCATTGACTTTACCAATACTATATTTGGGAAGGCCTTCCCAATCATCAGGGATTTTATATGCAAACGGAGCCGTGTTGTCATTGGTTACGGTCATCCCATAATATCCTACATCAATATCGGGACGGCTGTTATACCCGTTCTGAATAATTGCTTGAAGTTGGATTAGATAACGAATTCCTACCGGTCCTAACAAACGGGCTTTAGGCCAATAGTAGTATTCTCCGTTAGATCCTAAATCCGAATCAATCAATCCGCCAAGGGATAATTGATCAGTACTGGATTCCTCTTCCTTCCAAATTGTTAAATAAGGGCGACACGCAGAAGGCGCTTCTGGATCAAATTTCTTACCCAAAATGAGCGACTTATTATTGTACGGCGGGAAAGCGCTCACGGTATAATTGACAACGGGTTCGGGCATGGAAACAGGAATGTCTATTTCAAGCATTTCACCCGGAACCACGGTTATGTCCTTGGATATTTCATTGCTTCCTTGAATATTGGCTTTAATAATATATTTCCCTTCGGGAATCCCATGGAAATAACAATCCCCTGCGGGTAACACTCCTTCACCTGTCTCGAAATCCGGAGTGGACGTTCCATCGCTTGTCCGTCCAACATCGTACATTACTATACTTCCATCATCCAATTCCTTTAATAACATCACATCCTGTTTGATAATTGGAACACTTGGTGCATTGGGAGGGGCATCAATAATACTGGACGGATTCATACGCAGTTCTACATGAACACCACCTAATCGAAAACCCGCTTTCCCATCTTCACGGAAATGCTGTCCCAAATAATGTGTCTCCCCATCTTCATCAATCCAAGTCCACCGAGTGGGATCATTGGGATATTTCCGTACATTCGCCGCACATTCCACTCCATTTCCTACGTTGATGCGTCCCCATCCTGAAACGGGATTCCACCGGTGAGCGGGTGATCCTTCAATAGGATCTGCCGTTTGCATCATGATATCCGCCACCTGCCATTGGGTTAAATCGGGGTTAGCAGATCGGATAAGTAAAGCATAGCCCGCTGCAAAAGGGGATGCCATCGAGGTTCCACTC
>CAYPZJ010000243.1:0-7922 GCA_964414635.1 uncultured Spirochaetia bacterium
GGGTTAATTCTATTCCCTATCAAGGTCGTAATTTCTGGGTAGCTATTCACAAATAGAAATTAGCGTTCTGAACATGTTTCAGAATCTCAAAACAAAGGTTCAAAATCCGATAAAACTTGCTGAAACAAGTTTAACATGCCGAAGAGGTATGTTTTCTTTCCATTTGTGATTGGTTACATTTCTTCCAAGATTTTCATAGTTTTTTTAAACTTTTTTTGATTGTGGTCGATACCGTATAGGAGTGAAATCCCGATGGAGTCATAGCTACGGAGAACTGGGTTTCATGCGCGGTGAATTTGACTTCGCCCGATAATTTTATCATAATGTAATCGTATTAAAATTGGAGGGGAAATATTATGGGTGAGGATTCTTTAACCCTGGAAGAACTCGAAGCATTGGAAGAAGATGTGGGGAATGGCATCCTGGAAGATGACTCCGATACGGATGCGCTTGCCGCCGCAGAAGCGATGACCGAAGAATCATCCGGCGATGAAACCAATTCCAAATCCGAAGAGAGCGAAGGACAAAACGAAGAAGGAAAGAACCGTAACATCCAACTATTAATGGATGTATACGTTGAAGTTACCGTGGAATTGGGACGCACCACAAAAACAATCAAAGAAATACTACAATTGGGTGAAGGTTCCATTATTGAATTGGAAGACAAACCTTCCGGTGAACCCGTGGATATTCTAGTCAACGGTAGATTGATCGCGAAAGGTGAGGTTGTGGTGATTGATGAAAACTTTGGGGTACGTATTAGTGAAATTATCGATCCCAAAGAGCGGCTAATGCGTCTGTTGTAGAAACGTCACCGCTTTTTCCAGTCGTTTGATCGAGCGCTCTTTACCTAACACCGTAAGGGTTTCGAACAACCCGGGTGAAACGGTAGAGCCTGTGATTCCAACACGAATGGGCATAAACAGCTGATTAACTTTCAGCTGACGCTCCTCAATTAATTTGCGTAATCCATTTTCTAAACATTTTTCATCAAATGATTCTACTTCCTTCAACATGGTAATAACATGTTGAAGTATTTCTATAGTCAATTCTCTCGTTGTTTTTTTCGGAATGAGGATCTCAGCGGAATCATACGTGATTTCATCGATAAATAAGAATCGGAGTTGCTCTGGTGCATCGGTAAGTCGTTTCATTCGTTCCTGGATTAATGGGATCATCGATTGGTAGTGCTGCTCTTCTTGATCCGATGGGGATTCGGAGAGGAGTCCCGCTTGTACCATAAACGGGCGGCACAAATCCGCAAGCTCGGACGGGGTTTTAGAGCGGATATACACCCCATTTAGATGGTCCAATTTCTCAAAATAAAAGGTGGGAGAGGCTTTTCTGATTTTACTAATCTCAAATTTTTCTTTCAGCTCATCTATACTCATGATTTCTGTTTTATCATCAAATCCCCACCCAAGAAATATTAAGAAATTAACCATTGCTTCAGCCAGATAGCCCTTTTGGCGAAATTCGGACAAAAAGGTGGCACCATCCCGTTTGGATAATTTCCCACCTTTAGGTGATAGGATTACTGGTAGATGTACAAAATGAGGGGGATCCCACCCAAACGCTTTATACAACAGTTGATGTTTTCCAGCAGAAGGTATCCATTCCTCCCCACGCATAACATGGGAGATTTCCATTAGATGATCATCTACCACACTAGCCAGATGGTAGGTGGGGAGACCATCCCGTTTTAGGATCACAAAATCATCCATGGTATCATTTGGAAATTGAATCGCCCCTCGAATCTCATCCATAAACACCGTTTCTCCATCTAATGGAATTTTGAATCGAATAACGGGATTGGGGTTTTCTTCGGCTAATTTCTTCCGCTCATCTTCGGAAAGGTTGCGACAGCGTCGATCATAACCTCCCTGTCCCTTTTCTTTTTCCTGCCCTTTGCGCATAGCGTCAAGTCTTTCAGGTGTACAGTAGCAATAATAGGCTAAATCCTTTTCTATCAATTGCTGTACATGATTTTCATAAATTGTTTTTCGTTCATGTTGGACATACGGACCAAAGTCGCCACCTTGGTCAGGTCCTTCATCAATCTCAATACCAAGCCAGGTTAATCCATCTATAATATCTTCTACTGCCCCTTCTACGAAGCGCGCTTGATCCGTGTCCTCAATCCGTAGAATAAAATCACCCTGTTGCGATTGGCTCCAGAAGTAGTCATATAGGGCGGTTCGTGCTCCTCCAATATGTAAATACCCGGTAGGGGATGGTGCAAAACGGGTGCGTACTCGATTGGTTTTCATAGCCAGCTCCGTACTGAAAAATAAGCGGAAACGCTTCTGTGAGTAAAAATATCAAGAAATACTTGAAAGGCAAGCATCATACCCTACTTTTTGTAGTTGATTTTTAACGGGATTACCAGTATCTTCCAAAGGAATGGTTTCGTGAGGGCGGGTTACCAGTGTTTTCGGCTGCCAAAACCAAGCTACCTTAACAATTTTGGAACCATGACCGAATCCGGTATATAAAATCCCAGGGAGACAACAGGTGGTGAATCCAAAAATTCTTGACGTAGTAAAACAAGCATTAGAACAGCATCAAAAGAATTACCCATCGGAAGAAGTATATGCTGCTTTTGATTTTGATAACACATGTATATTAAGTGATCTTGGAGAGTTAGCTTATGTGGATCAATTGCAAGCGGGGCTCTACAATAAAAATCCAAATTATATTGACGACTTGTTACCTGCTCTACCGTATAAACAACGTTTGATAGAAATATTACATAGGTATCACGAAGTCACAGATGAGGAAATCCGAAAAGGAATCCAGCAGGATTTAACGGTGTATTTGATCCATGCGTATTTTGATTTCTGCCAGCGAGACGAACGGGGTGGATATATGTTTTTAATTCAACTACTCAAACAGATTACCCCCAAACAAGTTCATGAATGGATTGCCTATTCTGTAAAACGGCATCACAATAAGCCAAGCCAAACAATAGATCTCGAGACGCAGGATGGAACCATTAAATATTCGTACCAAATCGGATATCAGATGAATCCGGTTATGGATACCGTTATTCGATGGTTGCAAACGCAGCAGATTCCTTTTGTTATTGTTACCGGTTCCCTTCAACCGTTGATCCATACTTGTGCGGAAAAACTATGGGGGATTTCAGCGGATCAGGTGATAGGAATGCAGAGTGTAATCGAAAACGATTATTATACAGGAACCCTATTGGAACCGGTTACCTATGGAGAGGGGAAAGTAAACTGCCTGAACAAACTATTTTCGTTTCCTCCATTTTTAGCTGCAGGAGATAGCAATACAGATTATCCTTTACTCCAATATGCTACATCATTACGCCTGGTACGGGATAAAGGGACCCAACCTTTTATGACTCGAGTGAATCAACATATTCAAGAAGGAGAGCCCTGGATGATTATGCCGGGTGTATAATCCAAGGAGATGTGATGAAACAAACGAAGCAATGCTATGGGTTGAAACGTCACTTAGTTTTTGCAAGTCTGATAGTGCTATTTTGGGTTTGTTCCACCTGTGGAGGAATGACCGAAGCAGATTGGGAAGAACAACTGCGGGAACTCCCGCCTTTGCCTTCTTTATCGCCAGATCAAGCAATACGAATCAATGTTCATGAGCATCTTGGGAGTATTGCATCCTTTGCCAGTTTTTTCCCCGCATTAGAGGAAGGATTGGTAGATGCTTTTGTGTTTTTGGGTAGTCCATCGGTTACGTTGGGAAAAACCTCAGAAATGAGTTTTGAGGAATATGAACAAAATAATGATATGTTGCTTCGACTTGCTGAAGCGTATCCAGGTAGAGTGTATGCATTTGGTACTTTTCCTGCAGATGCTCCTGATTTATTAGAACAAATCCAAGCGTTTATGGAACGAGGGGGGCATGGAATAAAGTTTTACCATGGGCATAGCAATTTCAAACCCCTATTTGATCGAACAATTGATGATCCTCGGTTGGATTCCGTATTTTCTTATTTGGAACAACAAGCTATTCCTGTGATTTTTCATTTAAATCTTGGCAAATATTATGATGAGACGCACTCGCTTCTTACGAACCATCCCAATTTATGGTTAGATATCCCTCATGTGGGTGTGGTTCTGTCATCCATTGGGAAGAAAACCATGACCCTGATTGATTCTTTCCCCCATACGTATACCGATTTGAGTTTTGGAAATCCAGATTATGCAGTGGACTACATGGAATATTTTTCGGATCATGTTGAATTAATACGTGGGTATATCGAATCGTATCCGGATCGGTTTCTCTTCGGATCGGATCAGGTTGTGGTTCGGGATACCTCTGAAAAAGCGTCGGAAGTATATCATTTTTTGCAAACGTATCGGGATATGCTTGCTGAAGAACAGTATTATAACCATATTCAAGAATATGTCCAGCAGAAAACAGATACGTTTGATCGCCGCAGCTGTACTATGAATGGGCTTGCACTTTCCGAAACACTGTTACAAAAAATATTTGTGGATAATCCCCATACGTTTCTTCATCATGAGCCGTTAGCATCGCTTCCTTAAAACAAGTCCGGTTGTTCAGGAGGTTCGTTATGATATGCCTGAAGGTGGGGATAGTGTTCTAAAAGAAGGGGAGGGATTGAAAGCGTTGATTCTGCGAGAAGAGCATGAAGTTCTAAAGCGTTGGCTACCGCTTTCCCCTGATAATGATTATTCGTAATAACATATACCTTTCGCTTGGCACGCATTTCTTGACGGATTTTCTGAACCAGTGTTTCCAGCTCCGAAGTATCATACAAATAATCATACTTACTTGCCACCGTTGCTGTTTTGGAGAACCAGTTTTTTGTGTTTCTTCCATGGAGCCGAATGTATACAGTATTTTGAAATACAACCGATTGATTGATGAATGAGGTGGAGGAAGTGGGGTAATCCAACCAACAGATCGCATATCCTGCTTGGTTCAACCGTTTGAAGATGTCCGGTTGGTCAAAAGACGCGTGTCTCACTTCTAACATCAAATCATATTCATGAAATGCCTCAGCAAGACGTTCCAACCGACTTATTCGTGCAGGCGTTGCATCAAAATAAAACGGAAGCTGGCATAGCATTGTTCGGTGACCACCTTCCAATAAAGGCTGTACGCTCTTTTTATATTGAATAACCTGCTCATCGCCCCAGCTATCACCATGGGAGAGTTCCTTCCATAGTTTATAGGTAAACTGAAAAGTGGGTTGTAGTAAAGCCGCCTTGTTTACCCAGGATTCAACGTGGGTGGGACTGGGGGGTTGATAGAACGTTGTATTCAGTTCAATACAATTAAAATAGGGAAGCATGAATCTTAGCGGATCGGATTCCGTTCGATTATAAACTCGCCCCTTCCAATCTGGATAAGACCATCCTGCCGGTCCAATATAGAGGTTAGGGAGAAAAGGTTGATCAGGCATAACGAGTTCCCCATCGATGAATGGTTGCAAACACGCCGTCCGGTTCTTCTCCGATTACTCGACGGATCATTGTTTGGGTGTTTGTTAGCGCATCTACCGTACCTGTATCAAACCATCTTCCCTGTAATGGGTGTGTTTGAATGGATTCCCCCGCTTCCATCATGCGTGGAAAGACGTGTTTGGTCGTGCCAAAGGCTCCACCTTTAGGGAAATACTCCCATGCTTTTTCTGAAAACACCTGAATCCCTGTAAAATGTACGGGAAATGTATTCGGGGGGGGGGCCGGATTTGATTCCCGGCAGATTCCTTTAAGACTATGATCGTTCCCCATCCAAAGTGGATTGTATACTTCATATAGGTTCGCGTAGGGTTTAACCGCTAATGTTACTACATGGTTATGCTTTGTATGGGTTTTGCACAATGTTTTTAGAGAACCATCGAATAGCGCATCGCAATTACAGACCAAAAAGTGTTGGGTATCCAGTAACGATTGAGCATGACGGATTCCCCCACCGGTATCGAGAATTTCTGGAATTTCATAGCTGTATTCAATTGTGATTTCCATCCGATCATGAAGTATTTTATATTGTTGAAAATGCGCTTCCATTTGTTCAGGGAGGTAATGGATATTAACAACAAAACGATGGAAACCATCTAACCAAAGTCGAATGAGAATCCATTCCAATGCGGGAATGTCCAAAATGGGAATGAGTGCTTTAGGGGTGTGTTCAGTGAGGGAGCCTAATCGGGTACCAAGTCCTGCTGACAAAATCATAACTACCATCACAGGTGATCCTTCGGATGGGATTTTTTCTACTTACCGATGTTATTCAAACAAATGAGGCATGGCTTCGTCAAAGGTGGAAACAATATGGAAGTCGATTTTGCCGAGGACTTCTTCTGGTAGATCATTGAGGTCCTTTTTGTTTTCCTCGGGGATAATCACTTCATATATTTCTGATCGCAGAGCTGCCAGTACCTTTTCTTTCAAACCACCGATCGGCAAAATGATCCCACTTAAACTGATTTCTCCCGTCATGGCTACTTGGTAGCGTACTTTTAAATCCTTTAATAAGGAATAGAGTGCTGTAGCAATGGTAATTCCAGCAGATGGTCCATCTTTTGGTATCGCTCCTTCGGGAAAATGCAAATGAATGGATTTATCTTTCAGCCGCTTTCCTACTTCAGGTATACGACTCTTTATGAAAGTGAATGCAGCATGGGATGATTCCTTCATTACATCCCCGAGTCTTCCAGTAAGAATTAACGGTTCTTTCCCATCCGCCAATACCGCTTCAACCGGCAGAATGTCCCCTCCAAATTCCGTCCACGCAAGCCCGGTTGCTACACCAATCATGGATTGTTTGGGACGCCATTTGGATTGTTTAAACCGTGGGGCTTCAAGGTATTTGTGAACATCGTTTATGCTAACAGTATACCGTTTATCTTTATCCTCTTCGGCTTGCTCATGGATGATTTTACGGGCAACCTTCCGACAAATCTTCCCAATTTCTCGATCCAGACTTCGTACACCCGCTTCGCGTGTATATTGCTGGATAATCGTGGTTAAGGCACGTTCGGATAAATTGAAATTGAAGTCCAGTAAACCATTATCTTCCAGCTGACGTGGGAGTAAAAACCGTCGAGCGATTTGAATCTTTTCTCGCTCGGTATAACCTGCGATGGGTATAGTTTCCATCCGATCAAACAGAGGATCGGGAATCCCATCCCGTGTGTTTGCTGTTCCAATAAAGATAATATTCGATAGATCAAATTCTATTTCTAAGTAATGATCGGTAAAACTATAATTCTGTTCCGGATCTAATACCTCTAATAATGCTGCAGCAGGATCCCCCCGAAAATCGGAATTCATCTTATCAATCTCATCCAGCAACATTACAGGATTCATCACCTTTACTTTCCGTAAACCCTGAATAACACGACCCGGTAGCGATCCAATATAAGTACGCCGATGTCCCCGAATTTCCGCTTCGTCCCGAACGCCACCCAGAGAAATCTTTACAAATTCTCGTCCCAATGCTTTTGCGATAGAGTAACCCAATGAGGTTTTCCCGGTTCCAGGTGGTCCAATAAAACATAAAATGGGACCTTTATTTTTTGGATTCAGTTTTTTAACGGCAATATATTCGAGAATGCGTTCCTTAATTTTATTCAAACCATAATGATTTGATTCTAGAATAGAACTGGCTGCATCTAGGGTGACATTGCGATTGGTAAGTGTATCCCAAGGGAGATCCAAAATGCAATCCAGATACGATCGAATTACACCCGATTCGGGAGAAACTTGCGGAAGCTTTTCCAACCGGGACAACTCTTTGTTGAATCGTTCTCGTGCTTCATCGGATAAGGCTTTTTTTTCGGCGAGGTTGCGATATTCGGTAATCTCATCCTCTCCCTGCCCCAGTTCTTTTTTAATAGTGCGCATTTGCTCATGCAAGAAATATTCCCGTTGGCTCTTTTCAATATTCTTTTTCACCCT
>CAYPZJ010000244.1:0-7817 GCA_964414635.1 uncultured Spirochaetia bacterium
TGGAAAACCCATAAGGAAATAAAGGAAGCGGATCTTACACAATATCTATCCAATGATTCAATTGAGGCGGTGGTGTCTCGTCTTCGGAAAATTGAAGGACAGATTCGAGCACTGAGGCGCATGGTTGTAACGAATCAGAATCCAGAGACCATTGTTCAGCAGATTGCATCCATATCCGGCGCCCTTTCTGGTTTATCTGGTGAATTTATCAATAACTATCTAAAAGACGAATTTCTATATCGCTATACAAAATCCGATGATCAAGAAAAAGAAGCGAGTCATATTCGGTTTTTAATCAACAAATTGATTCGATCCTAAAGAGTGTTACGTATGCCTGATCGGATCCACGTTCTACTACTGCTGTTCTGCCTGGTCTTGTTTTGTACGCTTTGTTCCAAGCCGCTTATCAAAGTAGACCAACCTATCACCTACCATACTACCCATCAAGAGTATGAAACAAATATGGCTTATTCCGCTTCGCTTTCAGCATTGGGGACCGCTATGGATATTCAGGGTGCATTACAAACCCTTCTCGATGAAACCTGTTATCAACGCAACACAGCATACCGGCATGTTGTACAACTACAAGAAGTGGTATCTACTATAACGAATCCCTATTTTAAATCATTAGTAGACCAACTAAAGCAAGTTCCTATCATATTTATCCGACAACGTAGTGGAACGCGTGTAGCCTTTGAAAATTTAACCGACGAAGCCTCCGCCTATCTGGAACCAATCATTCATATTCTTTATCCTGTATTTCCAGCAACCTCATTGGAAAAAGGGAACTCCTACAAATCCACCTGGGAGGGTATGTTTGAATATGAACAGCAGGCATATCAAATCTCAATTTCCATCGCCCATGAACTTCGAGAGATTTATGAACGGGGAAATAGCATATTTATACTATTTGAAGACATGCTTACAGCTACAGTATTTAGTGAAGATAAACGGATTGGGGCAGGAACAGGAACTCGGAAAGTACGGTTCAATTACTCCGAGGGATTCATTGAAGAAAATCATGTGGATTTTACGATTACGGAACTGGCGCTCCGTTCCCAGGTTGGTTTCTTTGGTATTCATGCAGGAGTAACGGGTTCGATCCGGTTGGATACGATCCGAGTAACACCCTGAACGTGCTTAGCTATCTGGGAATTCCTGTGGATGACGATCTTTTAATTGATTAATTCCCCAGCTTCGTCCGGTTTGTTCCAAACGTTGAACATACTTTTTTAGCATGCCTCGTGCATGATGGGGTCCGCCTTCTTTCATAACTACCCACAACGGATCGGTATGAGATGCGCTTGTATGCATCATGGTATCATGCCAGGATTGAAGGGAGTATACGGCTTGTTGACAGATTTCCGGATGCTCCTGAGCACGATTATGTTGCTCATGGGGATCGGATTCCAAATCAAAAAGCATTTCCTCATCAAATAAATGAAACCCATCGTGATAGGTTTTTATATAGATCCACGGACCAAATCGAACACTTCGTTGACAAACATGGCAACATTGGCTTAAAACAAGATACGGTCGTCCTGTATCAGAACCACTTATCAAACTAGGGAGATAACTTTTTCCATCCCAATGAGGACTGGGTTCTTGGTTAAATAATTCCGCGAAGGTGGGTAGTAAATCCAAATTGTAATGGAGTCCTTCATCTACCCAATTTTGTTTACCACCTTTATATCGGATAATCATAGGAATGCGACAAGTACAATAATCAGCGGTTCCATGCTCGGCGTAAATACCAAGCTCTCCCATATTTTCCCCATGATCGGCACTGATAATGATCATCGTGTCATCTAGCACACCCACTTTTTCCAATGCATCCAGTACCATCCCAAAATGTTGATCCAAATAGGCAATCCCACAATCATATCCATCAAAAAAGCGTCGTAAATCCTCGGATGTATTGACTTCACCTGGATAACGGGGATAGGATGGATTGTCCCCACCACTATACATATTGAGCTCTCGGCAAGAATGAGGTCCTACCTTTTTTTGATGAGATTGTAGGACATCATCGGTAATCCAATCGGGTAACGGATCCTTTGAAAATGGATTCCCAAATGATTCGGGTGCTCGATAGGGTGTGTGGGGATCCCAATAATTGATATGTAAAAACCAATCGTCCGAACTGGCATTTCGATTAATCCAGTCAAGCACCACAGGCGTGACTTCTTCAGCCGATTCCATCCCGGATTTCCCAGTATTATACATCTCAGAAAATCCTGCATAGAATTGCCAGGCTGAATGTCGCTCTGCAAAAGGGCTTATGGATACGGTGTGTAATCCTTGTTGCCTTAGAAAACCAGGAAGACTTTCTTTGGTTAACCGTGTTTGAAAGGGGCGTTCTTTTCCTTCCAAACGCATATCCGCAGCAGTTCCCCCATGTCCTACCACGCCAGTATGAATCCCAAATTGACCTGTCATTAATGCGGTTCGGGAAGGAAGACAGGGTGCATCGGAGCAATAATAGTTAGTAAAACGGACTCCCTGGGATGCAATCCGATCAATGTTGGGTGTGGTGTTCCGATGATAGCCGTAGCAACCGAAATGATCGGGGCGGGTGGTATCCATGTCAAAATATAAGATTCGCATACCTTAACTCCTTTTTGATATCTTGGTTTTACGTTCTGCGAGGACAAGATCCATAGGATCCCCTCGAAAATGGGGCTTCGTACGTTGTTCGTGCACCCATTGATTCATAAAATGATCCAGTTGATACAGTTGTTCTACATTACTGGAAGCAAGATCGTGTTGTTGATATGGATCTTCTTTAATCTGATACAGTTCCACGGGAGCAAAAGTCTGGTATTGATACGTATCATATGTTCGAATCATTAGATGGGTTTGCGTTCGCACAGCGCGTTGAACCGTATATAGGGCATGACCCCAGACAAGATAGTCGCGTTTAGAAAAAGGTTTTCCAGATAATGCAGGGACAAATGAATATCCATCCCAATATTCAGGGATTGATGCACCTACCAGGTCACAAAGCGTAGCGGATAAATCTACGTTATACACTAAAGAATCAACGTGTCGTTGTGTTGATGAAATGGAGGGGACACGCATAATAAGTGGAATATGATGAATACATTCATCCGCGCAGACATGATCTGTATATATCCCATGCTCCCCAAATGCATCGCCATGATCGGATGTAAAAATAATAACGGTATCATCTAATACACCTTGCTGATCCAATGCATTAAGTACTTGTTCCACATGCCAATCCACATAAGCGATGGAAGCATCATACGCAGTCACCATGGTATTAAAATCGTTGCGATTGGATATGGAGCCAGGCATTAATGAGAAAGGGCTTTTATCATCTTTAAATTGTCCATGACTCGTGAACGGACCCGTTAGGGATTGATGATTTGCTATTTGTTGTTCATCAGGAAAAGGAGTAGCCACGGGATGATCCTTGAATCGATCCGCCCAGGATGCATCCATTTTATAACAACGGTGGGTGTCCCAGTAATTAATATGCAAGAAGTAATTATCCCGTTTACCATAGGATTTGATCCAAGGTAGAACCCGTTCGTTAATCTCCTCCGCAGTTTCTGCACCCCCTTTCAGATTAACCGTGTGGAATTCACTCCATCCTGCGGTAAACCAAGGTTCATTATGCCGATCCGCAAAATTGGTAAAGCTAATGGTATCGTATCCTACGGAACGAAGCCGTCGCATAAGCATTTCGTTTTCTGCACGGGGACCCACATAGTCGTTTGTTTCAATACGAAAACGAGCACCACTTTGTACATTAGACACCACCCCATTATTTATGCCAAAACGTCCCGATGCAAATCCCATCCTGGAAGGAAGGCAGGGGGAATCAGCACAAAAATAGTTTTCAAAAATAACGGCATCGTTGGCAATGGCATCAATCGTTGGGGATGTGGGGCGGGAGTAACCATAACATCCAAGATGATCCGGTCGTAAACAATCGATATCGAACATTACAAAACGCATAGCACCTCCTTATATTAATCCATAACTTCTCGTAAATATTTTCCTGTATAGGATTTGGGGTGATTGATGATATCTTCGGGACTGCCGGTAAAAACAACCGTTCCGCCCTCGTCACCCCCCTCGGGTCCTAAATCAATAATATGGTCTGCAATTTTGATCACATCCAAATTGTGTTCAATAACAATTACTGTATTCCCTAAATCTACAAATCGAACCAACACTTCCACCAATTTCGCTACATCATCAAAATGTAAACCAGTAGTAGGTTCATCTAAAATATAAAATGTTTTACCCGTACTTCGCTTTGATAATTCTGATGCAAGTTTGATTCGTTGGGCTTCACCACCAGAAAGGGTCACTGCGCTTTGCCCTAGCTTGATATATCCCAATCCCACTTCTTCTAGTGTTTGCAGTTTGTTTTTTATAGAAGGGATACTGGAAAAGAAATCGTGGGCTTCTTCCACACTCATATCCAACACATCAGAGATAGTCTTTTCTTTATATTTTACGGTAAGGGTTTCTTGGTTGTAGCGCTTGCCCTTACATACATCGCAGGTCACATAAATATCGGGAAGGAAATGCATTTCAATTTTAAGTTGTCCATCGCCCTCACAGGATTCACAACGCCCACCTTTCACATTAAAACTGAATCGACCCGGTTTATATCCCCGAATCTTCGATTCAGGAAGGGATGCAAACAACTCTCGTATCGGAGTAAACACACCTGTGTAGGTAGCTGGATTCGACCGAGGTGTTCTTCCAATTGGTGATTGATCGATGTTAATAATTTTATCAATATGCTCCGAACCATGAATCGATTGAAACCCATCGACAAAGATTTTTGATTTGTATACTTCCTGGTGGAGTCCCCGGAATAAAAGCTCATTCACCAACGTACTCTTCCCCGATCCTGAAACACCTGTTACACAGATGAATTTACCTAAAGGGAATTCCACATTAATATTCTTGAGATTATTTTTCGTTGCACCCTGCAACTTAATGGATATTCCCCGACCTAAATGGCGTTGGGGAGGCAGGGGAATATGCTTTTTACCGCTGAGATACTTTCCGGTTAAGGATGCTTTACTCTTTTTAATTTGACTCGGTGTACCTTGTGTAACGATTTCCCCTCCGTGTATTCCCGCTCCCGGCCCAAGATCTACAATATAATCAGCGGCTTCAATAGTTTGTTGATCATGTTCTACTACAATAACGGTGTTCCCCAAATCTCGTAGATGCTCCAACGTTTGGATTAATTTGGAATTATCCCGTTGATGTAATCCTATGGTTGGTTCGTCTAATACATATAATACACCGACCAGCTGGGAACCGATTTGAGTCGCTAATCGAATCCGTTGCGCTTCCCCACCTGAAAGCGTTTCTGCTTTGCGATCCAAACTGATATAACTCAAACCCACACTATTTAAAAAGTTAAGACGTGCTACAATTTCTTTGAGAATTCGTTCGGAGATTTCTGCTCGGTTATCTGAAAAATGAAGCTGACTGAAAAAATCCAAAGCTGCGCGAATGGAAAAATCTGTGGTATCACTGATGCTTAGCGAATCAATTACAACAGCTAAACTTTCTGGACGTAATCGTTTCCCCTGACAACTCGGACAATTAACAGTTTTCATGAATGCTTCATAGTGTTTTCGAGCTTCTTCGCTACTGGTTTCCCTATACCGACGTTTGATCTGAGGAATAATTCCCTCATACCGATGACGGAATTCACCAGAATATCGCCCACGCTTATCTTTATATGAGACGACTAATTCTTTCCTTCCTGATCCATACATCAATAATTGGACAATCTCCTCCGGTAAATCCTGGATGGGCATATCCAGACTAAACTTATACTCTTTCGCCAGCGCTTTTAATATACTACTATACCACGATGTATCTCCGATTTTAGTCCGGATCGTGGCAATACCACCTTGGTTGATGGACAGACTCCGATCGGGAATAATCAGCCGTTCATCAAATTCCATATGTTCTCCCAATCCATGGCAGGTTGGGCAAGCACCATGGGGAGAATTGAAGGAAAACATGCGGGGATGTACATCTTCCAGGCTTATATTGTGATCTGGGCAGGATAGGTTTTCAGAAAACATGGTTTCAGTTGGTTGTTCATTGGGGATTTGAATCAGCAAGGTGACCAATCCATCCGCCATACGGAGTGCTGTTTCTATCGAATCCGCCAGCCGATCCCGAATTCCGTCTTTTATTACTATCCGATCCACCACCACATCGATGCTATGCTTTTTATTTTTATCCAGTTTAATTTCTTCTTCCAACTGGTGGATGGTACCATCCACTCGAACTCGAACAAACCCTTCTTTTTGAAGATTGCCCAATTCCTTTCGATATTCACCTTTTCTAGAGCGCACAATCGGAGCTAAGATCTGAATTTTAGTTCGCTCGGGATATCCCAGTACGGTTTCCAGAATTTGATCGATGGATTGCTTCGTTAATTCACGTCCGCATTCTGGACAATGAGGGATCCCGCATCGAGCAAAAAGTAAACGAAGGTAATCATATATTTCTGTAATGGTACCAACGGTGGAACGTGGATTGCGACTTGTTGTTTTTTGCTCGATTGAAATAGCAGGCGATAGTCCTTCGATATAATCAATGTCCGGCTTTTCCATTTGACCGAGGAACTGTCGAGCGTACGCTGATAGTGATTCCACATACCTTCGTTGTCCCTCGGCATAGATCGTATCAAAGGCAAGGGAGGATTTTCCACTTCCCGATAAGCCGGTAATAACAATTAGTTTGTTTCGGGGAAGATCAAGATTAATATTTTGAAGATTATGGGCTCGGGCTCCCCGTATGATAATTGACTCATAAGACATGGCGCTATTATTTACCTCGACTTTTAAATCAAATCCACTCAACCAACCAGGAATAATTCGGATGGATACATCTTAATAATGGGATGGAATGGTTTTTTCTAGTGTCTATGTAGAACACACTGTTGATTTTGTATTTTAGCGGTTCTGTTTCTTACACAGTCCCCCACAAATCATCCAATCATGGGGTATACATAAAGTAATGAAGTTTCATCTAAATGGTAGGTAATCTATTGAGAAATACCCAAAAAAACTGTATTTTTTTTCAGTTTATTTGCGTCGTTTCTTCTTTTTCTTTTTCGTGGGGCTTTTAGGTGACGTATCTTGGTTGGCAGCTTGATTCACCAAACGGAATCCTTCCTCGGTTTGCATATAGGTTCGTTTGAACTCAAAAAAATGCTTTTTCGTTTGATTCGGATCGGAATCATCAAAAAACCCATCGATTCTATAACGCTTTCCTGGTATACAGGCATCCATTGCATCAAAGAAGGAGCGGAAATCGATTGCGATAGAGGGACATCGTTTGCAGATATATCCAAAATTGTTTTGTAATTCAAATTTCTCATCATCGCTTGTGGTAAACTGATACATCAGATATTCCTGGTTCATATGATTTCTACATTTAGGACACCGCTGATCCCAATTCGCTTGGTCAGGCGGAACCACCAGCAGAAAACAATCCCGTGGACGGTAAATATACGATTTATCCTCGACGACTTCCTCTTCGACTTCTTCATCTGGTAAAACGGATCCATCTGAAAAAGCATAGCCGCATTCTTCTTCCAACGTTGTTTTCATCTGATCTGCTTTTTTTTGATCACCAATTTGAAGATACAAACGAATCAAACGTTCATAGACTACTGATTTAAACGGTTCCCCTCCGATTTCTAATGCTTTGTAAAAAAACTGAACCGCTTTTTCAATACGGGTTTCGGGGAGTAATTCGTATGTAGCATATGCATCCCCACAATGAATATACCC
>CAYPZJ010000245.1:0-7799 GCA_964414635.1 uncultured Spirochaetia bacterium
ATGGAACAGCATTTAATCATCAACAGGAATCTACCATTTTTTAAATTCGCACCCCACCAAATAATCCCTTACAAATGTGGGGGCTGAAGGCGAAACAATTTTTTTGGGTAAGAACAGCCTGGACAACCTATTCAACTTTCGGTACGATAGGATATTGAAGGAAAATCATGATTGAGCGGTGAATATAAACCCAGAACGAAAATCCCACCCACCACTAATTGTGGTTGATCTTTCCCAATGTCATACTTTTTATTATCTTCCCTCTGTGAATCAACTCCAAACAAAATGGTACCCACTATGCAGATATTAGATATCATTCGGAAGAAACGAGACCGGCAAATCCTATCGGAAGATGAAATCCGGTTTATAATAGAAGAAGTAACACAGGGAGAAGTCCCTGAGTATCAAATTGGAGCACTACTTATGGCGATTTGCCTTAGTGGTATGACGTTTGATGAAACTCGTTTTTTAACCGATGCCATGATCGGTTCAGGAAAAGTATTTGATTGGCAAACCATTCCAGGATTTAAAGTGGATAAACATAGTACGGGTGGTATTGGGGATAAAACGTCGTTTATTGTTGCTCCGCTTGCGGCTTCTTTTGGTTTGAAAATACCTATGATTTCCGGACGAGCGTTGGGTCATACAGGTGGTACCATTGATAAACTGGAATCCATTCAAGGAATTCGCACTTCATTTTCTGTTAAAGAATGTATGAACCTGGTGGAAAATGTTGGGCTATTTATTGCAAGTCAGAATGATGAGTTGGTTCCTGCTGATGGGATCTTATATTCTTACCGAGATATTACAGGAACCGTTGAGAGCATCCCGTTAATTGCTTCATCGATTATGAGTAAAAAGATTGCTGAAGGATTGGATGGACTTGTGTTGGATTTGAAAGTAGGAAATGGAGCGTTTTTAAAAACACTTGCAGCAGGGAAGGAACTGGCAGATTACATGTTGGAGATTGGAAGGCAAAAGGGATTGAAAGTAACCGTGGTGATTTCGGACATGAATCAACCTCTGGGACATTTGGTTGGAAATGCGATGGAAGTATTGGAAGCTTCTCAAGTTCTTAATGGAGAAGGACCGGAAGACCTCCGCACCTTATCGGTAGAGCTCACTGCGCAAATGCTTCTACAAGCAGGATTATATACCGATGTGGATACTGCGAAACAAGCATGTTTTGAGAAAATAGAATCACGAGAAGCGATCACCAAAGCAGCAGAAATGATCCGCAGTCAGCAGGGCGATCCACACGCCTTGATGGATTATTATCTGCTTCCTCAACCTCAAAAAGAATATATCATTCGTTCAACAAAAAATGGATACATCACCCAGTTCCATACGGAATCCATCGGAATCGCGGCAACGTTGCTTGGCGGGGGGAGGTTGCAACGAAACGATAGTATTGATCATTCGGTTGGAATTCGAGTGATGAAGAAAATAGGGGGGTATGTAAAAGCAGGGGAACCGTTGTTCACTGTTTCTTACAACTCCGAAGAGCATTTCTTAAAAGCCACGTCCATGTTGGAAAAATCGGTGTTAATATCCGAGAACCCCGAAGAACCTCCGTCTCTTATTTATGAAATCATCACCCAAGGTTAATTCCTTCGCAGAATCCCGGGATTATTATCACCCCTCACGTATCCTCATCGATCACGATTTGGTTTCCCATCCGTATGCAACACGATTGATATCATACTATGAAGGAACACCCATTGTTTACCATGACCCTCATCACGAAGCACCGGTTGTTAAATCATCCTATTCCGAGAGTCTATCTTCCGATGCGATTCAAACGTTGCATGTGACACGAAACCAAGGACGATTGTTTAAACCGTGTCCGGGCATGGCGGATTATATATGCTGTAATTATTTTGTCATTAATTTTATTGAGAATTGTCCGTTGCAGTGCAGCTATTGTTTTATGATGAATTATCTAACCAATCCTGTCTTGCGCGTAAATGCAAATATTGAGCATGCATTTCAACAGATTGAATCATACCAGCAACGGCATCCCCATCGTTTAGTACGGGTAGGTACGGGTGAAATATCGGACAGTTTGTTCTTAGAAGATGCCTTGCTTTCTCATCGAGAGTTTTTTCCGTTTTTTGCGAATCGAACTAATTGCATTCTGGAGTTGAAAACGAAAACGGATTGCATCGAGTGGCTTCGCGCCTATCATGAATACGGGCACGAGGCTGCGCCTAATATTATGTTTTCCTGGTCGGTAAACCCGCAGCAATTGATTGGAGCGGAAGAATACAACACAGCAACGCTTACAAACCGAATTGAAGCCGCTGCCACCGTTACCCATTTGGGGTATCCCATCGCGCTTCATTTCGATCCCATTATTATTACACCGGATTGGAAAATGTTATATCAATCGGTGATTGATCTGATTTTTTCGCGCATTCCATCTACACATGTTATTTATATCAGTTTGGGGCTGTTACGGTTTAATCCAGGGTTGAAAGAACAGCATCGAGCACGTTTTCCCGCGAGCAGACTTATGACAGGGGAACTATTTCCCATGGCGGATGGAAAAATACGCTATTTCTACGAACAGCGGCGAAGCGTTTTCCGCTACCTATTCCATGCCTTACAGAACGTTGACCCTCAAATGGTGGTCTATATGTGCATGGAAACCGAGGATATGTGGAAACATACACGCGGATTCATACCCAAACCAGGGGTCCGCATTGATGACCAATTCAAACGTCGCTTAGCAGATTGGATTCCTATTTGGAATGCTACTTAATCTTCTTCAGCATGCTTAGCGAGCAATTTAAGCAGTCGCGTATTAGGTTGGATGCGAAACGCTTTCTGTTTCGAATTATCATAAAAGGAAATGCTTCCATCATTATGAAAAATAATCCCCGAAACATCCAATGGCTCCACTTTTACAGAAAGTTCGCTTGGGATCCTAGAGGCGAATGATTGATTTCCTTTTCCAAAAGCATTGGCTTCTTCCTTCGCGAGCATTTCATCCCGGAATTCGAACAGTTTTTTCATCTGATTTGGGCGAGGAGTAACCATACCCTTTTCCCAAACACAGACCGATGGAGTTGAAGCACCAATGATCTCTGCAAATTCCTTTTGCGTCATTCCCGCCTGCAGCCGCAAATTTCGGATTTCATCATTGGAGAGGACCTCATATTGCTTAATTTTTGGTTTACGTGGGGTGAGGATCCCTTGCGCTTTGCGTTCAGCACGAACATCCCATGCCCGTTTCAACCAAATTAAGCGTTTGAGATACAGCAATTTTTTGGAGGGAATCTTGGAAGGATCATCCAACCATGCCTGGATGGTAACTTCCGATTCGTTAACGCGTTTGGCAACACTCGAAATGTCATACTCAAGCGTGTTCATGACATATTCCAATACATCCGCATCAGCGATATCGTCCAACCCCTCATCTTGTACATCAACATTGTTTTTATTCATTTTTTCCATTTAATCACACCTTCCTCATTTGTAGTATTATAAATTCACAAATGATTGTCAAGTTGTTTTAATTAAAAAGATTAATTTCAGTGGTACATGAATAGCTAACTTATTGTGAGCCAAAGAATTAGTATAAGAGAAAAAAAGACAAAAACACAAAAAACGCTTAAAAAAATGTAGGAATTTTGTCTTATTCTTTCATTTTTGTCAGAAATTTTTAGTGCTACAATACACACAATTTGTGTACCGATAGCTAGTTGTGGCGATTTTGACAAAAACTCCTCTTTTGAACTAGAACCGTATTTCTCGGTTCAGATCCAAACCAGGTAAATGAACCCCTTTAAATTTGCACGAACTTTTGTTTTCAATTTCCCTTGTATTGATTGCGCGAGTAATGGATGTTGCCTATCTACCGACGGTTGAATTCGTTTGCACAAAATACTGTACTTTAGGGTACTGTGGGAGTGAGATAGTTAGAAATATAACTCTACAAAAAAATACAGGTATCCTAAATTTTGAAGCTTTGCAGTGCTGAAAATTTTCAGTACCCTTTATTACTGGAGGAATTTATGCAAAAAATGACCATGGAAATGATTCGAGCAACAAAACCCGCTTCATCCCGCTGCCGGCTCCTTTCCTTGGGACAGGCGGGATATCTTATTCAAACTGCCGAACTGTTAATAGCCGTTGATCCTTATTTATCAGACTATGTGGGAAAACAGGCACCTGCTTTTAGTAGGATTTTGCCCATTCCAATTGAACCGGAAGCATTGCATGTTGATATGCTCGTTCTCACGCATGATCATGGGGATCACCTCGATCCGGAAACAATCAACGCATATTCCTTTAAAAAACAAACCACCTTTGTTGCACCCCGTCTAGCATGTGCGAAATTACGCGAGTTGGGCATTCCCAAGGAGCAGATCCATCGGGTAGATACGGGAGAGCATCAATCTTTTCGGGGAGTAGATATTACTGGAGTATATACAATTCCCAATGAACCGAGTGTAGTGGATACGGCTGGATATTTCTTTCAATTAGCAAATGGTCGAAGTCTTTATCATACCTCGGATACTGGATTTTCCTCATTATTATTACAGTGTGCGCCGCATGCAGAAGTCTTGTTGGTTTGTATCAATGGGAAATGGGGAAATTTGAACGTCCATGAGGCGGTGCAATTGGCAACGCACGTAAAGCCTCACACAGTAATTCCAAATCATTGGGATATGATGGAACTAAATAGTGAGAATCCCCATACATTTAAATATTTTATGGAAAATCAGCAACAGGGAATTCATATAGAAATCCTTAATTTGATGGATGAGTACACCTGGTAGGATGCTTGTGTGTACGAGGGATTTTACAAGGGAATTGGGATAAAATAAATTCTTTACCGTATTATAGCAGAACTTACTATATTTAGTAAAGGCACTGTTTTCTTACCCGAGCATTTTTTACGGAGCTGCTATGGATCTTGCACTATATTTGATTATATCCATTCCGCTCATACTACTGGTTACTTATCTATTATTCGAACGAAAATTTCGATATCAAATCATGGCACGATCACTACGAATGAAGTCATCAGGAAAAGCATCGGGTACCGTTACTTTGAGTGGGAGCTATCAGAACCTTCGGGTTACTTACCATTTTTCACCCAAAACGAAATCCCAATCAGGATCCATTAGCGTAGTTATGGATGGCAAATCCAATCTCCGCTTTAGTATACGGAAGGAACCCATTCGAGCGGAAGCACGGGAATCCAACTGTAAAGCATATTTACCTGAGATTGATACTTCCTATATCGTGTACACTCCCTTAATAAAAGAGGTAGAACCGTACTTTAAAAAGGATAGTACACAGATCTTGCTTAAAATGCTATTTGATTTTCCTGTCCGTTCGTTTGTTGTCGATTCCGCTCGTTTTCATCTGGAATTGGCAGCGGAAGAAAATCGTATCAAGAATAAACAAATTTTATATCTAACTGAAACAATGTATAAACTATATCGTATCGGAAAAGGGGACAAGCAAGTCGAGCATTTAGTACAACGTAGTTATGTACCAGAAGTAATGGGCTCCGACTTTTCAAAAGAAGAATTCGAACGTGATTTCCGTACAGAAAACATTTCCACCTTGAAATCAATCAAACGACAGCAGAAAGATGAACGGCGGTCAAAATCAGACTCAAAAAAGCAAACACGAAAACAAAACAAGGAAACTCCTTCTGAAAACAAATCCTTTAAAGACGAAGAATCTAAACTTGATACCCTAGATTCACGGTCCCATACTAAGAACCAAGAAGTTGGTTCCGAATCTATTTCAGAACAAAAGAAGCCATTTCCAAAACACCGAGAAGATCATTCCACCATCGATTCCCAAGTGTCTGAAAACCACGATCCTGTAATCCCATCCGAGAACACTAAAAAGGAAAAAACAATAGCTACCTCCTCGTTTAATGACGCATCACAGCAGTCAGACGAACAGCTTTTTCCAGAAGGAGGTGAATATACATCAAAACCACCCAAACCCCACGGATTAGCTGCTTTAGACACCACAACGTTGTTGGGACACCTCCGAACCAATCATATTACCGTAACCGAATTTGCCCATGCATTATTATCAAAACCCATTACCTCTTTGGAAACGGTCGTGCGTCAACTTAAAGATCGCGCACTACGCCCTCGGTTGATAAAAGCATTAAGTCAGTTGGATGAACGAGTTTTGCCTGTTTTAATCCCTCAACTTACCGATGCAGCGCTTGCCCCGTATATTCGTTCGGTTCTCGCAGAACTTAACCCCAACGTACAGACCGCGATTAAAGATTGGTTAAAAGAAACGACGGATAGCGATCTGTTGGTGATTCTTTTAGAACTGCTTGGGCAATATAAAATTTTCAGTGCGCAGGATAGTATCAAAAAACTCATATATCATCAAGAGTTTGCCGTACGCTTACAAGCAGAAAAAACGTTGCGTATAATGGGATGGAAAAAACAGGATGAATCTTTGTAGTCAAACAGGAATTCAGAAGAAATTTATGGAATATTAATAAAGTAAATACTGCTCTCTTATACTTTTAAATTGTTCGATACGCGCATTCCACGTTTCTAGCACCTCTTCAACCGGCTTGTTGGTATGAATATAATCTTCTATTCCATAATCACCCAACATAGGAGCGGATCCTTCATAGGAAAATTGATCGCCATATAATTCATGAATAGCATAGATTGCTTTCAAAATTGTCTCCTGAGAATTATACGCATCACGATCTACCAGTCTTACTCGAAAGCCTTCACACCATTCACCCGCATACGTACTTGCAGTAGGTTTGAATCGAGCAGAGCGAAATTGTAAACCAGGAAGATTCAACGACTGCAATTTTTCAGTGACTTTCTCTTTATCCATCCAAGGAGCACCGTATAGAAAAAACGGTGTTTGTGTTCCTCTTCCCACACTCATATTGGTTGATTCAAGGATCCCCAACCCAGTGTAAAGAATTGCGGCATCCAAATTACGGATATTAGGTGAGGGATTACGCCATGGTAATCGGGTTTCATTGTAATACATATGTCGATCCCAATTTTCCATCTTTACGACATACAAATTGCAGTAAATTTCAAAATGATCGTTGAACAGCTTGGCAAGTTCTCCAACCGTCATTCCATGCCGCGTTGGTATTGGGTAAACGGATGTGAACAGGCGTGGATCTTCGTCAAAAGGGATTGCGCCTTCTACATCCACTCCATTAATTGGATTCGGGCGGTCCAGCACAACAAAGGGAAGATTGTGATACGAGGCAACTTTCATCGCGTATGCCATCGTGGCGATATAGGTATAATACCGAGCACCAATATCCTGAATATCAAATACCAAGGTGTCGATATTCATCAGTTCCTCTCGCTGTGGTTCGCGTGTATCATCGTATAAGCTATAAATGGGGACGCCTAAACGATAATCCTGACGATCTTCAATAAGTTGTTCCACATTCCCATGTAAACCATGTTCTGGTGTAAAAATTGCGATTAAGTCAAAGTATCGATTGCGTTTCTGAAAGTAATTGAGGATATGTGCTCCTCGATAAGTTACAGCTGATTGATTGGTTATTAGACCAACTCGTCTCCCTTCTAGCACATCATATCGATCTTCAATCAATACATCCAATCCTGTTAAAACCCGTCCAGTTGCTGTGCTATGCATGGTAGCAAACGTGAAGGGTTGAAAATGAATAGAATAGGAATCGGTATAAAGGACTAACATAACAGTAACTATGCTGAGTAACAGGGCAAGGTGTTTCATAAGCATCCTCATTATTTCTCGTTAGTAATAGGTAGGTACCAGTTGGGTTAATCATC
>CAYPZJ010000246.1:0-7797 GCA_964414635.1 uncultured Spirochaetia bacterium
AGCATTTATTTGAAGGGGCATTATTAGCCGTACTTGTGGTATATTTATTCATGTGGAATTTTCGATCCACGATTATTACTGGTTTAGCCCTTCCCAATTCCATCATCGGAACCTTTTTAGTCCTCTGGATTTTGGGATATACCCAGAATTTTATGACCATGCTGGCGTTGACCCTTGCAATTGGACTACTGATCGATGATGCAATCGTAATGCGTGAAAATATTTTTCGGCATATGGAGATGGGGAAAAACCCCTTTAAAGCCGCTCGGGATGGTGCCAAAGAGGTTTCCTTAGCGGTGCTATCTACTTCAGGAACAATCCTAGCAGTCTTTTTCCCTGTTGCTTTTATGGGAGGCGTAGTTGGGCAATTTTTCACACAGTTTGGAATTACGGTCTGTGTCGCCATGATCATATCCATGCTGGATGCCTTTACTATGGCGCCCATGCTTTCTTCCCGGTTTATGGAGGCATCGGATAAAATTCCAAAAAATGCATTCTTAAAAATGATGAAGTCTCTGGGTGGGTATTGGAATCGTGGCTTCGATGTATTCAAAGAAAAATATGGTGTGGTATTACGGTATGCTCTAAATCATAAAATTATCGTTGTGTTAATTGGTATTTCTTTGTTTATCCTATCGTTGGTTCTTTTTTCACAGGTGGGGATGAATTTTCAACCCAATGCTGATGAGCCTGAATTTAACGTGTACATTCAAACCGAACCAGGGAACACCTTGCAACAAACAGACGAAAAAGTACGTCGAGTGGAGCGTTACCTGGAACAATTGCCTACGGTTAGGCATTTTGTAAGTATTGTTGGTACTGATGGTGAAAGCAACGCGCAAATTATCGTAGTATTGGTTGATGCTAATCAACGAAAGGACGATTCCTTTACAATCCGTCAATCGATTCGAGAAGAATTAAAACGCATGCCTGGCGCCTGGGTTGCAGTCAAAGGTATGCGAGGAGGGGGGCGAGGATATGATCCAGAGCAATCGCCTATCTCACTTCGATTTACCAACCCCGATTATGATATCTTAGTTAAAGACACTATGATTATTTTCGATGCGTTATGGAACATTCCAGGATTACTAGATTTGGATACCACGGTTAAAATTGGTAAAATTGAGTCCCGGATTGTATTTGATGAGGGAATGATTAAGGATATGAATATTTTTCCATTAACGGTTGCGCAGGAAATCATGAATGGAGTAGAAGGGAATGCTATTTCTAAGTTCCGATTGGGTGAATATGAATTTGATATTTTTCTACGGTTTAAAGAAACGGGACGTGATTCATTGGAAGATGTTCAATTATACCCATTCCGAAATATGCTGAATCAAATGCTTAACCTCCGCGATGCAGCTGATTTTGAAATATACCCCAGCCCCCCTACCATCCGTCGTTTGGATCGTAAACGGTTTACTATCATCGGTGGATTAAATGATCAGAATACCACGGTATCACAAATCCAAACCGAGGTCAGCACCCGACTTGAAAACCTTCGATCCCAGGGAGCCATTTCTCCACTAACGCAATTGGATTATGGTCAACAAGCAGAAAACATGCAGGAACTAATGGATAATATGGTGTTAGCCATTACTCTTGCATTCACTTTTATATATTTAATTCTAGCATCACTTTATAATTCCTTTCTACATCCCTTTACGGTTATTGTATCTATCCCGTTGGCATTTATCGGAGGCGTTCTTGCCCTACTTCTCACGGGGAAGAACATGGATATCTATGGTTTTATTGGGTTGGTAATGCTGATTGGATTAGTAACAAAAAATGCTATCTTACTTATTGATTATGCTAATAATCTGCGGAAACGTGGGGACCACCGTCTTCAAGCAATTTTAAAAGCAGGACCAGTGCGTCTCCGTCCTATCCTAATGACTACTTTTGCCTTAATTTTTGGAATGCTCCCCATTTCTTTGGGATTAGGCGAAGGAGGAGCAGAACGATCGACGCTTGCGATTATCGTCATTGGTGGATTGCTCTCCTCCACAGTCCTAACATTAGTCTTCGTTCCTGTGATTTATATACTATTTGACCAACTCCGAGATTTTTCCATGAAACACATATTCCACCGTTAACAACATACGTATAATATTAAATACATCAATGCTATTGAAGGGTTCAGTTTTAACATGGGTGTCTGTGGGAGTAAGGTAACCATACCATGTCATATCTTATTCAAATCGTGCCACCTCAATCGAACTAGGATAATCAGAGAGGGAGTGTTGAAAAAATCAAAAATCATTCGATCTTTGATAGGGGCGACTCTTGCGGTCGCCCTTTGGAAAAGGATATTGGAAAGAGCAGGCGCAAGACCTGTCCCTACATTTGCGTTTTTCAACACCCCCAAAAAAGATTACCCCTACAAATGTTTTCTGTAGGGGTAATCGCCACTTGGTATACGGTTTATTTATTAATAAGCACAAGTACGTTGATTCTTATGAATCCAATCTCATATCCTCTGTAACACCTGTATCAGAATGAACAAGATAGGGTGTTCCGCCTTCCTTCATGACTGCTTCTGCAATTCGCTCTTGATACTGGGGAGCATAAACAAACAAGCATCCCCCTCCCCCACTTCCATTAATTTTCCCACCCAATGCTCCCGCTGCGATAGCGGCTTCCAACAATCGATTTATTTTGGGTGTTGAAACACCCAGGTAGGTATCCAAATAATAATGATGTTGTGTTAATAACCGTCCCAACTCTTCATCCGACCAAGACGAACCTTCAAAAAGAAAGCGGGCTGCTTGGGTTAATTCACGATTGTGTATATTACCAATAACCAATTCCTTTGCAGGAGATGGCAGTCTCTTTGCGCAATCCAATGCATGGTCTAAAGGGGATGACATCATATTAAACGTTGGATCGATAGAACGGAGCGCAAGCAACGCATCGATTACACCCATTTTCACGCGACGAAGGATGGAAACGGTATCTTTTGGTTCACCCGAATCTATTAGTATAAACGTACCCGGCGGATTTCGCAGCAATGTGACTTCGTAGTTATTGGATGCATCTATAAAAAGTGTATTACCAAACGTGCAAGCGAAATGATCCATCCATCCCCCTGCTTCACCAAACTCCGTAACTTCTGCTTCATTTGCCCATAATGCAATCTGATGGAGATTATCTCGATCGGGATGATTAGCAGTTGTGAGAAGATATTTTATTAAGGCACTTATCATTGCAGAACTGCTGCTGGTACCTGAATTAATAGGGATTTCACCTTTGATGGTAATAGCATGGGATTGCGTAATCCCCACCCCATGGCGGATCAACACAGCAAAGACACTCTGAAGATAATCCCGATCATGTGTATATTTAGGGTGAGTCGAAGGAGTGAATCGCTCTGTGGTCCCTAAATCTGGGAGGTGAAATATGCAGCTGGGAGTAGTGCATCCGTAGGATGGATCGTACTCACCGAGTATTCGAACCCGCAAATCAATAGCCTGGGCTATCACAGGAAGATTCAAATAATCATGATGTTCACCAAACAAACATATTCGCCCGGGTGCAGAGGTTTCAATCCGTTGCATAGGAAGTCTATCCACTATGACTACGCATCACTGCTTGATTCTTTAAATTCCTCTCCATCATAACGCCACGTAATTTTTTTATCTTCTCGATATGTCTCAATATTCACTGGGCGTTTCCAGAGAAAATTGAGATTCTTTAAGGTATGCTGTGCATAATCGGTACGAAGGGGAATCCCTTCATATTTGTGGATAAGTAACAATTCACCCCGATTTTCATAATTCCCATTTTCAACATAAATAATCGGTTGTCCAAAATTGGTTAAATTAAAAAGCAGGGTTTGCTTAATCTTTTGAAAATCCCGATCAGTAATCACATAGGCTTCCTGATGGGGATTAAACATGTAGGTAAACATCTTTTGTTGTTCAACAAATTCTTTTGTTAGAAACGTATCAATGAATGTTATGTCATTATGGGTTTGACGCACTTCAAATATTTTCTTTCGTCCTAATCCCAATTCCTTGTTCCAATTCGCACGGGTCTCCATATGATCGCATTCTTCGTATTCCTTACCAAATCGACCTGTATTCCATCGATATTCAATATCTCGTAGCAATTCCAGTCCTAATTTATAGGGATTTAACTGTCCTGGATGCACTGCCACGGTGCCCGAATGATGATCCGCAAAATCAATTACTTCGCTGGCATCCATAACATCGCGCATAATCGTGGTATGCCAAAATGAAGCCCATCCCTCATTCATTATTTTCGTCATCCCCTGGGGAGCAAAATAATAGGATTCTTCACGAATGATTTCCAACACGTTTTCTTGCCATTTTTCGAGTGGTGCATGTTGTAATAAAAATAGCATCACATCCGATTCAGGATGCTCGGGGAATTTCGGAGCGGTTACAACCGATGATTCGTCTTGTGTTCGGTTATCAACGGAAGGTGGATGTAAGAAGGTTTCCATATATTCCTTATCCGAATACCGCCCGGTGTTTTGCGTGCGCATTTTTATTTGTGCATGCTGGTTTTGATTCTGTTGGACCAAGCTTTCATGGCGACGAACAAAGGGAGAATGATAATCAATCAGATTATCAATTGATAAGCACGCGTCAATAAACTTTTCAACCGTTTCAAATCCATATTTTTTCGAATACGCCCGTATTTTCGAGCCATTGTTTGCCATTTGATCCATCATTTTTCGATTGGTTTGCCCAAACCATCGGTTGTTTTTAAAAAAATCACAGTGTCCATATACATGGGCAATGACCAGCTTATGATCCACCAATGGATTATTCACCATGAGATAAGCGATACACGGATCCGTATTAATAACCATCTCATAGATTTTCGATAACCCATATTCATATCCCTTGGATAGCTCTTCATAACTCATTCCAAATGACCAATGAGGGTACCGGTTGGGAAACCCTCCGTAGGCTGCAAGGGTAGACATGATGTTATGGTCAACCATCTCAAAAATGGTTTTGTAAAAATCCAAGCCATACCCGATGGCAATATCGGCAATATGTTTTTTCCATTCTTCAAGTTCTGGAGGGAGATTCATATACGTTACTCCAAAGGGGCTAGTAGCTCATCCCTTTCATAAAGTAATAAGATTATGCTGATTTTACTACTTATAAAACGTTGGGGAAAATTAGGGGAAAGGTAAAAAGGGCAAGGGGCAACGGCGGGGAGCGGATTCGTTTTCTCCGTTCCCCTTTAACCTTTACCACGTAATGGATGAATCTCATACTGAAGTCTTTGCGAACAGCGTGAAGCAATCTCTGTATAACAAAGATTACTTCGGCGCTTTGCTTCTCGCAAAGACCCTTTCTTCCTCTGAGGTTGTCTTAAATATTTTTGCATTACTTTGAGATTCATCCCCACGTAATCAGATAGTTGACGCACCACTAAAGAAACAATACCTTATTCCCTATCAGATTAATTTCATATCCCCAAAAAAATCGATAGGATTATCCAATGTCAGAGTGGGCATCACTAAAACGCTACAATCTGCAGCAGAAACCGGTAGCATCAAGCCAACAGCTACTCACGAAACTATCGGAACACCCCAGAATGGTTGCAGAGGCGGCAACGGTTTCCAATTGCATCCACTTTGGGTATGCTCCAAAAGGATATTCACTGGCGGATTTTAGCATCCTAAAAGATCAGGGCGTGTTTCATGTGTTCCACATTCCTCGAATACCCAATGGAAGTGGTCTGTATCGTTGTCATGAGCATTGGTTGGGTCACGCCATCTCGACCGATCTGGATACCTGGCATACCTTAGATCCTGTTCTTTGTTCTACTACGGAACATTACTATGAATCCGCACATGTATGGGCTCCCTTTTTAATGAAAGTAAAACAACAACCGATCCTGTTTTACACCGGTTTATCTGCGGAACCTTCTCAAACGTTGTGTGCTGCTCATGCTGTTGATACAAATTTAGTCCAGTGGAAAAAGGATTCTTCAAACCCGCTGATCCCATTAGAGGGATTCGACTGGCATTATCTAAATCAAGAAGCACATGTGCGTCATGCACGGGATCCTCATGTAGTTGCTATTCCTGATGGATACCTGTTAGCCTATACCGGAATGCATAAGGATGGGTGTCCGGTTGTTGGAGGAATGGTTAGCGTCGATTTGGTGGAATGGGTGGATATCGGACCGATTCTATATCGTCCGTTGAATCCAGCCACTTGGCTACCTGAAAGCGTTAATATACAACCGTTAGAGGATGGGACTTGGGTACTTATTCCCTCCCAAAGCCCTGGACTTACCTACTACATTAGTGAGGATCCTCTTTCCTGGCATGGGAAATCATATCAGTCTATTCGGTTTTTAGATGGTGATGATGATGATTTGTATGCGATCGAAGTAATTGACAAAACGTTTTCACCAGATCGCTGGCTGGTTGCTTTTTTTCGGGGATCAACTAATCGAATGTTTTTTGGATGGCTTGAACTTAAATCGAAGCAATGGACAATTCAATTGGTTAAACATCCTGCAGAACTGGAACCGATTTTGAATAATGGAAATTAGCAGCATTGATCTGACATGCCTGATCACTACTGAATAATATACTTGCAAGTTTCAGTTTTGACATGGGTGGATATATAAGCGAGGATATGCATATGAATAAAATAAAAAATACCACACCACCTCATTATCAAGGATATCTGACACCTTGTATATTTGGGATAATCGCGCTTGTCGTTGGTGTCTTTCTGCTTTCATCTTATTACAGTGCGATCAGAGAAACGGATTTCCCTCAAAGCTTATTATTCAAAGTCGGATTGATACAGTCTGAATTATTCATTACACTAATATTCTCTCTGATTGCTGGTCTTGGGTTGATCATCCTGCCAAAAGGATTGCTCAACCGATCGGTGTCGATACTCATGATGATCTTTCGTATTGGATTGACGACCATCTTTTTTCTGATCTACTGGAAACCCGGTTGGTATTATATACTGGATCCTGCTGGTTCCTTTACGTTGATTTATTTTGTACTTATCTTAGAGGGATTACAAGCATTCAGTTTTTTATTAGGATTCAAACAAGCGAAGCATCCTACATCCTGATTTGAGTAGCCGTAATTCATTTGGCTGCCTGGATGAATCACACAACTATTTTGGTGTAGTAGAATGCTTAGTACATTACTAATATTAAGGAGCACACATATCATGGTAAGATGTCTACAAAACCTATGCTGCCAATGTATTCGCATTGCACATAGAATCAATGCACATAGTATTCTATTATTATTTTTGATTGGGCTAT
The DNA here is from genome assembly GCA_964414635.1 of uncultured Spirochaetia bacterium. GTDB lineage: Bacteria > Spirochaetota > UBA6919 > CAYPZJ01 > CAYPZJ01 > CAYPZJ01. Next base: position 7,291 of record CAYPZJ010000246.1, read on the forward strand.
TTGGATTATTTAGCTGTACTCCGGCAACCGAATCAGCAAGTGAATCGGATCCATCAAGTCAAGTCACGAAACCATTAGAGCTGACGGATTCAGATCAGGTATTAAAGATTGGAACTCGGTTAGAACCGTTTATTGATTCGTATCTAATCGATTCGCTTCAGGACCTAAGCTTACGCATGCACCCACCTGTGAACCGGGGTGAAGTATTGCGATTTAATCAACCATGGGAAGGCGCTTTCTGTGGATATCCAACGGTTATTCAACGCCCTGAAAAATTTCAATTATACTACCGGGGACTCCCTGAAGCGTCCCAGGATTATTCCTCAAACGAGGTCACCTGCTATGCGGAGAGTACCGACGGAATTCACTGGGATAAGCCTAATCTTGGGATTCACGAGGTGAGGGGTACGAAAGCAAATAATGTGATTCTCGCAGATATACCACCCATAACCCACAATTTCAGTCCCTTTTATGATAGCAATCCCAATGCCGATCCTGAATCACAAT
>CAYPZJ010000247.1:0-7739 GCA_964414635.1 uncultured Spirochaetia bacterium
ACTGGAATGTGAACTCCCGTACTCCCACCTTGTTTTTGATGAGTGCCACTGTTTGTCTACTTGGGGATATGATTTTCGCCCAGCCTTTCGTCATTGTTTAGATTCGTATTCCCAGCTTCGAAACATTCCAACCCTCTTTTTGACCGCAACATTGACACCAAATGGGAAAAACGATTTGGAAACGTGGTGGGGTCAACCGATTTACTGGATTCAAAGGGATATGTATTTACCCCATATCCAGATTATGCAACAGGAATACCAATCTCAAGCAGCAAAACTAAATGCACTTCAAATCCTTCTTGAAGATCCAATCCCCACACTCATTTATTGCCAAACGGTTTATCATACAGAGATAACGTATCAATTCCTGAAAAATCAATTTCTTCATATCTATTATTATCATGGAAAGCTCCCTAGATCAAAGAAGACTGCAAATCTTCAAGCTTTTTTAGATCAACCCCATCCTATTATGGTAGCGACGAATGCTTTTGGAATGGGGATTGACCGACCGGATGTACAACGGGTCATTCATCTTCAACCTCCATTATCGTATGAAGCATTTTACCAGGAAATTGGACGAGCAGGAAGGGGTGGTACTTATAGTTCTGCTTTGTTGATGCACACCAGTGAAGATTGGGAAATCGGAGAGCATCTTATCGCTCAAAACAATCGTCGTGCGCAGTGGATAAAACATGTTCCCCGGGTTTTAAACAGTATTTCAAGTTGTCATGGTACTCCATTCCAACAGATTGCGATCCGAACAGGATTAGCAGACAATACGTTACGTTATGTATTAAATCAGATGGTTCGTAACCATTTGATAATACATGAGTTGGGGGAATATAAACAAACGGATCAGTGTTGTGGAATGGAATCATTCTCCGAACAAACACAACATCAATGGAATCGTCATGCGGCTTACTTACAGTTTCAAAATGATGTACGTCAATTTATCATAAATTGGGAATCAATCCTTCGCTATTTCGAAAATGGAACATCCCCTTCAAAACCAATATCAAATGGTCTAAATCAGACGATTATTCCTAAACACATTCATAACCTGAATCCCTTCCAACTACGCATTGAACACGAAATAATAAACTATGTACATCTAATCAAACTAAAAGGTTTTTCTCAGAAAGGGATTGCATTTTGCACCTATGGAGAAACAGACTTAGGAAAAATCGTACAAAAGTGGAAATATAAGTACGATCAGCACATAGAAAATACACTCTTCAAAACACTGAATCCCTTACTGGCATCCCTTCGTAGTTGGTTTTCCAGGCGTGTATCCATCGTTCCCATCCAATCACAAAGAAATGAGCAGCGAATGAGGCGTCTAAGTGACTATATAGCAAAGCAGCTCCAAGGAGATGTGGTTGAATTACTAGAAATTACACCCCTCTATCAGCAACAAAAAGCCGTTCCCAATACCCTTAGAAAACGACTGGCTTCAAAAGGGATGTTTAATATCAAACAAAGTAATCTGGATAAAAAAGATATCATTCATTCTCAGATCATCCTGCTGGATGATATCATCGATACAGGCATCACCCTGCAAGAAGCCCATTCCCTGCTAAAAAAAGAGCTCGGTGCAAATGATATCTCCCCCTGGGTGCTCGCTAAAACCCGACAAGCATCCGGATCATTGTTTCATCTGAATCAAATAAAACATCTTGGATATTAGGGGGAGTCGCATCCTTCATTTCACAAACAAATTAGTTACTAAAAGGAGACAATCATGCGTTCATTTACTGATTTATCGATTTTCGCTTTAATCCTCAATTCAAATAAGGAATATAAAAAAACCAACCTTATGATCCGTCGGTGCATCGAATTAGACATCGACCTTCCAATGCTCGTTAAGATGATACGTGAGGATCCCGGTTATATTGAGACCCAGATTCCATCATTGAAAGGATATTGCCATCAGGTTCAACCGGATTTGGATTCCACATTGCAGGCGACAACCTTAATCCTGGAATGGTGTGATGAATATCGAATTCAGATCCTCACCGAAGTCAATGATACCATTCCCACTCGTATTTTACATGATATGCCCCTAACGCATCCACCTGTGCTATTCTGTTGGGGGAATGATGCGTTAGTGGAATCACCAAGTGTAGGAATCATAGGAGCCCGTCGAGCATCTGCCAAAGGAAAACAGATTGCGAAAGAAATGGCTCAAACGTTATCCAACGAAGGTTATGCCATCGTTAGTGGATTTGCTTATGGAATTGATCAATATGCGCATCTAGGAGCCATCCAAGGTGAGACCGGTTCGATCTTTGTGTTAAGTATGCCTTTAGATCAATTTCCTTCTCAGGGTGTTGCAGAATTGATGGAACATTCGGAGAAAGTGTTGCTCATCTCTCAATTTCCTCCCTTTATTCCAACTGAAAAGAATGCACCCATGGTACGTAATCAAACCATAACTGCGCTTTCCAATCAGTTGGTGGTTTTAGAAGCGGGGACAAAAAGCGGTACCATTGCAACCGCTCGAGGTTGCATTCGAAAACACAAACCTCTTTTTGTGGCAGCTTTTCCTGAAAGTGAATCACCAGATGGAAACCGGGAATTACTAAATGGAGGGATTGCGCAACCACTTCCTGTGCATGGGGATGGTGTAGACCTTGCGAAGAGTTTACTTAAAAAATTACAGTCACACCCAAAAAGGTGCATGAAAAAACAATGGCTAAACTCATTTAATGGGAACTGGTAAGTGATGCCTGTCCCATTTTTTCATAATATTGGCGTTCTCGTTGAAGCATCTGATTGGTTAATCTCCCGGACCAGGAGTAGTTATGGATATGCAATAAATCAATTATTTCGAACGGACCTAATTTTGCGACTTCCGATTCCCCCCATGCAGATGACCCATAAATTCCACAAACCAATTCTAGATGAAGATGAGGGCCGGTGGTACGTCCTGTCATCCCCACTTCCCCAATTTTCTGGCTCTGCTGAACCCGTTGTCCCACACTAACAGAAGCGGATCGTAAATGGGCGTAACGGGATTGCATACCATTGGCATGGTTGACAAATACAACTAAACCATAATTGGATCGCGGTTCTGCAAGTACCACAATTCCATCCGCAACTGCATAGACGGGTGTTCCAACAGGCGCACGAATATCTAATGCTTCATGAGCACGCTCTCTTGCTGTAAGACTTAAGGATGGTAAATCAAATGGGCTGATAAACGCGTGATATTGACGGGGGGTTTCGCTAGATTCAGCATAATTGTCCATTGCATCCAGCGCTGCCCAAAGAGTAGTTGTCCCGTACAAAAAAACAAAAAGTAATGTTAAAAAGAATGCCTTGCCTACTTGCTTCATACTACCTCCGAATGGCGCTAAATCTATTTGAATCAAATGATGGCGTATGACGTTTGCCTGGAATAAAAAAGCTACTGCCTTTTTACAGCATGGTCAACTCCTCTTTTTTATTAGGACCGTATTCATGAAAAGATAAACCATCCACCGATGTATCCATTACTCAATCAACGAAACCTTAATATGGATGTGTATATTGTTTTTAGCTGCGTTTCCCAAACACCATACAATTCTAAATGGATACCTTTGTTTCTCATGCAATGCGCTACGGTGAAAAAACTCATTTTCAGTCGAAAAAAAATGGTTAGCTTAGCCGAAGCCAAACTAACCATCGCAAAGCAGGATTAGCAAACTGGGAGGGGAACTAACTCCTACTTTACAATATAAAATTTCGACTCAAGTGATTCCATTATTGAATTTCCCCGTTTTTTTTTTTGTAAAAATAAAAAAAAAGCAACTATCCAGATGATGTGGATATATTAAGCGAGAAATATTTCTTCGTTGGTGTTTCACCAATATTTTGCTACTTTTATAGGGATAGCTGTGGATGATACCTATTCATCCGGCTACCCGATAAACGCAACTCGTTTGAATGGATAGGTTGCTTGGATAATCGTTCGTGATTGTTACCCATTAATGCAACCTGGCTTCTCAAATATGAGTATAGCATTCTGAATCAATGAGGGGAATAATTATGGCATATCTACCACATACGGATGCTGAAGTACGGCAAATGCTACAAGAAATTGGAGTATCCGATATTCAGGAGTTTTTTAATATTATCCCAAATGAACTAATGCTCTCTGATGGAGCCTTAAATATACCAGAGGCTCATTCAGAGATAGAGCTTGTAAAAAAAATAAAGCAGCTAAGCATAAAAAACAAATCCGCAGACAGTTATCCCACCTTTCTAGGTGGTGGAATCTATGATCATTATATTCCCGTTGTTGTCGATGCATTATCTAGCCGTGGCGAATTCCTCACTGCTTATACACCCTATCAGGCGGAAGCATCGCAAGGTACCTTACAAGCTATCTTTGAATATCAAACCGCCATCTCCCGGTTAGTAAATATGGAAGTATCCAATGCATCTCTTTATGATGGTTCTTCAGCACTGGCGGAAGCCTTACTAATGGCGGTAAATTCTACGAAGAAAAAGCGAGTGATTCTCTCGAAAACATTGCATCCTGAATACATTGAAGTGGCTCGTACATACATGAGTGGATACGATGTAGAAATGGTGTTAATTGATGAAAGGGAATTAGAAACGGATTATGCTGCGTTAGAAAAAGAAATCACCGATCAAACTGCTGCAGTAGCTGTTGCCAACCCGAATTTTTATGGGGTGATTGAATCCACGGATGGGTGGACACAAAAAGCACAGGATAAAAAATGCCTCATTATCGGCGTATCCTACCCGATTGCATTGGGTTATATGAAACCACCCGTGGAGTTCGGTGCGGATATTGTGGTGGGTGATGGACAAGCATTGGGGAATTATATGGGGTTCGGAGGTCCTCATTTTGGTTTTATGGCAACTAGCGGGAATCTTATTCGTAAGATTCCAGGACGTGTCGTGGGTGAAACCATTGACCACGGCGGATGTCGGGGGTTCTGCTTAACATTCCAAACACGTGAGCAACATATTCGACGTGAAAAAGCCACTTCAAATATTTGTACCAATCAGGCTTTATGTGCGTTACGAGGTGTAATCTACTTAAGTATGGTTGGAGAACGTGGTTTTAAAGAAATCGCATCTCAGAATTATCACAAAGCCCATTATTTAGCAGAACAATTCCAGAAGAAAGGCTTGAACTTAATTTCCAACAAACCATTTTTTAATGAATTTGTGATTGGCTATTCAGGAGATATTCAAAAACAGAGTAAAAAATTGGAAGATGCTGGATTCATTGGTGGATTGGATCTCGGAAAATTTGGCAAACAAGGATACTGGATGTGGGCAGTGACAGAAAAACGTTCTAAAGAAGAGATGGATGAGGTTGTTCGTATCATTCAGTAGGACCCTGCAAATTTTAAGGTTAAGAAAATACTATCATAGATTCACAGAACGATACCGCTGGGATGACTCGACTAAAACTGGATGGATGTAAAAAAAATGAGAAGATAAAATCCTTATATTATACTGTCAGTCCGATCTTACAGCAATTACAACTTACTTGATATTTGGTAAGGATTGCCATAAACGGTTTTTAATGGTATGCTATCTAAAAGTATGGGAAGCGTTCGATGACGTTTTATTAAAAGGTATTACGGAAGTAACAAACCAGTTGAACGCATCGTTTTCCCCCAGTAAACTATCAAGATTTCACGTTTAGAGGAGCAAAACAATGAAACAAACGATTTTCGCGATTTTGACGATTGGTGTTTTTCTATTTTCATTTTGTGGTGCAGGTGGGGATCCTGTTGATCGACTTCAAAATCTCGTTCAGGGAATGAACAAGGTATTGAAAGACAATGCTGATGATCCAAAAGCCGCAGGTGAAAAATTCACCCAGTATATTAAAAACAACAAAGGTGAATTCGTTAGCACCATCAAAGCTTTAAAAGAAAAATATCCCAATGAAGAAGCAGTTCCTGAAGCAGAAAAAGAACGCGTTGGCAAAATATTCGAATCCATGTTAGGCGAAGGGGAAGATGACAAGGGGATGGCAAAACTGATGATGAATCCTGAATTTACAAGTGCAGCTCAAGAAGGACAGCAAGTCTTCATGGAAATCATGCAAGAAATGGAAGCGCTGGAATAAACAGCATTCCTAATCGATGCATTTGAATCCAAACAGAATGCATCAAGTAGGTTGCTGTTGGTTTAATTACAGCTACGATAAACAGGGTCTCGTGTGAAATACTTCACCAGACCCTGTTTTGTCTATTCACATGGGAACATGCTTGACACATACCGTTGTATCCACCCACTCAGAAAATATTAAACGCATGCTAGGAATTGTATGACAACACAAGATCGCATCTATCCGTACCTACTTGGTATCATACTTATCATCTTAACTCTACTGGGAGTACAATCCAGTTGCAAAGGGCTTTCCGGATGGCTGGGAGATTTGTATTCCGAAGATGATGCTGTAGTACTCAAAGCTATCAAATGGATGGAACGGCATCCCCATAAGGAAGCCACAGGACCGCTGATCCAATTTTTATGGGATCGCTATCCCCATACCTATACCTCACGCACCCAACTCCTGGTTCAAGAATTGCTTCCTTCTTCTGAGATTATCATCAATGCGATTGAAGAGTTCCGAAAGCAACCCGAAGCCTTTCGCAAGAAGCGGAAACTGATGGAAGATCTCTATCGGATTGCGTTAATCAAAGATCCCAACAACTTGGATATCCATTTGGATTTGGTTCGGGTGGCTCTTCAACAGCGGAAATATACCGATGCTAGATTTGAGATTGAACAAGCGTCGAATCTTTTAGTGGATTATTTTACATTTGAGCGATTCCAGGAAGTGTATACTCTATGGGGTGATATTCTCTATTTTAGTGGAAAATATTATGAAGCTCGAAAGAAATATATCCAGGCACGGCAATTTAACCGTCTATATTGGTTGGGGAATGTACAGCGAGATGATTTCCTGGGTGGGATTTATACGTATGAGATGAAAACAACATTACTTCAGACTTTGAATGAAGATATGTATAATCAGTTTGTTGCGTTAAGGGATCGTTTTCTCGAAAAAACAAAATCTCCTACTACTCTAACAGATCAGGAAACCATGGGTGAATCAACCACTTCTGACGATTTATCCGAAAAAACTGAAAACAATCCCCCGAAAAATCCTATGGATACATTGAATAGCACGCTATTACCTAATACAATTAATCAGCTTAAAAAGATCCCCCAAATTATACTTGAACCCGATGCAACATTTTATGGCACTGCGATGCTCACTTTATCAAAATGGCAAGAACTGGAACGTAGACGGATTACGTTGCTGGAAGACATTTTTGAGAATGATTCTGAAATCACCGAACTCTTAGGGGAAATAGAGAGTAAGCTTCAATCTGATACAGCAAGTAATCCTGAAACAAATCCCAATGGGGTTACAATAGCAGAATATAAATCTACAATAGAAAACCTTCAGTATATGATCTCCCAACAGCAGACACTCCTTTCATCAGTCCAGGAGAAGCAGGCTCCGCTTGCACAACAACTGATAGAAGAGTTAGATACTATTTATGGATTTGGATTTCGCTGGTTAGACAGTATCTCACAAGAATTACTAGATCCTGCTATACTTGAATCGTTTATCCAGTCTGCCTATCAACATTTCATCCGAACGAATCGCTGTGAATCATTTGAACAATGGATTAAACAAGAAACGATCGGGGAAGACGAGCAACAAGCACGTTCTATCCCAGATTTCATCA
>CAYPZJ010000248.1:0-7738 GCA_964414635.1 uncultured Spirochaetia bacterium
CATTTTTTTTGCTACAGCACATATATGATTAAAAAGCTAAACCTTATTTTTTTTCTAATCCTGCTGATTCCCATTACCAGTTTACCAATAGCCCCATTTGGATGTCAACAAGCTACTTTAAGTTACCTTTTAGATGGCAATTTTCTTGAACATGAATCACCGGTTTTACTTGATATCAAAATTGAAAGTCCATCCCAATTATTACTTGCTTTCAATGAACCATTGGATCAGGAATCTATCCACCTTGTAGCGCAATATCGTATGGATCCTGCTTTAGAAATTTTTTCCATTTCTCTTCAGAATGAAACTACGGTTTCTTTAACAACGCAAGATCAATATCCTGGAAGACACTATTCCATTACTGTTTTGGGGATTAAAGATAAAGTGGGTAATCCTATGGAACCGACTACCATGTCTTTCCAAGGGGGAGGTATTATTCCAGACCCAACTCCTCCTGCGATTATCGCACCGAAAAGGGGTGAAACTTTTTATACGGGACTCGTTCCATTAGAATGGTCACCCAAAATAGGAGCGGAAACCTATTCTATTGAAATAGCCTATGATCCAGATTTTACTCACTTGCTAACAACCGAAGTCATTGAGGTAGATGCCTCGATTCAATCGTACACTGTACAATTAGATGAACCCATAACCTATTACTGGCGGATACGAGCGGATACAACCGAAGCAAATACATACACTGAAAGTTATATTGATGTGTTGGATCCAGATGTTCTTTATGTATACTGTCCTGCTTCAGTAGAAACATGTACGGATATCAATACCATTGGGAATAAAACGAAACCCTTTCAAACGATAAATCGAGCTATTGGTGTGGCTGTTTCAAACAATAGTTCTTCTATCTATATCGCTGCACGGGGAGGGAATGCCTCCTATTATGAAATGGTGAATATTAACAATGGAATCAGTCTATATGGGGGATATGATGCGACCTTTTTAGAAACAAATCGTAATCTTAGTAGTAACCCTACAGCCATTACTTACCATGGAGTATACACCATGACAGCAATGAGCATCCATAAACCTACAGTGGTAGAAGGATTGATTCTGAAAGGGAAAGCAGAAGGTGAATTTTTAACTCAGGAAACTCACACCCTTTATATTGCAGACTGTTCACAAACACTACAGTTTAATAACTGTACAATCCAGGGGGGAAAATCGGAGCGCTCAGCGTATGGGGTTTATATTGTATATTCCGGTTCTAATGCAGGTGATGGTGTACGTATTGCTGATTCTTCTATTGAAGGAGGATATTCAGAAGGATCAACCTCCCAATATATAAGCTATGGGTTATATAGTAAAGATAGCTCGCCTACTATTGAGGATTCTATAATATCCTGTTCCACAGATGCACCCAATATTTTTGGAATCTATCTGGAAAATGGTTATGTAACCCTTACAGGAAATCAGATTTCCACAGCCAAGGGTCAGGATCAAAACTACGCTTGTTATAGTACTGGAAATGGATTGCACCACTACACGGATAATCAGATACATTGTGGGGAAGGTGGATTCAGAAATCATGGCGTTCATAACGATTTGGATCTTGAGTTTTCAGGGAACACCATAACCATGGAAACTGCCGCATTTGATAGTTATGGTATTTATTCCAGAGATAATGGAACGAATGTTAACATATCCGAAAATACTATTCAAAGTGGAGCTGCGGGTTCTGAAAGTATGGGTATCTATTTAGAACAAGGGAATTTGAGTCTTAATGATAACTATATCGAATCGGGTACCAGTAACTATTCCTATGGTGCGTACTTACGGGGTATACCCATTATTGAACGCAATACGATTATTAGCGGAGAAAGCACCACATGCAATTATGGGCTACAATTGGCTCCTTTTGGTTGGACTCAAGCGATTGCAACGAATAATCTTATTTATTGTTTAGACTCCCAGGATGAAAGTATTGGTTTGAATGTAACCTGGACTGGAAATAACGAACCCATTGTTACGAATAATACGATCGCGGCAGGTAATGCAGTTAATTCAAGCTATTCATTGTATCTTGGTTCGGATGGGGATCCATACATTACAAACAATATTCTTTTTTGTTTGGGAAGTGCCACCAATCGGTATGGCATTTATGAATCCTCAACTACAAATTGCGGTGCTCGTTCTGTTCATAACAATGCGATCTTTGATTGCCCCACCGCGCTTTATTATGATATAAATGGTGGAGGAAATCTTACTTCCATCTCCGCAATGGAAGCAGATTTGGCCGGTGAAGGAATTTTCACGGGAGCTAATATTGGTCCGGACACCACACCTTCTATTTCTGTATTTTCGGATATGCATTTTGTTGGGATGTGGGATTGGCATTTAACAGGGACAACGCCAATTGGAATACGGGAAGGGGGGTTGAATACCAGCTTGGATATTTGTGGGGATGGTAGCGATAGCTGTGGTACCGTCCTAAAAGATAAAGAAAATCTTTCGCGCACGGTTGGATATTCGATGGGTGCGTATGAAATGGATTGGGGTTAGATATTTGAAAACAAAAATATGGTTAACAATAGGTTTGTCTTTAGTTTCTTTGTTGTTCTTTTTTACCTGTCATAAAGAACCACCACAATTTTTGTTGAATGGTGAGTTTTTAGACCATGTTCCACCAGAAATCCTGAATGTAGAAGCTACGGATGCCATAACATTGGAAATTGCATTTAACAAAGCGTTGGATTTTGAATCAGTAAACAATATACAGCATTATACGATCTATTCAGAAGGAGATATTCTAGAAGTAGTGCATGTAATTCTGATTAATAAAACTCGATTAATCCTTACTACTGCGAAACAATTCCCAGGGAAAAAATATACGCTCCATATTCAAAATATCAAAGGCACAGGATACAATCCTATCCCCACATCAGGTTATTCACAATCATTTTATGGCTTTGGAACACCACCCGATACTACTGCACCAAAAGTTATTTCACCTGTTAATGGGATGCAAACCGCCATGGAAGTTCCCCTAATATGGGAAAATAAATCCGGTGTTTCTTCATATACTCTTGCTGTTTCATCTGATCCTGATTTTCACACCATACTTTTTACTACCACCTTGGATAAAACGCATTATACATTTTTAGTAAGTGATTCGATAACTCATTATTGGAAAATCCAAACGGATGTGATGGAGGAAGAAGAACCCATACATTGGTTTGAACCACTAGAAGCAATTTATGTTTGGGGAAATTCAACCACAGAAGAGAAAGGAACAAAAAATAAGCCCTATAAGACTATAAAAGCTGGATTGGAAGCCGCTATTCAATTTAATCAAGATACTATTTATGTAGCGTATAAGAGTGGTTCTGATGAGGTGTATGAAGAAAGCTTTGTTATTCCTGAAGGGGTTCAACTCTTGGGTGGTTATGAACCTGAACAATGGACGGAAAATTGGCAAAACTATCCTACAAAAATCCAGAATACAAATATCAATGGAATCGTATTCATTTCAGGTGCTCAAGAAACGCTAATGAAGGGATTTTATATTTATGGAGATGACACTGCACAAAGCAAAGCGATTTTTATTTCTGGAAGTGTTAATGTATATCTTGAGTACAATCATATTATTTATGGAAATGCTTCCGATGGAGACAATGTAGCACTTGCTATTGAGCTGAATAGTCAGGTGTTTTTAAATAACTGTGAGATTTATGATATTATCCCAAATAGTGGATTCACAAATATTGGAATTCTGATTAAACAGTCTGAATTGAATATGGAAAATGTGTTGATGGAGATTGGGAATGCTGATAATTCAGATATATATGGTCTATATGCAGAGAGTGCAGCCACAGTAAACATCCATCAGTCTGATTTTATGTACCGAGATGCAACACTATGCCAACTCTATAGTATCACTATAATGGAAAATTGTGAATTAAATCTTACAGACTCGGTTTTCCAGGGAACTGAATTTACCAGCTCGTTTGTCAAATCTATCTATATTGAGGACGCTTCATTCTCCATTCAAAATAACACGTTTTATGGTAATACAGGTAATGGAAACCATACAGTAATCTATGTGGCAGGATACACTCCGGATGCGCTAATAAAAAGAAACACCATTCAATTGAGTAGTTCTGGTAATGATACTGTGACGGGTATAGAATTATTGGGAAGTGGGGAAGTAGATGCTTCCATTGAAGTATCTGAAAATATTATCACCCCAGTGGGAATTACGATTAGTGATTCTTATGGTATGCGAGTAAATGGCAGCTACACCAAATTGGAGCGCAATATTATTCAGGCAGCACATTCTACTTCGAGCGATAGTATAGGTATTTGGGCAGTGATGAATAATCAGACTATAGAATACAAGAACAATGTCATTATTAGTGGGGATACTGATGGAATAAATGTAACTAGTAAGGCTGTGGATCTATATGGCTCTTCTCCAATTTTCGTGAATAATACAATCATTGCTGGTGGAGCGCCAGTAGGAAAAAGCTATGGTTTATATGCAAGAGGTAGCAGCACCTATCGAAGCGAACCAAAACTAATTAACAATATTATTCTCACAAAAGGAGTGGGCAATACTTGTTATTCCTATTTTGAAACAGATAGCCTTCATTCCCCAGCTGAACTTAGAAATAACCTGTTTTTTAATGTTAACCCTAGCGCAACCACTTTTTTATATTATGACAATGGGTCTGTTGATATCGATGATAATTCTCCTGATGAAGAAGTAGATATCGAATTAGTAGGTGTAACTACAGGAACCGTTAACGAAAATATCACCTATCCGAATACAGATACTATTACGGACTTAATAACGATTTTCATTGATCCAGAAGGAACAGATAGTGACCCTTGGAATGATTATCAACTAAAAGTAGGTAACAGAGCGATTAATCACGGTTTAAATATATTTAATGATCCGGGTTATGGGTCTATTATCATGGATATTCTAGGAAATACCAGACCGGAATCCGCATTCTGGACGATTGGAGCCTATAAGTATGAATAATATGCTACAAATCTTTCCTTGTTTTTGGTTAAAAATTAGCAGTATCCTTCTATCCTTGTTTCTATTCGAGAGCTCCATTGCTTGTAATACCCAACCTATCAACCCGATATTAAATGGTGATTTTCTAGATACCGTCCCCCCCACGATATTAACGGTGGAAGCTACCGACAATGACTTGGTTGAAATTGCCTTTAATAAACCATTAGATGAAAATAGCGCACTAACAATTAGTAATTATGCCATTGTGTCGGATAATGGTTCTTTAGCGATTACTGGCGTTCGTTTAGAAAACAAAACAAGAATCTATCTAACTACAGCGGTTCAAGAAGCCCAACAGGAGTATATCCTTACTGTAAAAAACCTTACCGGTAGAGGGAATAATCCTATTCCAAAGCAAGGATATCAGAATACGTTTAGCGGATATGGCATTCTTCCAGATCCAACCGCACCAGCCGTTATTTACCCGGAAGACGGAACACAAACCGGATATGACATTCAAATGATTTGGGAAGCCAAATCTGGAGCAAATACCTATACTATTCAAATCTCCCAGGATTCAGCTTTCTCGACGATTCTGGTTGATACGACCCTCCCCGCTTTAAAAACAAGTTATTCCCTTACTGTAAGTCAATCTGTTACACATTATTGGCGAGTGTTTGCCGATGTCACAGAGGAAGCTGTTCCCATCCATTGGTTTGAACCGTTGAGTGCCATTTATGTATGGGGAGATTCCCCACAGACCGAAGAAAAAGGAACCAAAAACAAACCATATAAGACAATACAAGCAGGTATTAATGCAGGTGCAGAATTAGGGTTGGATGTCTATGTGGCGCAGGTAGACGATGCCTATCATGAGAGTATTGGAATGATTGAGGATGTGGATGTATACGGTGGGTATAATGCACTCGATCAATGGGAAACACAGGATTATGAAAGCTTTCAAACTATTATTGACTCCAGTAAATCATTAGGGATTACCATCGCTAATTTGTATGCTCCAACGATCTTGCAAGGATTTACCATTCTCGGTTCCGATGAAGGAACTACCGTTGGGATAAAGATTTTTAATTCTTCAAGTGCCGTAACAGTGGAGCATAATCGAATCCTAGCAGGGGATTGCACCGGTGATTGTTATGGAATATACTGTTCCGAAGAAGGAAATGTTACCATCCGAAATAATGAAATCCAAGGTGGAAATTGCAATAGCACCGATGGAACATCTACAGCAGTGTATATTCTACGCTCTGATCCGCTTATAGAATACAATAACATAACTGGAGGAGATCTAACGAGTTCCGAATTCCGAACGATTGCTTTACATGTAAAGGAAAATGCATCCCCCTCCATTCAATTTAATACCATCTTAGGCGGGACGATTCATACTGTTACAAGTACAAGTTCAGAATCCTACGCCATATTATTTGAAGAAACCGATCAAATACAATGCAGCAATAATACCATTATTGGAGGGGATAATGATGAAGGTTATAGTTCTGGAATCGCTCTATTAGATGCCGAGGATATTACTATAGAAGAAAACACCATTCAAAATGGAAGTACCAATACCATGCCCAGCTATGCCATATCCAATCGGGATTACTCAGATATGGTACTGATAAATAACCAGATTCAAGGGGTGGAACAAACCAATAAAGCCTCAACACTCGTATTCAATGAATCGTCCGCAGCATATATTGCAGAAAACACCATGATTGCATCAAAAGAGGCAGAAAGCGTCACCATTGTGGACATTGTAACAACCATTGGCAATTTTATCATGGAAAAAAATGAACTCATCTTTGGTGGTGGGCATGTAACTGCAAACATGGTTCTCATTGGAATCGGTTTATCTCAGATTATTGTACGGAAAAATATCATGTATGGAAGTTCATTTGAGTGCAATAATATGTATGGCTTCTATATATTCAATTCAACCGCTTTTTTTTCCAATAATCTTTTTGTGATACCGGATAACATTGCCACCAGTTGGGTAACGGGTGGTTATATTGGAAGTACAACCCAAGTTAATCTTGTTAATAATACCGTGATTGTAGGGGAAAGTCCAGATGCAGCTTATTGTGTGGGTTTAATTATTGCTGCAACACCGGGAAATCAGGCGGATTCAAAAATCGTGAATAATATTTTTGCTACCAAAGGGGTTGGGGATCCATGTTATGGCATCTTAGAGTTAGGACCACCGGGTGGAACATCATGCAATCCGTTGGAATTGTACAATAATTTGCTGTTTCATCTGAATCCAGGTGCGAATACCTGGTTGTACAAGAATAATAACCAAACCAACATTGATGATAATTCCCCTGATGAAGAAATTGATACCGAACTGGTGGGAGTTGGAGCAGATGTAAGTGGGAATATTACGTATCCGACTACAGATCAACAATCCGATTTCCTTTCGATATTTTCCGATCCAGAGGATAGTAACAGTGATCCCTGGGATGATTTCCTACCCATTTCAGGGAATCGGGCTTTGGATAAAGGAATGAATGTGTATGATCTTACTGATTATGACTCCATTACAGACGATATCGTCGAACAACCACGTCCCTCTGTTGGCGCTTGGGATATAGGAGCATACCATGCTGAATAAATCAACAATCCTAATGGTTCCATTGATCCTAGTTTGTAGCTGGATTGGGTTTGGTTCCTGTCAACAACATGCCGTTGAGTTAATGTTAGACGGATGGTATCTAGATACTATACCACCTGTTGTATTAG
>CAYPZJ010000249.1:0-7709 GCA_964414635.1 uncultured Spirochaetia bacterium
GTGCCAATGCTTCTTCCAAGCGCCCCAGACCCAGCTTCGTCCATCCAATATTTGTACTGGCTTGAATAACGGTGGGTTGATTTCCCAGTGACTCAGCCAATGCTTTCGCTTCTCTGAGGGTATTCAATGCTTGTTCGTAATTTTGTTGATCTAAATATAACATGCCCAGGGCAGTGTATGTACGTGCAACCTGTCTATTGTTTTCAACTTCTTTTGCAGCTTCCAATGCTTTCTGGAAATAATTTACGGCTTGGTCGAAGTCCCCCGTAAGCCGATAATACACTCCAAGATTAATATAGGGATCTGTAAATAAAAAGGGGTTGTCGGTTTCGGTAGCTAATTCCACCGCTTTTAAAAAAGATTGAAGCGCTTGCTCATACCCATTACTTCCTCTATTGACTAAGGTTTCACCTTTATTTGATAGTAATATCGACTGGGAGTATTTGTCATTCATGCGTGCAAAGATTGCCATGGATTCATCAAATGCTTCCATTGCTTGACCATACTCACATAATTCATTGTAGGTTAATCCAATATTGGAGTAATTTTCCCCAACTCCCCGAACATTTCCAATTCGTTTGTTTAATTGTAAGGCTAGCGTATATGTCTGGAGGGCAACCTCGAATTGACCTCGTCCTGAAAAGACATTCCCAAGGTTTCCTAGATTATTCGCCACCATATATTGATTCCCAATATTCTTCGCAGCATTAATAATCCGGTTATAGCTATCTTTGGACATCTGGAATTCACCCGTAATAAACATGATATTAGCTACGGGCATTAATGATTCCACCATCCCACTGGCAAATTTCATTTCGCGTGCAATATCATTGGCTTCCAAATAATGTTCCATTGCTTTTTGATAGGAACCCAATCGATAATAGGCATTACCGATCATCTTATAAGACTCATACATTCCTAATGTATGGTTCAATGTGCGAAACTGTTCTAAACTCTGGTTAAATTCTACAATTGAAGGATGGAAATCTCCTGTGTTAAATTGGTCCATCGCCTGTTGAAAGATAGCTGCTGCTTCTTTCCCTTTCAAGATCTGATTCTTAAATGATGGATCTTCATCCGCTAATCCCGTTGCCTCCAGCTGCGCCATCGCACCATTAAAATCCCGCATGGCGTAATAATACTGTGCCATATCGAGTACCACACTAGCACGGACTTCACCCGTCGCCATTTGTACAGCAGCCTGTGCAAATTGAATAAGTTGGGTTGCTTCCCATTCATTCGCATAGTAATCTGCAGCCTGTTGAAAATAAGTTAGTGCGGTGTTGTAATCTTGAACTCCCACATGGGCTTTTCCTAAATTAATATTCACTAAGTAATTATCTAGTCCCAATTCTTTTGCCACTTGGAATTCCGCAATCGCCTCATCCATGTTTCCTTGTCCCATTAAAATGGTTCCCAAATGAACATGCGCTTCGGGAGCGTTAGGACTCCCGGCTACCGCTGCCCTTGCTTCTTCCAATGGATCAATATTCGCCTGCGCTTGGATTGCATCAAAATCCAGCGCATAACCAGATGTAATAAAAAATAATGTGGTGAGAATAAGAAAAAAGAACCAAGTGATCGTTTTCATCATATGTAACCCCATCTCTTTATTTTAGAGTGCTTGCTTAAGGTTAATCCGATGGTTATCGGGTTTTCCTCATGCAACAAAATATCTCTCAAAGTATACACTCTATTACCGAGATATTCAATAAAAAATAATAACAATGATTATTTGGTCAATAAGATAACTTGAATAGAGCATTATAAAAAGGAAGGTTTCGGTGCTATTCGATTGTTCTAGCTTAGTGTTGTAATTCGTACCACTTCTGGTTGCTCTAAATCCACTCGAAAAAAACATACCTTCCAAGCTTGATGCGTTCCGAAGGTACTGCTCCGGATATAGGTTCCATCAATTAGTAAAATTTCGCCTGCAAATCCTAGTTTGGGGTGGTGATAGGGTTGGGGTTTCAACATAGATTCGGGTAATACCGGTAAATCGGTTTCGTAGTATTGAAATGATTCAAAGGAAAATGGATCGCTAGACAGACTATACCCCAAATTTAGAAACAAAATATAACAATCCCATTTTGGATAATACAATACAAAGGGTGATTCAAAAATATTACGCATTTGATACGCTTGTGGTGCATTGGAAAACGCAGGTTTGGGATCCTCCCAATGAATTAAATCATTTGAACGCCATGCTGTCATTCCCTTATAAGTACCATCCATAACATACAGAATCCAGCAACCATAGCGTTCATCATAAAATACATGGGAATCTTTACCCTTAACCTGAGGGTCCAATGGAACCTTCTCCCAATTGGATAAATCTTTCGAACGTGCTAACCCTTGTTTTCGAGTTCCTCCCGGTGTACGACGACTTCCGTTTTCTTCGGGTTGGGTACAACCCGTATAAAACAAATAAAACCAGGACTGATCCTTCGTAACAAATGGTGCCCAAATCATATCTGTATCAAAATCCCCCGGTTTTCCAGGTGACAAACAATGTTCTAAAAACTCCCAATGGATCAAATCCGGCGATACTGAATGAGAAAACGTTTCCTCATTTCCTGGGATATGCCAGCCTTCACCGATTTTCCCGCTAATGGAAAACAAATGCCACCTCCCGTCGTGGTAAATAAACGAATGGTCCTTGATATATTCACCTGGAGGGGCAAATGCAACATCCTTTCCTTTTTCCAAAAAGGTTTGCAAATTCATAGATGCCTCCCTGCTTTCAAACCATGAAAGTAATAGGCTGTGCAGAATTATCAAATCATGAATTGATTCGATTCCCTTGTTTTTTTATTATATTGGGAACGGTATTTCACGCTTTCCAAAACGGAACCAACTATGCTTTCATTCGTCATCCGCCATCTTTCCTCTATGAAAAACGCTTACAAAGCCCATCGAGAGAAACGTCTCGAACAGCGGATTGCATCCCGAATCAAATCCTATCCGATCCCGCATCATATTGGTATCATACTTGATGGGAATCGACGATATGCTCGAGTTCACCATCTTCCTACGATTCTGGCTGGGCATGAGGCAGGTGTAGATCGGTTGGAAATCGTTATGGATTGGTGCTATGAATTAGGTGTAAAAATGCTGACGGTGTGGGCGTTTTCCACTGAAAACATTCATCGTACGAATGAAGAAAAGAATGGTATTTTTAATCTCATTCGTAAGAAAGCCTTAGCCCTGATTACCGATGAACGTATTCATAAAAATCAAATTCAAGCGCGGGTATTAGGAGACCTCCACCTGCTTCCCGATTCTACCAGGGATGCGTTGAAGCAAATGGAATTGGAGACGGCTCGCTATTCCAATTTTTATTTGAATATTGCTGTAGGATATGGTGGAAAAAAGGAGGTACTCGATGCTTTTGATCAGGTACTTCAGCACGCAGAAAAGCAGAAGTGGAGCATTGCTGATTTAAGACAGCGTTTTTCAGAACAAATGCTACGCCAGTATTTCTATCTACCTGATATTCCTGATCCTGAACTCATTATCCGAACCAGTGGAGAAATCCGAACAAGTGGATTTATGTTATGGCAAAGTGCCTACTCTGAATACTACTTCTGTCCATCGTTTTGGCCCGCTTTTTCCCGCCTCGACTTAGTTACCGCCATTGATAATTTTCAACGGCGGCAACGACGATTTGGTAAATAAGATAACGTATCATTAAAGTATAGGGATCCTACCCTCCGAAATTTAACTCAAAGGGAATTTACACCGTGCAATTCCCTTGAAATATTACAATACTCGGGGTTATTTATGCATACTAATGTAAATTATACGATCCCCATCGCCGTGGGTTCTACCGTAGGATTTTTACTACTTGTGTTTGTTGCTGTTTCATTATATGGCAATTTCCCTTTTGTATTTGGGGATGAGCCGGACAATCTGGACCAGGTGGAATCCGATCAACTTGGTGGCTCAAAAAATCATACCATTCCATTGGATAGTATGGGTATCAAATACGAGGAAGGGAAAGAATATTTGATCTCGGGTGATTACGATGAAGCCTTAGCTCGATTTATCGAAGTAAAAACCAAGAAGAAGGGAACCGAACTGGGCAAACGTGCTACTATTTATCATGGGATCACCCTCATCGAACTTGGAAGAGATAAGCATAATAAAAACAATGAGTTTCAGCATGCCGAACAAGTGCTCCACGAACTTATGACCATTTATAATGTTCAACCTTCCACCGATAATCCCGAGTATACAACCTTTATACTAAGTTTGGCTCGTGTATCACGAGAGCTTAAGGATTCCAATTTGGATGTCCGTGCCCACCTTGAAAAGCTGTTACTTTTTACCAAGGATGAAACCAAAGATCGTTTGTATGCCGAGCTTGGATTTATAGAATATTATAATTGCAATTTTAGGGAAGCCCTTCGATTTTTTCAAAAAGGAAACGGGGGGCTCAATGTGTTAGGGCGAATCGAAACCTATTTAGCTACAAAAGAGTTTGATAAAGCGATTCTGTTATGTGATGAGTTTGGAAAGAATCAAAAACGGGATAAAGTATATGATCAAATCTGCCGGGTTTGCACCTATGCACATAAACGTGAGGTGTATTATGATGATCGTGTGGTAGGGGATTGTACCGGAATCTTTAGTTGTAATCGTGAAGGGTGTACCTACTGTGATGATGAAAAAACAGTACACGGGACTGTAGCAGAAGCATGCCATTCCCACACTGCTCCACCACCCCAACCCAAACCCGATCCAGAGCCCCCACGGGAAACCCCAAAACCGTGTTGTGAAAATCCTTCAACAACACAAGCAGTTCCCCATCAACATACACCCGTATATCCTGAATCGCAGGGTGAATATGTCGTTGTGACGGGCGCATTCAAAGTTCCTGAACATGCAGGAGAGCACTTAAAGCAAATGACCGACCTGGGGATTCCTTCCAAAATTATTTATCATAATGGACAGCAACTATACAAAGTTAGAACCAGCAGTTGTGTCAGTGAACAAGAAGCGATACGCATTAGTAATCGGTTGAAAACCCTCGGGATTGAAGCGTATAAGATGGCGTGCACTGCCTTGGAACCGGATTACAACACCCTTCCTGCGCAACCTGTTCCGCCCGTGGAACGAATTCCATCCCCCCGGCCTCAAACAGCTCCGATACCCGATAATCGAATGCCATTGCCCAGTAATATTATCCCCGTTCCATTACGCACGTATCCCATTCCTGATCATCGCTAGGACTAAACAGAAGGGATAAGTGCTACAGCGTGCTTACTTCGTTGCCCAGAGCATGCCCCGTTTAACGATTTCCCGAGCTTCGGGTACATCAAAATCCTTAGAAACATGCCCCAATGATGTATAAAACACATTCCCTTTTCCATATTTACGTTTCCACACAACAGGCATGACCGTACCATCAATCCAGGGATCGTATTCCCCGCTGAAGGTTGTTGTGGCAAGGACATCGTTACCAGGATCCGTATGCATATAGTATTGTTCCGATTCCATATTAAAATCCTGAAGCCCTTCTACAATGGGATCCGATGGTTTTGTGATATTTACTTTGTACTGGATGATATTCCCAGGATGTTGAACCCATTGCCCACCGCACATATACTGATAATTGACATTGTTACGGAATGAATCACACATCCCACCATGCCATCCGGCTACACCAATACCGCTTTTTATCGCTTTTAACAAGCCTTCTTCCTGTTCATTCTCGATGGTTCCCATCGTCCATACGGGAACAATTAAATCAAAGGTCTGCATTTTGCTTGCATCGGTGTATACATCCATTGAATCATATACTTCGACTTCGTACTGCTGTGACTTCAACCATGGTTCAAAAATATCGACGCATTGTTTGGGTTCATGACCATCCCAACCGCCCCATACCATGAGTGCCCGTTTCTGTGCTGCCATAGGTTTCTCCTTATCTTTTTAAAACTGTGTGTTTGAACCAATCATATTTGGAATTCGTTCAATATCAGACTGAGTCGGGAATTCATTATCCTAAATTTCTTCCCGTACTTACATGGGATATAATAATATGATTTTATAAAATCCTGAAATTCTCCGAGTAGCAAGGATTCCACTTGTCTTTCCACGATGTTTCGTTATATTTGAATTTTAATGGGATATGCTGTACGTGGTGCAAAGCATGCCTTGCATCCATATCTAAAAAAAAAAATTGTTTCGCAAGGAACGTACTTAGGAGTGTAGCATGAATAAGGTAGTGATTTTATGTTTGATTGCTCTTGTGGTTACCATAGGGTGTGGCGGAACGAGTACCACAACCGAAGGTGACAAACCGACCAGGGATGACAATGAAAGCGCCGTGATACCCGAGACGGCTTATTCCCCTGCCAGCCGCTACGCCCTCATTATTGGTAATTCCGAGTATGAGCAAAGCAGCGTGTTGGAAAATCCGAAGAACGATGCGCAAGATATGGCGGAGGTCGCACGCCAAACCGGATTTCAATTATATGGGGACGAACCGTTGTTGGATGCTACTTACGAACAGATGGAACGGGCAATTATCGAATTTACACGGTTGGCTCCAGTAAATAGCGAGGTGTTGTTCTATTTTGCTGGGCATGGATTTAATTTGGGTGGCGAGGATGGAAATTTTCTCGTACCCGTGGATTTCTATGCAGATGATGAAAACCAGGCGAAACGCAATGCCATCGCCGTGAATGATCTGCTGGCTTACATCGAACGAATCCAGGCACGAACCGCCATCATCATTCTGGATGCCCGCCGGGATAATCCCTACGCCCGTGGTTTTTCGAGAAGCCTCAAGCGGGGGTTGGGGGAGATTACCAATATTGCACCTGGATTTTATATCGCCTTTGCTGCTGCAGAGGGAGAAACGGCTTCCGATGGTGTTGGAAGCAACGGGCTTTTTACCGGGATCTTCAAAAAATACGCCATCCAGCCTGGAATGCGGATCGAAGATGCCATGATTTTTACCACCAAAGAATTGGTGCAAATTGCAGGGCAACGTCAACGTCCTTGGTCAAGGTCTAGCTTAACAGAAAAATTCTACTTTCTACCACCTGAAACCCAGGGTAACACCACTTTACGCCCACCTGAAACCGAGGATAGCACCGCTTCTATGATGCCAACACCCTTTCCTGAGGGGGATCGTGAACGACCAGCTATTTGGTTAAAACCAGACCTGGTGGACAATGCCGATCGCACGGTTACCGATCGCATTACCGGCTTGATGTGGCAGCAATACGCCAGCCCGCAGCAATTTACATGGGAAGAGGCGGTGGAGCACTGCGAGAATATAACCTATGCGGGGTATTCCGATTGGCGGTTACCAGATATTATGGAACTGTTGTCACTAACAGATGATACTCGATATTATCCGGCTATTGATACGGACTTTTTTCCGGATTGCCAGTCGTCCGACTACTGGTCGGCTACTACCGACGCGGTCATTACAGACTACGCGTGGTTCGTGGGCTTCTACTTCGGCTATGTGAACGACGGCAATAAGACGGCGAATAGTTATTACGTGCGTTGCTGTCGCAGTTTCTGACGGGTTTGGTTATTTGGTTATTTGACATTTTGGCTTTAAAAAAGGAATACAATAATGAAGTTAAAAGTAATTTTTTTGCTTGTACCCTTTCTTGTTTTGATGGGTGCTTTGGAGACTTACACTAAAACTATGGTTTGGGGAGACTACGAAGATTGTGGCGATG
>CAYPZJ010000250.1:0-7694 GCA_964414635.1 uncultured Spirochaetia bacterium
AGTTTTCAGAAATCATTGATAGGCTTATAGTTGTGGTGAATGAAAATCCATTTGGAATAATGGATAGGAATTTTTCTGCGATATCTTTTTTAAACACACGAAACCCAGAATTAATATCTAGGATTTTTCCCTCTATAAGATAACCTGCCAATGTAGTGATAAACCATTTAGCAGGTTTGGTCATTGCAGGTAAGCTTCGGAAATCACGCTTCCCGATAATCATGTCCGCTTCCTCTTCATAAAAGGTTTGTACCAATTTGGGGATTTGGTCTATGGGATAGGTTCCATCTGCATCAAAGATAATGATGGTATTATACTTGGCATGTTTGATTCCCGTTTTTAAGCTCGCTCCATACCCCCGATTTACTGAATGCTTCAAAACCGTAACATGTTGCTTAATGGTTTCATTGGTATCTAGATATTCTAAAAGACGGGGTAATGTTTGATCTTTTGAACAATCGTTTACAATAATAATCTCAAACGCTGTATTTAAACGAATCATCTGCTCGTATGTTTTTTCTAACGTTTCTAGTATTGCATTTTCCTCATTATATGCAGGGATTATCGCAACCAAAGGTTCCATTCCATACTCCATAAGGCGTATCCACGCCTTGTATTATAGACTATCATAATGAAAAGAGCAAGGAATGTCAATGTTATCAGGAACAAGATACGCAACCTTAAATAATTGTCAAATCTATTGCTTTTAAGTATATTTTATTAGCCTGGCTCTTTTGAAATGTGAGCGATGGTTCATGATAGTGAACCAAGACACGTGACATGCGGCGCTCTTTAGCCACAACCCCACTTTTTAGGAAGAAAACTATGAGGAATTACATAACCTTGTGTCTCATCCCATTTTGTTGCTTTTTTATTCTCATTTGTTCAAATTGTAAGAAAAATGATACAGAACCTTATGAACCAGACTCCGTGGATCAGCTTTTTAAAACATACCAGATTAAGTGGGATGCGATTCAATTTAATGCCGATGATTTCGATCGATCCTACCGTATCGCCAGTGATCCATTTGCTTTATATGCTGCAAAAGAAAGTCAAGCCGATGTTCGTTTTGCACCGCAATATTGTCAAACTCTTGTCCAAGAAGTGAAAGAACGTACTTCCGAATCAACACCTATAAAGAACCTGATTCAAATACTTGCAAATCAACATCGTTATGATTCCACCACGTTCAGTCCTCCAACCATACCAACATATACCCTTGATTCTGATGAACCATTGTACACTGCGCTTAATGCGTTATGGCAACATAAACCTTCGTTTGGTGGTTCAACTAAAGATCCCTGGGATTCCATTGAATCACAAATTCGTACCGAATGTGCGAAACTTCCAATCGAGTTTAGAACCCATGTTGCTCGGGTCATATTAGCGTTAATTGAAGCGGATCAAATAAGAAAACCTGCTTATGAAAATATGCCAAGCATGGATCGACCTCAGCTGCTAAATGTTACCGATACAGGAACAGATATGGCGCATTCTGCCAATTACTTTAGTCAATTGGTTTACCCATCCATGTCGGATTTTCAGATTGATTATCTATATCAAGCAACAATGGTATTATTAAACGAAATCGAAGGGTTACTTACGTATTTATCAGAAACAACCATAACAACAGAATCATCATTAATCCTAACTTCTTGTTTGGGGAAAATCATTCTTACAACAGGGGATCAAAACAATGTCTACAGTGATTTTGATACCTACGTTAACGCCGTTTTATTCATTGACAGTGCAGGTGATGATAGCTATCAGGTTCCCACAGGCGCATCACGATCCTTGTTTATGCCCGCTTCAATATTTATTGATGGATCTGGTAATGATAGTTATAACTATTCGATGTATACACAAGGATATGCAGACATGGGAATCGCGATTAGTTGCGATGTATCGGGTGCAGATACCTATACAGCCGATTATTTTTCTCAAGGGAGTGGTTCATTTGGTGTGGGCATTCTATATGATAAATCTGGTGATGATATATATACGGGAGAATATAGATGTCAGGCAGTTTCTCATACAGGTATCGGATTATTATATGATGAAGGGGGTACTGATCAATATTATATTGTGTCCGAGGGACAGGGAATGGCGTATATTGATGGTATTGCTTTGTTATGCGATCAAAATGGAAATGATACCTATGTTGCCGAGCGTGATTTTACCATGTTCGATGGGAATTACAAAGCATTTAATGCAGATTGTAACAATAGTTTCGCTCAGGGAGTGGGATATGGACGCCGTGGAGACTTAACCGATATGGGACAGGATGGTTACTCGGTTGCTGGTGGGATGGGTATGTTAATGGATTTTTCGGGTACCGATTCCTATACCTGTGGGAAGTTTGGTCAAGCAAGTGGTTATTGGTATGGATTTGGTTTGCTTTACGATGCAGAGGGAAATGATTCCTATTTATCTGATTATTATGCCCAGGCAGGAAATGCTCATTTTTCTATATCCGTATTCATGGATCAAGCCGGGAATGATATCTATGAAGCACAATTAAATATGGGTATTGGTGCTGCACATGATTTAAGTATTGCCTGGTTTTTAGAATTTGCTGGTGATGATCAGTACACAGCACCCAATTTATCATTAGGAGGGGGAAATGATCAATCCTTTGCTTTTTTCATCGAAATGATGGGCAATGATACCTACACTAGTGATGTAGATACCATTACATGGGGACAAGCTTCGGGAGGAGATACCGATTTCGTTAGGGAAGGGAGAAATGATATGTATACGCTGGGTTTATTTTTGGATGCTTCAGGACAGGATACGTATAATTCAACCGGAACCTCTCTTGAAAATTATCTGGATTCTGAAGGCATCCTAATTGGGGATAATTCCACATGGAAACAAGCATCCACCAGTACGATTGGTGAACCTTGGGTATCCCTTGATTTGGGAATTGGGAAGGATGGAGAAGGATTAAGCGTGCATAACATCCTTGAATAATCAATGCACCCACCGTTTTATCTCGATAACATCATTCCGAATACTACTTCAAATATGGTTCCTAGCAATTAGATGATTGTTATATAACTAAAAGCAGCATGCTGATCTAGCTTATTCTTGATAGCGTTGGGTTAGGGCGTTATGCTATTTTTTTGAGATTGCTTTCATAAAAAGATATGCAGGGATTGCACAAGAAAGCCCAATCATTATATTGAACAGGATAAATACTAGTGGAAAAGGTCCATTCCGTTTTTTATAAGCATGAATCATATAGATCCAAAATACGAGGGATGTAAAGAGAAGGTCAACGGTAAAACCAGATGTAGCAGGATTAACAAAAAGCGCTCCCACAAATGTTTGGAAGGAAGCCGTATCTTGCATAAAAAACTGAGTAAAAAACAAATAGGGAAGAATGGCACCCACAATTGCCAATACTAAATATATCCATTTCATAGAATCCCCTTCTTTCATACATAAACAGAAATAGATTCTTCCATCAATTCGGTCAATCAAATGGATATATTAATACAAAGAAAATTATAAAGAATGGAAAAGGTTTTTAGGAACCAGGAATTTTAAGCAAGGCGTGGCTATTCACATCTGATAAGAACATATCTCGAGTGTTGCTATGAATTGCAATTCCTTCCGGTTGCCCCCCTGATGGAATACATCCTGCGGTTTCGGTTAAAACACGAACTAAAGTCAGGTCGCTTGATGAAGTAGGAGGATTTGTAGTTATTTCATATATTTCAATCTGCGGAATCCACGATCGTACCACATACAAGTAGTCCCCATGTGTTCCAAATGATTGATATTCAATCCCCCGAATATGATCTGTGGTCCCACCAAACTTAAATAGGTAGGTACCCGATGATTCTTCATATACATGGATACCAGCTGCGCTGAATCCATCAAGGGAATTGACATATACCCGATTGTTCGTACCATCAATTGCAGCTCCACGCATACATTTAGTTGCACCATCGGTAGGGGTATAGGTTACCAGAGCGGAACCGCCTGTAAGGGGGTATTTCTTCATCCAATTATCAGTACCCCATAGATTAACCCAGTATATAGCATTGTTTTCAACCTTCATAAAATAGCAAGTACTTGCATTGCTGCCTAAAAGACGCACTGTAGAAAACGCTCCTGAACTATTAAATTCATAAGCGCGCCTACTAGCTGGTTTTCCAGTATCCCATGAGGTTGCATCCCATCCGGATACATACACATTACCCGTAGCTTGATCCACTCCAACAAATTGGACACGGTTAAAATCAGGATCAACAAAATTGTCTTCAAACAAATTAGATCCTGCAATAGTTAAATCTGTTGTTTTGTATCGTTCTACACGATTTGGAACGTTAGACGCAACGTATACCACATCATTGGTATTGTCCACTTCAATACCCATGGCAATACTTGCTACACCTGTACTTGTTAAGCAATCGCAATCATAACCGTATACTTGTATTTCCTGGGTATCCGATTCATTCGATAAGCCACATCCCACCTCCCCTTTCACTCTCCAATAGTAATGCTTGCCTTCCAAAAAACTGGATGCAGTGGCATCTTGTGTATAAGTGGGACTAAACGTAGTTTGTCCCGTTACAGTTTCAGTATGATCTATCGAAGTAAAATTCGAATCCAAAGAAAACTCAAGATAATACGCGCTAGCTTGTGGTGACGAGGTAGTCCATTCAAATGCTGTTGGTGGGGTAAACATACTTGAATATGGACTGGATGGATTATTAATCGTAATCGATCCGGGTACGATACATTCTTCCCATAAAAATGTAAACGTATCGGATTCTGCTGTACATCCGGTGGGATCCGTTGCAATTAAACGCCAATAGTATTGTTGAGTGGAATACGTTACCGATGGTTCATATGGTGGAGAAGCATTGGAATTCGAATGAATTAATGTCCCTGAAAAATCAGAAGTGGTATTTAGTTCAAAGGTGTATTGTAATCCTGATTCCGTTGTCCAATCATAGGTGACTGGTGAATCATCAATACTCGGAGAAGTTGTATTTGACGGGCTTAATCCAACAGGCTTGGAAATGGGTTTCACCTGTAATGAATATACTTCACTTTGTTTTGTTTCACTACCGGTATGAGCAGTAACACGCCAGTAATAATAACCTGCTGATAATCCTGCATCGGAAAATGTTGTTGTGGTCAGGCTTGCATTCTCCGAAACGATAGATGTAAAATCACTATCTGCTGCCACTTCAATATGATAGTTATCCGCTTGTTGCACCGATGTCCACTGGAACGTAGGAGTAGAAGTACAAACATTAGTTGTGGGCGTAAGCAGAATAGGACGTTCCTCCATGCCACTGGGTTGGGAATTAATTTCTAATATAAATGTATCACTTAGCGTAGTCAAACCTGTATTATCTGATGCGGTGACACGCCAGTAATACGTCCCATCGGGTAATGAATCCGGTGTAAAGGAAACCGAATCCTCCATAAGTTCTGGATCATAAGGTATGGTATCAGTAATCAATAAGGTTGAAAAATCTGATTGGATGGACAATTCAACAGTGTATTCTGCAGCATTTTGCACGTGAGTCCACTGTAACTCGGGTGTGGAAGAAGATTGAGTTGTAGTGGGTGCTAGCAGGGTGGGTTTACCAGGTTTTAAACGAATCGTAAAAGTACGTGTTTCTGATTCTGAATATTGGAAATAGTTTTGAGCCTTTACAGACCATGTATGTTCACCGGATTCCAATCCAGCTTGAGGGGTAAACACTAGCTCGGTTATATCCGCAACCACTTGATTATCAATAAGTACAATATAATTTAGTGCGCACTCACCACGATTGCTAACGCAGTTAGCATTGCTCCAGGATAAGTCTGGAGCAGCCGTATACAATTCGGCACCATCTTCAGGTAAAAGCAATTCTGGTGGAATAGCAATTTCTTCAAAGGGTGTACTACAAGAGTAGATCAGTATGCACGCAACCAAGATGGCTGCATACCGCATTATCAACATTAAATAGCTCATATAAACCTCTTATTTGGTGATCCCGCAAACCGTGCTATAAAATAGTATAATGATTTTTAAGTATTTTGTTGTTTTTTTTTGAAAAACAAGGCAAAATAATAATGATGAATCAACCAATATATTACTAATTTTGTACATACAGAACCATTGGAGTACAACTTTTTACAGGTTTTATTGTTTTTCCTAATAAGGCAAGTTATAGACTCAATCGAGCATAAGCATATATACATAGACAACTTGCCTCTACTAAGTCTCCAAAAAAGTGTAGGAGTGAGTTGTCGTTTAATGCAGGTTCCCACTTATTTTTACGTGATAACCCACCCATCTTCAAGAACAATAAACCCGAAACTAAAATCCCACCCGAGCCGTTGATTTCACACACAATTTGCGTTATTTTTCCTATTATGGTTATCTATACAAAAAAAGTAGGATTGGCACCATTCCAAAACTTGATGCAGCAATATTCAATGATAGGTGGGTTGGTATTCATCCTTTGTGTTTTAGGAATTCCAAACCCTCTTTTTGCTACAAACACAGAAGAGTCACATCAGGCTGAAATTCAATTCGATCATCTTTCTCATGATTTTGGAACCTTGTTAAGCCAAACGGTACATACCTGTACCTTTGATTTTACAAATACTGGAGATGCTCCACTCATCATTTATCATGTACAAGTTACATGTGGTTGCACCGTTCCTGACTATACGCAAACTCCAATACAACCGGGGGAGTGTGGACGTATCCAGGTCACCTATCGGGCAGGTCGCGGCTCGGGAAATCATGTGAAGTATCTTTTAGTATATAGCAATGCTACCGATGCACCTCAAGTACAGTTAGAAATTCAAGCCTGTGTAGAAACCATAGTAGAATGTGAACCATTACGTATTCATTTTCTGGATTGGCAACCTGGCGAGACAAGCAAACAAAAGGAACTTCATATCAAACTTAATCCTAGCTATGCTACTCGTTTTCAGGTAATCAATTTCGAACCCACTACACCACTTGTTCATGTAGAATTAATAGAAGATACACCAACCTATAAAGTGCTGCTAATCCAACTAAATCGTACAGAACTGGAGAATCAAATCAGTTCGACTGCTACTCAAACAAATCCCCTTTTTATCGCACGATTAGTAATACAGCTTCAGCTGGTGTTGAATCCAACCTCATCGTCATTAGGTGTGAATAGCAAACAAGAACATACCATTTACATACGGAGTCGTATGCCCTCTTTACCATAACCCCTTAATTAAACTCTTGATTTCATGGTATGGATGGCATATATTGAAGAATAAGGTGTATGGGCAACCGTAGAGTTTCTATGCAACTTAAAATTTATCGGATGGAGCATTCATGCCCATATATATTGGAAAGTATGCTGGATTTTGCTGGGGGGTGCAACGTGCTATCGAAATGGTAGAGCAGGCACGGATTGATTACCCAAAAAATCCAATCTATACATTAGGTCCATTGGTTCATAATAATGATGTGGTAAGCCGTCTTAAAGATCAACAAATCCTTTCGATTACTGAGGATGAAATTGATACTCTTCATCCTGGAGATGTAATCGTCATTCGTGCTCATGGAATTTCTCCTGATAGATATAACGCGCTGCAGGAGCGTTCTGTACAAATTATCGATGCTACATGTTCGTATGTTGGGAAGGCACAACGAAAAGCAGCCGAATATACAGAGCAAGGCTATCAGG
>CAYPZJ010000251.1:0-7693 GCA_964414635.1 uncultured Spirochaetia bacterium
GCTCACCAAATTACCCATTGAGATAGGATTTAACATTGCGATTGCAATTCCATTGTTTTGGGTGTTAAAATGGTCGGATTCTCGGTTACACCGTACGTTTCAGTGATCGGGTAAGAGGAGGGAACTCAACGCATGAGTGAATTAAGTTTAAAACCAAATCATAATAAAGATTTCCGTCGTCGTATCTTTATCATCCTCATTTTCATCTTCGTTTCGTTTTTAGTAATTGTTTTCCGTACGGGATATATCCAGATTGTTCAAGGAAAAGCACTGGAGGAAATTGCTCAAAACTATCAACAGAAACCGTATCCTGCTGAACCCTTTCGTGGGATTATTTATGATAGAAATGGGAATCCTTTGGTTGATTCCAAACCCGCGTTTAAAATATCACTGGTACCATATATATTCGACCAGGATCCCCAAGGAGTGGAGAAACTGCATTATTTAGCAGAGATTCTAAAACGGGAAGATCTCCATCCAGAACTGAGTACCGAACAAGCTACCGAACAATTATTTAAATTGTTTATAAAACGACTGCAAAAAGCCCGCGAAAAAATTAAAAAATTAGAATGGAACGCCAATGAGCCCGTCGTATTGCTTAGTCGCAATGCAACGATCGAACAAATCTCGTGGATTAAAGAACAATCCAATATGCGTTGGTTTCCCTGGATACGAGAATCCTTGATTTCTAAACGGATTTATCCCCTTAAGAAGAATTTAGCCCACATTCTTGGATATACAAATATGATATCCGAGCAGGAATGGGATTCTATCGTACGACAAAACAAACATAAATCGGGTGGTAGATATGTGTACCGTTTTGATTCGGAAATTGGAGCCCGTGGTATTGAAAAGAAAATGGATGTAAATCTCCGGGGTATTTATGGTGAGAAATATCGCTTATTAGACGCTCGAGGACGTTCTATTATACAGGAGATTGATGAAAAAACGATTGCTCCCATTCCTGGGGATAACATCTATTTAACCATTGATCGACGTCTTCAAGATGTGGCTTTTCGAGCATTAGGAGACAAACAGGGGGTGGTTATTGTATCGAAGCCTTCTACTGGAGAAATTCTTGCAATGGTTTCCAGTCCCTGTTTCAATCCTAACAATTTGAACCTCCACTATAAAGAATATCTGTTGGATGACGAAAAACCACTAATCAATCGTGCCATTCAGTCGTTGGTGCCTCCGGCTTCACTTTTCAAACTGGTTGTTGCAGCTGCGGCTATTGAAAGCGGGAAATGGAATCCCAATTCCGAAGTAATTTGTAATGGATCATTTCGGCTTGGACGGCATACTTTTGCATGTATGGGGCACCATGGTACAATCAGTATGTTAGAAGCAATCAAGAAATCATGCAACGTATATTTTTATAATGTAGGAAATGCCTTGGGGTGGGATACGATCTATACTATGTGTCAGAAATTTGGATTGGGTTCCCCTACCGGATTGGATATTTCCAACGAGGAACATGGTATTTTACCCAATGATGCTTGGAAACGGGAGCGATTTGGTGAGAAATGGTATGGCGGAGATACCGTTGTTGCCAGTATTGGACAAGGGTATTTGCTCTTCACACCCATTCAGGTTCATAATATTGTTTCTGCGATAGCCAACAATGGTATGCTCCAGAGACCTTATGTTATTGATCGCGTTCAGGATGCTCCATCTGGTACTGTTATCTACAAAACGGATCCTGCCCAACGTAGATATTCGCCCGAACCAATCATGTCTCAACGTACGATTAAGTTTCTTCAACGGGCAATGCGGGAAGTTACAAAGCAGGGAGGGACCGCGTATTGGTATGCAGGACAGTATTGTGATGTTCAGATAGCGGGAAAAACAGGGACGGGACAAACACCCAAAGGCGAGCCTCATGCGTGGTTCACTTCGTTTGCACCGTATGATACGGATAACCCGGAAGATCGCATTGCCATAACGGTATTACTGGAACATGGTGGAGCAGGTGGAGCGAATGCTGCACCCATTGCCGCAGCAATCTATAAAAGCTATTTTGAGCACCGTCGATATCCATCTTTTAAATTCCATTTTGCACAAGGCGCTCTACTTACTCTTCCTTATTCGGAAAAGAAACCACTTGTTGAAAGCTTACAGGATTTAGGGTTGGAATATATTCCTAGCGAGGAGGAAGTGAAAGAAGACGCCCAACGGTCTGTTTGGGAGACGTCATTGGTTTTGGAGAGACAACGTGTACGAGAACTGGAACAGATTATGCGGGAATGGCAGGAGAATATGGCTCGCTTAGAAATGTTGGAAACAGAGCGGGAACGGTATGAGCGTTTACTCCATGAGATGGAAATCGCGATAGAACAACCCACCTTACCTGAAGATATGGAGCCAGAAGACATTTCTGATAGCGAACCATCCACCGATTCAACCCAACGCACGACTCAATCCCCTGAGCGATCCACCAAACCTACGGATCGTCGGCAGTTAGAGCAGCAAATCCGCCAAATGGATGAAGAAAATCGACAGATTCAGCAACGGAATCAACAATTAATTCGAGAAGCATCTTCGCTTATAGGCTCGTCTGATGGTTCGAGTCGCACACCGGATGACGAATCCAATCCCGGTCAGCCTGCGGTGGACAACATGAATCAGGTTGATAGTGCACAAACGGATGGGGAAACGAATAAATCAGAAGATGATTTTTGGAATATCGAAGAACTGCGGATGCGGTTGCTCCGGGAAACCGAACGGATTCAGACGGATTCCGTGCCATCTCAAGTAGAACAATTGGATCGTGAGATTGAACAGCGAATGGAGCGGAATCGACGCCGCCAGGAACAAATTGAACAACGGGAAGTACAGATCGATGTGGAATCGGTTCAATCAAATAATGAATTGGTTCAAATACAAGAGCAACGTGCGGCAGAATTAGCTCAACAAGAAACTGCAGAGCAAACAGAAGAACAGGAGGAATCCCCTACCGAACCCAAACCTGAAGAGGATACCCGACCAGAAGCAACGCCCCCTCCATCGAATCGAACAGAAGAAAAACCGGACGAGAATGCTAATGCAGACGGGGATGATAAACCAGAGACGGATAATAAACCAGAACAATCATCCAATGAATCCGACCCCAAATCGGAAGATGACGACGATGACGAATAAGGGAATGTGTGATGCAGAATAAGATTGATTTTTTATTAATATTTGCTACCATTGGTTTACTTGTACTGGGTTTGCTTACAATATATTCCGCAGGAAACTTTGCTTATCAGCTAAAGGAATCAAGGGATAGTTTTCTATACTTACGGCAACTACAATTTCTCATTCCGGGGTTGATTTTAGGTAGTGTGGTGCTCTTTCTTGATTATCAAAAGATTGCCGGATATACGTGGATTTTAGTTACCGTGACATTAATTCTACTTGCAGCAGTATTGGTATTTGGGAATGTACGGGGAGGTGCCCGTTCGTGGTTTGGCATTGGCGATGTTGGGATTCAACCATCCGAAATTGGGAAATTAATCTATATCATTGCTTTTGCTAAATTCTTAGATTGGACAGGACAACGCATCCAACAGCTTCGATTCTTTTTGCTTGCGATCCTTGTACAGATTCCTTTTGTTCTACTCATTTTAATGCAACCCGATCCAGGAACAGCTTTAATTTATATATTGATTACCTTTGCTATGTTATTTGTTTCCAGTACCCAACCTCGATATATCGTAAGTTTACTAGGGATGGGATTGATTACGTTGCTTCTTGGTGTGATTGGATTGGAAAACGATTTCATTCACCTTGAGAATGTGTCTGTGGAAGATCATGGTGCGGTTTTCATTACCTTTGTTTCCCTATTTAACTTTCTTCATGAGTATGCCAGTGATATCACCGGTATGGTTTTTGTAGGCGGAGCTTTCTTTTTTGTTTTTCTGTTTATGCATCTATTACCAAACAAGAGTAAGGTGTATCTATTGGGGGTGATTGCTGTTGCGGTGGTTCTGAATTTGTTGTTCTATATTCTTTTTCCAGTAACGGTAACCGAAGACATGGGGGTAATTCAGCAATTATATTTTGGGGTGCATACCCGTTCATTTTTTATTCTCAATTTAATACCGTTACTTGCTTCCATCTTTATATTCCAGCTGCACGATCGGGAGCGGTTGGAGTTTGTTAACCGTATCAAACAAGTGTATCTAACATTTGGATTAGGCTTCTTGTTTGCTGCGTTACTCATCTTTGCCAATGAAGCCACCGATAGTGCATTAATCAAACCCCATATAATCGATCGATTCACCTCCTTTATGGGGCTTACAGAAGATTATCAAGATGTAGGGTATGACACGCGTCAAAATACATTAGCGATTGGTTCGGGATGGTTATACGGGCAAGGTTTTACCAAAGGACCCCATGCGCATGCTTATGTGACAGAGCGTGCTACCGATTACGCCTTTACGGTTTTTGCAGAAGATATGGGATACATTTGGGTACTGGTTTTGTTTGGATTATTTGGGTTGGTATTTTATCGTGCGGTACAAATAATCTATAACGCACGAGATTATCTTGGGAGTTTTATAGCAACAGGAATCCTTACTCTCTTTGTGTCACATTTTTTCATCAATGTGGGGATGTGTGTAGGGATTATGCCCATTATCGGTATTCCATTGTTTTTTGTCAGTTCCGGAGGATCCAACCTGCTCACCGGGTTAACAGCAATCGCACTCCTTTTAAATATAGAATCACGCAAACATGTGTATTAGCAATTAGCAATTATAAAGATTGCTTCGGCACTTCGTTTCTCGCAAAGACCCTTTATACCACGTCACATTTAACCTTGATTTTGATTATAGTTGGGTGATGGATGCAAAAATAAAATCAGCATGACGTCTCACTGTTGGTAGAACGTCATTCTGGACTTGGTTCAGAATCATATAGCAATAGTATTGTTAATTGGGGATTTCACCAAAAATAATTTACCTAGTTTTCGTCCTTGCGAGAAACAAAGCGACGAAGCAATCGCTTTTCAAAACAGAGATTGCTTCACGTTGTTCGCAATGAAGTTTTCTACTTTTGGTAGATTTATGCTGATGATAAACCTTGCTGATTCACGTACTAAATTTGATTATACGTGTGACATGGTATTATTCCTTTGTGTTTGGCTTAATTATTTTTACACTATTTTGTGATTCATCCAATTGCAACCGTTCAGTTTTCACCTTACTGGTTTTTTATTACACTTCCAATGCTGTGGAGGTATCCAATGAAAAGAAATCCAACATCCTATTTTGATATAAACGCGTTTTGTTGTTTCATTTCACAACCGAATTGGCTACAATGGAAACCGGTCGTGTTTTCCTTGATAATCCTACTTATTTTTGGATTTGCATTTTCCGGCTTTTCCCAAGGGCAGAATGGACAGGTAGTCGTATCTGGTGTGGTGACCGATCTGTCTGGAGAAGCTAATTTGGGCGATGTAGTAATTGAATTAACCAGTGCCTATTCCAGTGATGTGTATCAGAAGGTTACAACCGGAGTAGATGGTACATTCCAATTTGAAGGAGTCCCTGCGGGGTCCTATTATTCTATTATCGCCATGAAAGATGGATATGTGGATTATTCCATGTCCAGTTGGTATCTTCCTGCATACCAACGGGCTGTTTCGATTACCATTGCAATGAATAAACAAGCATCGGTTATTGGTAAAATTGTGGATAGTAGTGGGAATCCTTTAGCGGATGCGAATGTTTCGTTGGAGTACCAAGGGTATAGTGCCTATGGGAGTGGGAAAAATTATCAGATAACGGAAGCGTCCGGGAGTTTTACATTTACGCAACTCAATACCGGAAGTTACATTTTAACTATTGATAAAGTGGGATTTACCCGGGAAGAAATCAGTAATATTGATCTGACTAGCGGACAAGAAAAAACCATAAATGTAACGTTGTACCATCCAGCATCACTTGAAGGATCGGTTCGTATTGAGGATCTGAATGAACCTGCCCGGCATATATCGGTCTCCGCTCGGGGACCACGTCCTATGAGTTCCACTACGGATATGGAAGGATATTTCTTTTTGGATAATTTAAAACCGGGACAATATATTCTGGAAACGTATGCGTCAGGATTTGAATCCACTCGGTATGAAAACTCCATTACGTTGGTAGAAGGGCAAAGTTTGGATGGACTCCAATTAACTGTGAAGCCTCGTCCGGCAGATTTTCATGTAGTGATTAATCAGAATATATATTTGCCTAACACCGAATTATCCTTTAATTTACGTTCCTTTCGCTATCCTATGGTAGATATTAGTGTACATCAATTACCCCAGGATAAAATACTTGCATATAGTAATTGGGATGAACGAGTGAATGATGGGCAACTTCAGCATTTTCATAAGGTGTATGAACAGCAATACGAGGTTACTAATTTTACTCCTTATAATTGGGTGTACAATCAAATCAAGATTGAAGACAATTTTGAAGCTGGGGTATATGCATTATCCGTCCAGGCGGGTTCAAAGAAAGAGACTCAGATTCTCTTTATCACAGATTTAGGAATTGTAACCAAACGGGATCATAATACCATCCTCGTCTATGCAAATAACCTTAAAACCAATCAACCTGCAGCAGATATCCCCATTTATCTTATTCCCAAGCGGGATCCATCAGTGAATATGGGGAACTCCACAACCAATACGTGGTTGCAGGATTTCGACGAAGGGAATTGTAATGAACCTCGTGGGTATACAGATGGCGATGGGATCTTGGATATTTCCTTACTCTCGAACGAATCCCAAGCGATGAATGTTATTGGGCTAACTACAGATGGTGCTATTGCTGTGTGTTCCAGTCAGGAAACTTCTGCCAGTCAATATGCCAGTAGGAAAATCTTTATTTATACCGATCGCCCGGTTTATCGGCTTGGGGATACGGTTCATTTTAAAGGGATTCTCCGGGGGGTGGCTCCAGGTAGGCAGGAGATGGAGGTTTTAGCGAACAAAACCGTTGAAATCAAAGTCAGAGATAGTCAGGGAAACAACATTTTGGAGAAGAATCTACGTACGAATTCCTATGGATCATTAAATGACAAGGTGGAGATTGATACCAGTTACCCTTTGGGGAATTATTACGTACGGATGGAGATTGATGATGTGAGCCAAACCCGTAGTTTTGTGGTAGAACAATATCGGAAACCCGAGTATAAAGTCGACATTACCACCGATAAAAAATTCTATGTGAATGGGGAATCCATCACCTTTTCTATCAATGCTCAATACTATTTTGGTGCACCGGTGGCGGGATGTAAGGTATCGTATACCATTTATGAATCACGACGTTCTTCGTATGGTTATTATGATTATTCCTCATCGGGATATAATCGTGTGATTCTGGCAGGTGAAGCGAAAACCGATGCGAATGGTGCAGCGGGAATTACAATTCAACCGGATCGGGTGATATACGATCGGGATATTATTATCGAAGCAGATGTGATTGACCCGGCAAATCGTACCGTATCTGCACGGAAATCCGTACCAATGGGAAGGGGACAGTTTTATATTACAGTATCTCCCAACCGAAAGATATATTATGGAGAGGATACGATTACTCTTACGGTCCAGACTAAAAACTATGCTGGGGAACCTATATCCACTGAGGTATCTATTGAGATGACTCAGGAAGTATGGGATCCTATCTATCATGTATATACCACACCTTCTAGACCT
>CAYPZJ010000252.1:0-7659 GCA_964414635.1 uncultured Spirochaetia bacterium
GTACCTGGTTCACAAGAAAAACCCTTAGAGGATCCGGGGGTTCGAGAGATAAAGATTACAGGGTTAGACTTTTCTGAAGCCGAAGATGCAATCGAAGGGCAATTGAGTTTTGACGCATTAGTTAATTCGATTTCTGAGAACATTGAATCGTTGTTGGATAAAAAATTCGGTCCGGGCAATGTTTCTCGTACCAAATTGGATGAATGGGAAGTGACAAAAGAGAAAGGGGAGAAAGGTGCCGAACCAGCCGACACAAAGCTCGAAAAAGGATTTTTCCATAAAATAAATATTATTAACACCGAACAAGATGCGCAAACCAAAGAACGCCCAGCAGAACCCTTGGAGAAAGGTGATCAGGAAGAACGGGAACAAATCGACCCTTCGTTAGAAGAAGATGAATTAGGGGATCTGGAATCCTATCTGAGTAAACCAGGTGAAACAACAGCGGATGAAGAGCCCGATGATTTACTTGCAGAGGTGAAACCCCCAGTGGAACCCATGGAAGAATCCGCTCCACCCGATCAAATGGAACCAACACCTGCTCCTGATGAAGACCCCGCTCAATTGCGTCGTCAGCTTGATAGTATGCAAGCCCAACTCCAGGATATGGAAGCCCGGTCTAAAAAGGATACCCAGGCAATTCGCAATTTACAGGATTATAGAAAGCAACTGGAAGTGCCTGAAGATTTACAAACCGAACAAACCTTGGATTTTGATGGCATGCTTGATGGGTCTGTTGATTTGGAGCATTTGGATTCTTCTATTCCATCGAGTACTCCGAAAGCAGAACAACCCGATCAAGATGAAATTCAATTAAGCGAAGACCTTTTTGAGGATTTATCCAGACGCCAAAGGGATTTGTTAGACGGAAGTATTGATTCCATCCTAAAGGGATCCCAACAAGAAATGGAGATCATTCGCCAACAACGGGAGCAGATTAATCAACTGGTCGATCAAGTTCAAAAGATGCAACAAGATAAGTTTGTAACGCCCCCACCCGTTGACCATATTGCTCCGTCCATGGATTCCATCGTACCAACCGTACCGTCAGATCAACCTGCACCTCCAGAACCGGGATTGGGGACGGTGCCAGATGAAATGATTCTGGATGCATTGGCAGAGAAAGGCGAGATTCCTTTAGATGATCTAAAACAAACGGTTGATGAATTGGTACGTTCGCAAATACAGCGGCATCAGGCAAGTAATGCAGATGATGTGTTTATGGAAATGGTTGCTAATAAAGCAAATATGGCAACTGAAAAACTCCGTGACATTATAGATACCATTGTAAATAAACGGTTGGGCGGGAAATCAGCCGAGGAGATTGATAAATCGGATTTATCGGATGTGGCGGATCGTGCAGGAATGCCGATGGAGCAAGTTATACAGTTAGTCGAGTCGGTATACGAAAGCAAAAAGCAGCAAGAAAACAATTCTAAACGAGAAGATGCACTCCTCAACCAATTAATTGGTAAATCCTCCTTTTCAACCGATTCCTTTAAATCCTACCTAATGAAATTGGTTGAAAACCAGGTTGAGCGGAAACTGTCCCTAGAAGGGGAATTAGAGGAATTAGGCGTTAATGAAGATCATTCGCTTGATGATATTCTCAATCAGGTGAATGGATTAATAGATGAACGCCTACACAAGCAGGAAACCGCAGCGGAAGAAAAGATAGAGAATTTAATCAATGATGTTCTCAAATCCAAATTGGAAGCTGCAAAACAGGATAGTATAGCTCCATCTGCTATGCAGGATGAAATTTCTTCATCGGTTATGGATGATCTTATCCAATCAAAGCGTGAAACGGCGCGTGATACTACTTCGGGTGTACCCAACCAGGAAATGCTTCAGCAAATTCCCAACGAACGGTTAGCCGATTTGGTTAATCAAATGGTACAGGCACGAATGAATGAGCTTACTCCATCCCAACAATCGGGTGGAGCACCAAGTCAACAAGGTACGATCCAAAAAGAGGTTTTGGTTCAACCAAGTAGCTACCCCAGTCCGGGGTTACCTGAAGGACTACCAGATACGAAACCTTCGGAAGAGAAATCTGACGATGTAAAAGAAGAATCTGAGACCTTCACCCCTCGCGAAGAAGTGGAACAGCGCTCTGCTTCGGATTCGCCACCATCTTCGTATCCTTCTGCACCTCCTCCATATGTTCAACCTATCTATCAGCAAGGCGGAGCCCCGTTTTATCAACCACCGGAATCGGATGAAGAGGATCGGGAGGATGCTTATTTTCGCGCTGAAGAAGAAGTCGTAGTGCGAGACCGGAAGAAAGAGAAGAAACCGGAAAAAAAGAAGAAGCCTGTCTTTAATTATGGGTACAAACCCGAAGATATGCCTTGGTTAATGGATGGGGAACGCGAAGCGGATAGTGAATTTATTAAACTGGAAGATATCTACGAAGACACGCTGACGTATGATTCCATGGATAATTTAGATTCCTTACTTTCAGAGGAACGGCTAGCGAGTAATCATCCTGATATTAATCCACAATTTATTCCCCAAGCGTATGTTCCATATGAAGAATTCACCCAAATTGATGGGTTTTTTACAGATGTGGATGGGAATCCGGTTGACGCACCAAAAGCGGCAATCATTCCAGATGAAACTGAAAAAATACAAGATAGCATTCTTTCGTATGATGAAGACAAAATAGATGGAGAACAACAGGATACGACGCTTTATGCAGATTCTGAGTACGATCAGCAAACAGGACGTCGCCGCAAACGAAAACCGAAGCCCAAACGACCAAAACTGAAG
Organism: uncultured Spirochaetia bacterium; assembly: GCA_964414635.1. Taxonomy (GTDB): domain Bacteria; phylum Spirochaetota; class UBA6919; order CAYPZJ01; family CAYPZJ01; genus CAYPZJ01. The sequence goes on from CAYPZJ010000252.1 coordinate 2,776, forward strand.
TATAATTTTAGGTATCTATTCACAAATCGTACCTATCAGAAATATAAAACCATTTTAAATGAAGCAGCCCAATTGGTGAGCGAGCATCGATTGGATGAAGCTCTGGACTATTATTATGTTATTCGTGATCAAAATATTCCAGAAGCATTTCGGATGATGATCGATGAAAACATCAAAGAGATTACCCGTACCATGATTGAGACGTTCCGATATTCGGATACCATTGTCCAGGTTAAAGAAACAGGACAGGTTCGTCGATTAAAAAATGAATATCGGAATGACGACGATACCGACTAATTTCGAGGCAAGTTGCATGTTTATTGATAGGATATATAAATGCATAAAACGAAAACAAAACCGCATCGTTGGATGTATCAACTGTAGAGTCTTATGGAGTGTATTGCTATTTGCAGGTGCTATCATGCTGAATATGCCGATGTGTGAGGATGAAACATCCGATTTCATTCCGATTGATCACGCTCCGGATCTCATTTATCCTGCTAATGGTGATTCCATTTCCGATGATCCCATTCCATTTCAGTGGTCTGCTGTGGAAAACGCGTTGGAATACATCTTAATTATTGATTCCATTGAATACCGAACGATTTCCATGGAGGATGGAGAAACAACCTATACCGAAAATGTTCTGGATATCGGTTTGGGGGAGCATACGTGGAATGTTGCAGCACAACGTAATTTTTCTAGAAAACAATCCGATTTCCCATTTTCATTTACCAAAGTTGAATCCCCTTCTGAGTAATCCCTTTCAGCCTTGTAAGGTGTGTTCGTATAGCATCCATATGTAACATATATAAATTCAACAAGTGTATGGCAAAGATGGGAATAGAAAATAGTTTTACAAATTCACAAACCTTTCCCAATTGGAATAGAGGACAATGAACCGATTTCACATAAACCACATCACCAGCAAATTTACGATTCCATCCGGAATCATAACCATAACTGCCGAAACCCTTGATTTATTCGCCCGAACGGTTCCACAGCTGGGTATCCTAACAACAAAAAGTATTGGTGTACAACCTCGACGGGGGAATCGAGAACCAATCCTCTGTCAAACAGAGCAAGGACCACATTTTTGTAACGCCGTGGGATTGGCGAATCCTGGAGTAACTTATTGGAAAAAAGAGGTGGAACGAATTTATCCCCTTCCAAACAATAAATTTTTACTTACTTCCATTTTTGGTGGCAGTGTGGAAGAATTTGTCCAGCTGGTTAGAGAACTAGATACGGTAACCGATGGATTTGAATTAAACTTATCCTGCCCCCACGCATCAGGTTTTGGAATGGAACTTGGGAGGGATCCCCATGTTGTGATGGCAATTCTACAAGCGATCCGTCCTTTGACTGAAAAACCTATTCTTTTAAAAGTTAGTCCGAACCTAGAAGACACCGATGGCTGGCTTTCGAGTTTGGATCAACAACTGTTTGATGGATGGGTGGCGATTAATACGCTGGGTCCTTATGAAACGCGAGAACCAACCAACAATGAGCCTATTTTGAGTAACCAAAAAGGGGGAGCTTCGGGTCCGTCCATTTTTAATCATACGCTTCGGGTGGTAAAAGCGATCCACAAGATTTCTTCCTTACCGGTGATTGCTATGGGGGGAATCAACACAGTAGAACAGCTTATCGAATTGGAAGCGGCTGGTGCCTCTTTTTTTGGAATTGGTTCTGCTCTAGCTATGATGGCGACACCTACAATTAGAGAACGGCTGGCACAGCTCGAACACCATTGGAAATCTAAAACCGATTTCCAACTAGCGCTTCGGACGGATGGGTATATGAAATATACCAAAACCACGATCATACAAAAGCGTCTATATGCTCCCGATTATCTCGTCATACATACTGATTTCTCTATTAAAGCCGAACCGGGGCAATTCATGTATCTTTGGGATCCTGAGTTAGGCGAAAAACCCTATTCCATAGCAACTACCGCTCCATTAAGTTTTGTGATTAAACCCGTTGGCTCTCATTCCCAAGGGATTTCAAATCTACAACCAGGGGAACCTCTTTGGGTAAGGGGGCCTTATGGAAATGCATTCCCCGAACCGACCAACCACCCTGTATATTTAATTGGAGGGGGAACAGGATTAGCACCCCTTGTACACTGGGCGAGTAAATACCCGTATCAGGGCTTTTTGGTAGGATGCCGAGAACTCCAAACCCCTATTCCGCTTGATATTTTTGTTTCCGAACCTGCACCCGATTGGATCTGGTATGCTGACAAACCAAACGAAAAAGGATTGATAATCGATCAGGTCATGGCATTGCTTTCCGAAGGTACCTGGGATAATACGGGAAGGTTTTATCTTTGTGGTCCCATGGCTATGGAAGAGGCGTTTTGTAATCGTACAGCAACGATCTTATCTGAGAAACAAACCGCTTACTGTATTGAAACGTATATGAAATGTGGGGTCGGTATCTGTGGTATTTGTGCTACGCCCAGTGGAGAACGATCCTGTGTGGACGGTCCCGTTTTATGTGGGGATCGATTTATAACACAAATCCCCGCGATTAGTCACATGAGAAATCCTGATGGATCACTACATTAGGATTATTTCGATTCGGAAAGGGTGGCATAATCATCTGGGAAAATGCTATACCCACGATCTTCAACTTCATCGGGATAGAACAACTCATACTGATGCAATGCACGCTTATACCCTTCATTTTCAGGATCAATAGCAAGGGATTTTTTGATTGTTACAATGGCATTGGCGATGAGTAACTGATCGTAATATGCTCGGGCTAACCTAGAATAGGCGGTAGCCTCTTCTTCATCTGTGGAAGCCAACTCTACGGTCTTTTCATAGTAAATCTGTGCTTTTTCAACCATTCGCTTCGTATAAAATAGATCGCCAAGAATCAAATTTATTTCAAAGGTATCTTCTCGGGGTACTAAGGTCATTTCTGCGGTTTCGGATTCGGTATTTTCTTCGAATACGAGTAGATCATTGAGCGCCAGATTAACATAGCCTGCTGCTGCATAACAGCGTCCTCGTAAAAGAATTTTACCCTCAAAAAGAGAATCCGGTCGGCGGGGTACTCGTTCTAAAAACCGTACAAAATCATGCCCGGCTTCCGCTAACTGGTCTAGTTGAGCATGAGCAAGGCCTCGATAGTAATACGCCATCCCTAAATCCGGATTCAATTCAATAACATGCGAAAAATCTTCCAACGCCAGAACATAATCTTCAATGAATAAATCATTAATCCCCAAATAAAAATGATAGGTGTAATGATATAATTCCTTGGCAGTCTCTTCTTCTGAAGCCCCCTCTTCTGTAGTAGCTGGCTCGTCGGCTTGGGCGTCTGTTCCGGCACCATATCCTGCACTTATACTAAGTTCTACATTCAATGATGCATCCGCCAGAAGCATCCCAGGAATAATGAGTAACGCAAAGCATAATAAAAAAAAGATCGTAATGATTCGTTGCATAATAGATTCCTCCATTTAGATTTAGTCTACTTGGAAATATATGGTATCAAAGCATTCGCATAACGGAATATCCATAGACTGTCCGTTGAACACCCCCGTGTAATCATCAGGATACATAAAAACAAGTGGAAGGATCGAATGATTGTATTGGTAATGATATTCCCGTGATTCGGAAGGAGGACCTGCAAAGTACCATGGATTCATGATGAGCACATTTTTTACATTGGCTTCTTCCAGAGCACGTTTACACTCTTCTGGATAATCTGCAGGTGTGATATAGGTGTATTGACCGAAAAAATCACCCGATACGCTATCAAATAAATCAATATACACAACCAATTTGTAGATATATTCGGTATCGTCATCCTCCTCGGTTGTCGTTGCTCGGTCGTAATCCGAAGTACGTCGTTGGATTTTTGGTTTGGGATTCACTTCTATAGGTTCAAATTCAATCTCTGTGGCGATGGCTACATAGTCACCCAGGTATTCATAAGCAGGGCTATCTTTGGCACCCCCTTGAACCATCCCTAAGTCAAATAAATTATCAATAACGGGGTCATCTGCCAGAATAAGATTAATGCCGCCAAAAACGAGAATTAACAGTGCAATTACAGGTGGAATTATCCAAGTTCGTTTCATACCAAAACTCCTTCGTAAGCAGTTACAGAGTCACTCTTGCCCCTCAATCCAATAATCCAGGTGCTCGCAGCTCCGGTTGTGAAATTAATAAAAAAAAGCCCGGTCGTCTTCCATCATCCCAAATCAAATGAATTCTATCCGACCGTATCATCCCATTTTTCATACAGGGGAGTCAGTTTGGTGTCAATCGCCTCGATTTCCTGTTCGATACTCGCAATTTGTTGATAATCCGCCACAATAGCAGGATCTCCCAGCTTCTGCTGGAGTTCCGCTTTTGTTGTTTCTAAGTGAACAATTTTTTCTTCAAGTTCCTGGAGTTTAAATTGGTTTATCTTCTTTTTCTTAGAAGGTGGTGAACCGGGTGCATCCTGATCCCGATTCACGGTGGTCTGAACATGTTCCGCTTTTTGTTTACGTGTGGATTCCGTTTTAAATAAATAACGGTCGATTTCATCCATGCGCCCCTGAAACTGTTCCAGCCTACCATCTTTGAGTAATAATGCTCGTGTAGCGCAGGTTTGGATAAACTGACGATCGTGAGAGACAAACAAAATGGTCCCAGGAAATTCGTTGAGTGAAAACGCAAGGCTTTCACGGGTTTGAATATCCAGATGATTCGTCGGTTCATCCAGGATTAAAAAATTCGCACCCGACAAAATAAAGGTGAGAATAATCATTCGACTTTTTTCACCACCGCTCAGGGTTTCCACCCGGTTAAATACTTGATCCCCTGTAAAATAAAAGCGTCCCAGGATCGTGCGGATTTCACCTTCGGTGTAATT
>CAYPZJ010000253.1:0-7648 GCA_964414635.1 uncultured Spirochaetia bacterium
TGTAACTACCCCATAAGTTTTGTATATGTATCATTGGTTCTAGGGTATCGTTTTATTACCTTGTTGCCACGATTCCTTTAAAGGAGGAGTGGTAGCACTATGGAACCATTAAAGGTCACACAATTATTGGGGAATCGAGGAGATGGAATCAGTATCCAGCTCGCCGCTGCAAAATCCTTTCTGGAAAAAAATAGCCAGCAAGCATTGCTAAAACGAGTGGGAACAACCATTTCTGAGATACCTGAAGCTGCTCATTTTGACAATTCATTCATCCAGCTTTCCAGTCACAAATCCCCCGATCATTTTCTTACCGGAAAAGGATTGTTCTTTATTACAGAAAATCGTCAATTAATTCTGGATTGCACGGCGGGTCACTACCAGATGCCCTGGGGGTATGATTCTCCTATCATCGTACCCCTGATCCAAGAAGCGATACAACAAGGGATTACATGGGATTGTCATTCCGATATTCCTGGAGCTGCGGTAAAAGCATTGGCGCGAGAATTAGTCGCATTGGCGAATGGGTTTAGCTCGTTTGAAGATAGCCAAATGACACAGCTGGAAAACGATCCCGATACGCTGAATCGTGCGATTGTTAGTACATGCACGGGTACTGTTGCTTGTGCTGCCGCATTTCGGATGGCGTATGTGTATCACCGTAAACACAAACAGGATGTGGGCGTACCTGTATTTATCACCTTTACGAACAACTACCATGGTACCGATACCTTTGCTCAGCGTATGAGAGGGATGTGGGAAGAAATGTTTGATAATCGAGGTGTGATTTTTGAACAAATTGAACCAAACAACTTGAATGAGCTAAACCGGGTATTTGAAAAATGGGGTCGCCAGGTTGCCTGTTTCTTTTTTGAACCGGTGATGATGAATAACGAAGCGTTGCACCTTCAACCGGAGTTGGTAAAAAAGATGCGGGAAAAGACGCAGGAAGTAGATGCGATGCTGGTGGCAGATGAAATCCAATCTTGTTTTTTTGTTCCAGAATGTATGATGTTCCGCCAGTACGGGATTGAACCGGATGCTGTTATAGTAGGAAAAGGAATGACCGCAGGATTTCATGGGCAATCCGCAACCATATTTAAATCCAAATACGATTTGCTTGAACAATTTGATGCGCTTAGCACCAATGGGAATGCTCCCCTTGCGTGCCTTGCAGGATTGGCTTGCATTCAAGCGATTAAGCAGAACAAACAACACTTGACTGCGATGCAACAGCTTTATTTTGATAATTTGAAGCGGATAGCAGCGGATTTCCCTGCCTTAATTGAAGCTTCCATGGGACATGGATTATTAAGTGGTTTGAAATTCCACGATCGTGAAAAAGCCATCGAAGCACGTACCCAGCTTTTAAATCAAGGGTTATGGGTTCGGGTTCATGCATACAAAGAAAATCACCGTACTCTATTGATGAAATTCGCTTTAGTTGTGAATGAGGAAGTGATTACATTTTTCTTTGAAAAAGTTAGGGCTGTCCTTCAGGGTATGCGCTGATTTATACCTTCCTTTTGTATCTTCATCATAAACCAAATCAGAAAAGGAACTAAGATATGAATTTATATCCTGCCATTAAAACGACGCTGGGACTATTCGAGCAAATCTGCAACATCCCCCATTGTTCTGGGAATGAGGAACGTTTGGGGAACTGGTTATTGGAGTGGGCAGCGGAGCATCAATTCGAGGCAGAACAGGACTCCATGGGAAATGTAGTGATACGTGTTCCTGCTTCTTCTGGTAACGAACAAAAGGAACCAATAGTTCTCCAAGCCCACATGGATATGGTATGTGAAAAGACACCCGAGTCTCTACACAATTTTCAGAGCGATCCCATATCCGTACAACAAGATGGGGATTGGTTAACAGCGGATCAAACCACGTTAGGTGCGGATAATGGGATTGGGATGGCACTTGCAATGGCGCTTGCTATTGATCCTTCCATACAACATCCCCCATTGGAAATTCTGATAACGGTATTAGAAGAAACGGGGTTGGATGGAGCATCTGCTCTCCAACCTGGGTTTATTCGTGGGAAACGTTTACTTAACATCGATTCGGAAGATGAGGGAGTATTTACCATTGGATGTGCTGGGGGAAAAGATACTCGAATCTACCTTCCAATTTCCTTTAAACAGGTACCTGCGGGATATATTCCCTATCGGTTAGGGATCGGGAAATTGAAAGGTGGACATTCAGGCATCAATATTGGAGATGAACGTGGAAATGCAATAATAATTCTCGCACGAATTTTTGCCCCACTTGTGGATCAATTCCCAATATATGTAACCCAATTACGAGGAGGATCTGCGCATAATGCTATTCCACGGGATGCTGAGGCAATTGTTATGGTTCCTGATTCAGCTAGGAGCAATATAGAAAGCATAATTGCACATCTGGGTACTATTATACAGGAGGAGTATACCTTTTCGGATCCCCAACTCAATATTACGTTATCTGCTGATACTGGATTTGCATCGAGCGAAGGGATTCCAACAGAGGATGTAAAACGATTGGTCGATTTGCTATTAGGACTTCCACATGGTATTGCAGCCCACTCACAGAAAATTACAGGATTAGTTGAAACGTCCAACAATCTTGCTACGGTGGAATTAACCGAAAAGCAGGTGGAATTATTATGTAGCCAGCGAAGCTCGGTAGCCTCACGATTAAATTGGATAACCCAACGGATTGAAGCAATCGCTCATCTAGCTGGAGCAGTAACCCAAACAGGAAAAGGATACCCCGCATGGGAAGCTAATTGGAATTGTGCATTGCTTGCAAAAAGCAAGCAGGTCTATACTCGAATATTTGGTGTAGATCCGGTTGTTGAAGTCATTCATGCGGGTTTGGAATGTGGAATTATTGGTAATATATACTCTGATATGGATATGATTTCTTTTGGACCAACTATCGAAAATCCTCATTCTCCAGATGAACGAGTAAATCTCATGACGATAGATAAAGTATGGCGGTTTATGGTTGCTTTGATAGAGGATTTATAACCAAACGCATGGTGTTAGGGAATAAAGCGATCCATGATGTCTGCCATTTCATAATCCCGCTGAGCCGTTGCCATTTCCTGTAATTCCTGAACACGATGCATCATGGATGTAATTTCATGCTGAAAATATATCCCTGTATAGATTTGATCTTTCCATAAGGTAACCTTGAGTGCCTCGCCTAAATCGGAGGTATCATGAGTAGCGTCGAGTTTTTGAATCAAAGGACGTAATTCTTTCATTTGTTGCATACCTCGATAGGTGACACAAGGAGAGATTACTTGAATAAAAGAAAACCCTTTATGCTTAATGGCAGCGGTAACCAGCTCGGATAAATGTTTGATATCACCAGCAAATCCCTTTGCAACAAACGTAACACCAACGGATAAAGCTAATCGACATGGATTGAATGGCATTTCCACATTACCCATAGAAGTGGTTTTCGTCTTATCCTTGATTGGTGTGGTGGGTGACGCTTGTCCTTTTGTTAATCCATATATGTTATTGTCCAACACCATCATGGTTAGGTTAATATTCCGTCGAGCAGCATGTGGAAAATGTCCCATTCCAATAGAAAAAGCATCCCCATCACCGGAAACAACCAATACCGTTGCATCCGGACGTGCCATGCGCACCCCTGTTGCAATAGGCAAGGCTCTACCGTGTAACGTGTTAAACCCATAAGTTTTCACATACCCAGGTAATCGGCTACTGCATCCAATACCTGATATAATTGCAGTATTTTCAGGATGTACTTGGAGTTGTTCAAACGCCTTAGTTAATGCGGTTAAAACACCAAAATTTCCACACCCTGGACACCAAACAGGTTTTAAGTCACGGGTGTAATCTTTTGCAGTAAGTTTAGGATGTTCGTCTTGATTTATTATTGTTGCATCAGACACGATCTACCTCTCTAATTCGAGTTAATATCTCTTCTGTGGAAAGGGGCATTGCTCCCCCCCGTTTTACCAGATGCGTTTCTGGAAGGTTAAAAGAACTATTGAGATATTTAAAAAATTGTCCAGAAAAAGTTAACTCCGCAATGATGAGTTTTTTTAATGGAGCCAGGAATTCTTCAATCTGTTTAAATGGGATGGGATAAAGCAGTTGGGGAATCATACAGCGAATTTTAATCCCTTCTTTTCGCGCTACTTCCACTGCTTCTTTTACAGCACCTTTTGTCGAACCCCAACAGATAATACCCAGCTCGGCATCGGTGTCTCCAATATACCGAAATTTCCATGGTTCCATACGGATATGACGAAACTTGCGATACCGCTTTATATTCTGGCGTTGGTGTTCCTCAACAGTAGCCGATGGGTATCCATATTCGTTGTGTTCCAATCCGGCTGCGATGTATTCTCCTCCTGCCATACCTAAAAATGACATGGGGGAAACTCCATCAAAGGATTCCAGTTCAGCAAACCGTTTATAGTCGGTGAGTTGATCCGTATCTGGAATATCACGCTGACTTTGGCGAAGACCTTCCAATTTGATCTTATCAATAGTCTCTGTTCGTTGTCCTACAAACTGGTCTGATAAAATGATTACAGGGAGTTGATATTTTTCTGCTACATAAAATGCATCAATTGCCAATTGGAAACAGTCTTCCACATCAGCGGGTGCGATTACGACGCGTGGTGCATCACCTGCAGATCCGTATAGTGCAAGTAGCAAATCCCCCTGCTCAGTTTTAGTGGGGATTCCTGTAGAAGGTCCTGCTCGTTGTACATCGACAATGACACACGGAAGCTCTGAAGCAGCAGCTAGCGCAATCATTTCCACCATTAAAGCGAACCCTGGTCCAGATGTTGCAGTCATGGATTTTTTCCCTGCAAAACTTGCTCCCACAACCATCCCTAATGCCGCTATTTCATCCTCCGCTTGAATCATAATACGGTTAAACCGATACATTTCAGTTGAGAGCCATTCCATGATTTCGGAGGCTGGAGTAATGGGATATCCCGCAAAAAAATCGCACCCGGCAACCAGTGCACCAAATGCAGTCGCGGTATTCCCATCAATGAGTACTTTCGGATCCCTTTTGGTATAGGTAAGGGGACAGATATTATGTTCTTTTTGAGCTGCTTTCCCTAATTCAACCCCTTTTTCGTATGCTTTGGTATTTTTATCAATGATTTCCTCACTTTTTTTAGAAAATCGTTTTTGTATTCCAAGAAGAATGCCTTCCATAGGAAGATTTACTAGCCCAGCAAGATAGCCGGCAAGTACCATATTTTTTGCCAACGGGCTTCCGGTTAATTCTTTTGCAATGTCCGTAAAAGGAGCTTCTAATTGGATTTGGATTCCCAGTGTATCCAAAGGATTTGGATCGGTGGGAAGGGGCTCTCTCGTATCACTGATGACGATGAGATCATCACCTCCACGTAATTCTTGCTTAAAGCGTACATATTCCTTCCAGGATAAACAAGCGAGGATATCCAGTCGATCACCCGGGGTTTGAATTTCGTTATCACTAATTCTAAGGCGTACCGAGCTTTCTCCTCCGCGAATTTGAGGACCAAAGCTTTTTAATAAGAAAGCTTGTAGACCCTCATGAGCAGCAGCGGAGGTGAGAATTTCTCCTATTGCCATAATACCATCCCCACCAGACCCACAGATACCCAATTTAATCTCTTGTCGTGTCATAGTATTTTCTCTCAGTGTATGATAAAATGATTTTGATACATAGTCGACTCAAACGGTTTGAATTTTCGGGGGGGCGAGTGCGCCGCGCCACAAACGCTCCCGACGCAGAGACGTGGCTTTAACCGGTCACATTATCAAAATAATGGGATATTTCCTTTTGGTCAACCCTTATTCCATTTAAGTGAAACATCTATTTGACCCAATCGTTTGGACCCACTATTTTTCTCAAATGAGAAAAGTCATTTGTCTCGGGAGGATTTGGAATTTGGCACTGACAAAAGAACAAATGAGTTGCCCGTTTGAATCACAACATCCTTTTTTTGTCGGTATTGATTCCGATGGATGTGTTTTTGATACAATGGAAGTTAAGCAGAAGCAATTTTTTCTACCTATTACCTTAGATTTTTGGGGGTGGCATCAAATAGAGGAGCCGCTTCGAGCGGTATGGGAATTCGTAAATCTGTATTCAATCCACCGAGGTAACAACCGATTTGTTGCATTTAATTTGGTTTTGGATCTTTTACCCACCCATCCAGCATTTGATGCGATGCAAATCGCATTGCCGGATTTTCGGGTACTCAAAACATGGCTTGAAAAAGAAAACCAGCTTGGGAATCCTGCATTGAAAAAACAAGTTGAACAAACAGGGGATCCGATTTTAACCAAGGTATTGGAATGGTCTGAAACGGTAAATCGGGCTATAAAAAAAGAACTACCCATAATTCATCCATTTGAACCGGTTCGGCAGACCTTGAGCCTTTTACAGCAGCATGCTGACATCATGGTTGTATCTCAAACACCCCATGAAGCATTAGTGCGAGAATGGACTACTCATCAATTGGATTCTGTAGTACGCTATATAGCAGGACAGGAACATGGAACAAAAGCGGAGCAATTAACTTGGGCAGCAATCGAACGATATCCTAGGGATTCTATTTTGATGGTTGGTGATTCACCCGGCGATCTACAAGCAGCCGAGCAAATCGGAGTGTGCTTTTTTCCTATATTACCCGGAGAGGAAACTGCATCCTGGGAAATTATCCGTACAGAAGTGATGGAACGGTTTTTTCAGGGATCCTTTCGAGGATCGTTTGAGCAAGAACATATCCAGGCATTCAAAGCATTATTACCTAGTGAACCACCCTGGAAGAAAGTCTGATACTCGATAGGATGTATGTTATAGTACACGTTAAAGAATAAGGAGCTAATAATGATCCAAGGCATGGGAAGCACTCAAACTGCCCTGACGGCAGATCAGATTAATCAGATTCTTGAAGATTGTTTAATTACCGATGGAACATCAGCCAAGCAGTATCTTTTCATTGTTCCTGATTCGACTCGTTCCTTTCCTATGGCAGATCTCTTTCGTAGAATTTATTCGCTGCTGGATCCGTATGCAGAAAAAATTGATTTTCTGCTAGCATTGGGAACCCATGCGTATATGAGTGTGGAAGAAATCCAAGCGTTTTTTGGATTGGATGAACAAGCATACCTCTCTTCCTTCCCCAAAACTGAAATCATAAACCATGAATGGAAGAATCCCGATACCTTTACTCGAATTGGGATGTTAACCAAAGAAATGGTTGCTACATGCACGGAAGGAAGATTCTCCCAAGAAATTCCGGTTGCAATAAACAAGCGGGTGTATGACTACGATGAAATTTGGATCGTTGGACCCGTATTCCCCCACGAGGTCGTTGGATTTTCGGGGGGGCATAAATATATCTTTCCAGGGATTGGTAATTTAGAATTTATTAATTTTTTTCATTGGTTGGGAGCGGTCATAACGAATGCTGCTATCATTGGGAAGCAGGACACACCCGTCCGTTCCTTGATTGAACAAGCCGCCCGATTTCTTCCTAAACCAATCTATGCCCTTTGCGGAGTGGTTTATAATGATATTTTATACGGACTTTTTGCTAGTGAGGAGCCGAAACTGGCTTGGGAAGAAGCGGCTACCCTTTCCGAATATCTACATATCCTGTACC
>CAYPZJ010000254.1:0-7645 GCA_964414635.1 uncultured Spirochaetia bacterium
ATAGCCGATGAATTCATTCATCGGTAGTGGGAATTACCATTTTTTGAACTCCCACTCTGTTTGTTGATTTCCTTTTATTATACTATATTACTTAACGAGATTGAAAACGAGGGATGTACTTGATCACAAATGGAAATTAAACACAAATTCAAAGGTTTTTTCGCCGAGTGTTAAACAGGCTGTCCAATCATCGGAAAGAAGATTTCTATTTGTGACCAATTACCGAGGGATTTGTACGCTGGTTAAAGGTTTTATACAAAATGAAGATTGATTTATTCACATCCTTGAGGATGAAAAAGGAACGCTACCATGAAGGATTATACCATTATGTGTTTCTGTCTTATTCCCATATTAATGGCTACGGGATCGGGCTGCGATTCAACTGATTCAAACAAAAATGACCCCAGCACCAAAGGGAACATCGGCCCATTTCTATCTTATATGTTGAATCCACATCCCCGATGTGTCGCGACCTCCAGTGATTTTCAATGGATTTTAGATAATCTCTCCAAGGATAGTCTGTTGGAGCAAGGGCATCAAGCACTCTTAGATCGTAGTGATTCCATACTAACGGAATCAGTAGCGGAATACATGCTACCAGACGGTATTCGCCTGTTAGAAGTAAGCAGAGCCGTATTAAAACGAATGATACATTGGGGATATGCGTATCGTTGTACTTCGGATATAAAATATCTGAATCGTGCTTGGGAAGAAATACAGGCGGTTTCTGCGTTTCCAGATTGGAATCCCAGTCACTTTCTTGATGTGGCAGAAATGGCGATGGCACTTGGTATTGCATACGATTGGTTTTATGAAGGATGGACAGAGGCTCAAAAAGAGGAAATCCGCCACTGTTTAATTGAAAAAGCATTGGCTCTTACCTATGAAGCCTATCAGGGAACATGGGCTGAAGGGGTTCCTTGGTGGGCGGAATCTACGAATAATTGGAATGTGGTTTGTAATGGGGGAATAGCTGCGGCAGCACTAGCAATTGGGTTGGATGCACCAGAATATACTGAAAAACTTGAATATGTCGTCGAAACCGCCATCGGGAAGCTCAAAACCTATATGATGCCCCAATTTGCTCCGGATGGAGGATGGATTGAAGGACCCATGTATTGGGGTTATATGATTCAATATTTCACGTTTCTCATTAAAACACTCCAATCTTCTTTAGGAACGGATATGGGATTATTATCCATGCCCGGGATCGAAGCAACCGGCGCCTTCCCAATTTATCTGACGGGTCCTTCTGGATATTACTTTAATTATGGTGATTGTGATCTGTCGGTGAGTAGGAATCCTGAATTAATTTTTTTGGGGCAGTACTTTGAAAACCCGCTTTACTCCTGGGCACAAATTCAATTAGCACAAGCATATGTATTCCCATTGGATTTACTCTATTGTGAAGCTTTGCCCCTACAGCAAACCATCCCTGCAGAAACCGACTTGGATAAATTATTTTCAAATGTTGGTGTGATTACCATGCGAGAAACCTGGCTTCATGATGATGGTTTATTTGTAGGATTGAAAGGAGGAAGGAATTCGGAAAGCCATGGAGATCTCGATCTGGGTTCTTTTGTATTGGATGTGTATGGGCTTCGATGGGTTGAAGACATTGGAAAAGAATACTATAATCTTGAAGGATATTGGAGTTACGGAGAAAACGGAGAACGCTGGACGTATTTCCGTAAACGAGCGGAGTCACATAATACTTTGGTAATTGACCCGGATAGTAATGCCGATCAATATCCTCTCGCTACTTCATCCGTACAATCTCATCGGTTAAATCAAGATGACCCATTTGCTGTGTTAAATCTGGATAGTGCTTATCCTGAGGTATCCTCCGTAAGACGAGGATTCCGTTTGTTTAACAAGCGTCAGCATCTGCTTTTACAAGATGAGATCGAACCTCGTACTACCCACGAAATCTGGTGGAAAATTGTTACGAAGGCAACTATTACATTGAGTGCAGATAAGCGACGTGCTACGTTATCCTATGAAGACAACCATATTTCCATCCACCTACTCACCCCCCTGGATGCAACCTTTCTTATTCGAGATATGATACCGTTGGATACATCCCCGAATCCTTCTGAACAAACAGACAATTCCGAATACACAAGCCTTTGTATTCATTTGAAGGATCAATCGGTGTCCACCAGAATCGGTGTATATTTTGTTCCGTATATGGGAACGGAACCCGTTGTTACGCCGCCGGCGCCAACATCGTTGGATAGTTGGGGGAACTAGGATAATACTTCGTTATAGAGGTGGATTTCAGCCTATGCCTTCCCTATAGTCCTTGCAACCATGTTATACTCACTAGTGTTTCTGTAATTGATGTGTATACACTAGTCCTACTACACGTTATATCATTTTCAGCAAAAGATTGATAACACAAGGGATTCCGTATTTGGTTTTATGCAGACCATAACGATATGGGACAAGGAGTAATTATATCTAAATAGCATTCTAAAAAATATGGAACATACATTGAAAAGTGTATTGGATTTTGTTAGTATTCATTGTGGTGTCCTCTCAGTTTGTTTTTACACTATCTACATAGATATTGAAACTGTTGGGGGAACACTCGTATTACCTTTTAGGTAAATAGGTCTTCGGAGTTTTCTATTGTACTAAGTGGATAGGTGTATCGATGGATAAGTCTCGAATTAAAAAAAGGGTAATGCAGAATAAACTGCTTGCAATGTTACAGATTTCTTTCACGCACTTTTGGTTTTTTGTTCTTCTTTCACTACTATGTTTTATTTTTTATGCTTGCAATGAAGCCCCGGATCTTGAATGGAAAATGAGTTGGAAAAGCCGGAGTATTAATCAAGATATCCCCATGACTTACGCGTTTATCTATGATGAAGCGGGTTTATTGATTCGGGATGAAAGCTATTTCCAAGATACGTTGCGTAAAATCACTTTATATACGTATGATGATAATGGGAATTGCATAGAGGAGCGAGAACAGAACAGTATTACTAAAAACTTCAATCCTTCGAAACATATTAAACGGATATTTGATAACCATAACCGATGTGAACAAGTTCAATATCATGATATTCATAACGAACCTTCCATTACGGTGAATTATTCTTATGATCCAGAAAATAGAATATCGGAGCTTCTGTTTGTTAAGCCTAATCAAACTGTGCTTTATCGGGATGTTTTTATCTATGATGAATGGGGTAATTTGACCCAACGGAATCGGATATTACCAAGCGGAGAGAAAGACTGGTCCTATTCCTACTCATTTGAATATATAAAAACTACAAAACGAAAAGATTATCTCTTTAGACAAGATGGAACCATCAATAGGACGATTATTTATCATTATGATGATCAGGGGCGAAGGATAAAAGAAAACTATTTTAATGGAGACGAATTACACTGGGTGGGAGAAGTATTGTTTTCATATAATCAAATACATCCCCATCCTGTTATGATCGAAGTACGGGATGCACAGGGAGTAGTCGTGGTTGAAGAACATCGATTATATAAGCGTTTACCAGCCTCCAATTCTGATCCTGGGAAGTTGGATCCTCATAGTTCAACTCAAATGCATTTACTCCAATAAAACATAAAATATCCCTATTAGAAGCAAAACCCAGAACAATTTCGTTGGCAAATATAACCGCATCCCGACGATTTTACCGATCCAGCTGAACACCCATGTGAATTATTACATGCGTAAACAGTCAAAGAAATAACCATACATTGTCCAGTATTCCATAAACAACTGCCAAAGAAATCCGGTCCCATAGGATCTGTAGGTCCGTGATTACAAGACGGTTGTGTACAGCAATCATGCGTGTCATTCCCATCATTACAACTTGTTGAATCGATAGAATAGGTAGTTCCTGTCTGACGCGTTTCCTGCGGTATACTCGAGTATTCTGTACACCGTGCATCAATGATGTAATAGTCGGTATTGGCTACAGGTGCCCAAGATAGTGTGTAACAGTTTCCGCTTAAGGTTGGACTTGCTGGGGGTCCAGCTGCTGGTACAATTGTGAAATTGGGACCATCAACCCATGTGCCTACACAAGTCCCATCATTTGCTCGAATTCGCCACATGTATTCCCCAGCACTTGGTGAGGCGGATATGCCTGATGAACTGCCGGATACTTCAGTTCCAGGGTAGGATCCGGTTGATAAAACGTACTCTATTTGATAACTGGCATAACCTCCTGAATCATCAAACTCAAAACTAATACTGCATCCTTCTGTACAACCATCACCATCTACATTGAGGCTTCCTGATGCGGGAGATGTAGGATTAGCAGATACAGAAAAACTATAATTTGTTGTATCACTCCAATCACTAGTGCAACCACTCTTATTCTGACGAACTCGATAGTAATATACGTCTTGGGACAAGGTTCCAACCGTATATGTTGTTGTCGTTGTATTCGTATCACCTACTATAGAAAGGAAATCAGATGCATCATCCCATTGTACATCATACGTGTCAGCACTTTCATCGCTCCAGGATAAGATTACATCCTCTGTCTCACAGAAAGGGCCAACGGCAGATAAGGATGGTGCAGACGGGTTAATAACGGTCATGGTTGCTAAAAACGAGTCGGTACAGCCTCCACTTGTATAATCCCACGTCCAATCGTAGGATGTTCCAGCAGATAATCCTCCCCCTGTATAGGTTGCTGAATCACCCGTGAAAGAAACTAGATTCCCATCAAACTCAAGATTGGATACATTGATCCCGGTGCCCCCCACAAAAGTTATGCTCGGATCTGTTCCAAAACATGCATCTGAAGCGTTGAGCAAATTGCTGGATGGAACATCAAGAATCGTAACGGTATGTAGAAAGGAATCCGAACAGCCATTTAAAGTCCGAGTCCAGGTCCAATCATATGGGTTTCCTGCAACCAGTCCTCCTCCTGTATAGGTTGCTGAATCACCAATTACGGTAAGTGAAATTCCATTAAACTTAAGATCACTGACTTCTACTCCGGTTCCGGTATCAAATGTAATCATTGGATCTTCATTGATACAGGTATCATCTGCATTTTGGAGATTCGACGTTGGGGCTGCAGTAATGGAAATTGTTTTTATAAACGATTGCGTACATCCTCCACTTGAATAATCCCACGTCCAATCGTAGGATGTTCCAGCAGATAATCCTCCCCCTGTATAGGTTGCTGAATCACCCGTGAAAGAAACTAGATTCCCATCAAATTGTAGATTTGTTACATCAGATCCCGTTCCTAATTGGAATAGTATTTCGGGATCTACTGTTTCACAATAGTTTGACGCTGTATCCAAATTGGTTTCTGGAAGATCGTTAATAGTAATATCGTCTGAAAAAAATGCAATGCATCCATCAACTTCTCGTTCCCACGTCCAGGAATAATCACCCGGCGATAAAGCGGGACCACTATAGGTAGCGGAATCACCTGTAACATCAATGGTTTCTCCGTTTAATGTCACATTCTGCACTTCAAGACCTGTACTAGCAGAAAATGTAATCACAGGAAATTCCCCAACACATGCATCATCAGCGGAATCAAGATTTGTAAGGGGTATAGAATTCACCTCAAAAGTCTCAGCGGTTACAAAGGATACTTCGGATTCATCCATACAGGTAGTAATGCTTTTTATTTCCCACGTGTAACTACCTGGTTTTGACAAGGAATAATCGGTTAACCCTGTAGCTTCACCTGATTCAATATATTCCCATTCTGAATCAGAAGCATGTTTTATCCGTATAGAATAAAGATGATCTTCCATAACTGGATAAGATAACGTTGTGACTTCCCCCTCACAGAGATTTTCCGGAGTGTGGGATGTTTCAGCTTGTGTAACGGGCGTATAAGCTTCAACTGTAGAAAACGAACAAGTAATCCACTCAGATGTTTCTGAATTTCGAACGCTTCGTATTCGAAGCCAATAATCTAAGCCACTACCGATTGCAATATCTAAAGGGGGTGTTTCCAATGTTTGTGGTTCGGTATTCGAAAAATCATCCGTCGTATCCAATTGATATTCGTATGATAAAGCACCAGCTATTGTATTCCAATTAAACTGAGCAGTGCTACCGCAATAATCATTTGTATCACAGAGGAGGTCTGGGCTGCTAAGGGAATACACAAAGAAACGACGACTGGTTTGTGATAAAACCCTCTGAAATTCATTCCGCCCTTCTATTTTCCATACATACGCTTCTTCTTCATCCGCTTTTGGAGGGATCATTGCCTGAGGGATCGTATAACTCCATAACTGAGAATCTTCGATAGTATCAATATTAATAGTGTCAATTACCACATCATCGAGATAAATTAAATACCAATGGGTTTCTATAAGATTCGTGTTATGAGTCCATTCTAGTGTGATCGGGTCTCCAACATAATATACGGTTTCATCGGCAGGATCCTGTAGTATGGGATAGGCATTTATTTGATAGAAAATAACATCGGTACAACCCTGCAGGAAAAACAAACTAATTATACCTAGAAAACAAAATAACAGCGCCTTTCTGGAGAACATGGAAACCTCCAAGTCAGAAATTAGAAATACAACGAAAGTAAAGAGGATTATTCCTCTTCACTAATAAAGATATTGTTAATTTCAAATAATGCAATAAATTATTTTTTTCTACATGAAAATTCCTATTTTGATATGGGTCTCTGTGGTGTAAAGCACCACAGACATAAAAAAAATGCCAGACTACTTGCAAGTGGGTATATTATACTCAAACAAAATAGCTTTGATATGGAAATCAGCCATCTTTGGTTGCTCCGTCTCTCATTTATCCTTTCACCCACCATCCAATCTACCCCAATAACCTGAAAGCGCTCCGTTATAAGCCTATCCAAGTCCGATGAGTTAACCAATGAGCAATCTGAAAGAAACTTCAGCACCGCCAAACGAAAGGTTTCAAACTTTTCATAGTATTTTCCTCGAATCACCTTCCTATTCAGTAAGCGCCATAAGCGTTCTATTAGATTTAGATTCCGGGAATAGATTGGCAAGCCAAGCATCTCGATACGAAAAGTTTCAAAATACTCTTTCACCGATTCATTCAAATAGTATCGAGCATTATCACGGACGATAAAAATACAGATAATTCTGGATGCCGCCGCTCTATTTCTTCAAATAACTTAATCGTAGATTCCGCATTGATGCGATCCTCAGAACAGTAGAGCCCATTGGTATTCAGACGCTTGCGACCCGTATTGGTCTTGAGTTGTTTGGTTATTCCTGTTGAAGACTTCACTTTTTCGATTTCAACCTATCCACACCTGAATCATCATGGATGTGTTTTCACTTGTAAAAAAAATCCGTAATCCCATGATCTCGCATCATTCAGGTTTACATAACTGTATTGCTTCTTCCAACGATAAAAAATTTATTCAGAAATATCATAAAGCGGCAGATTTCGGTTATGGTTGATTGGGATTGTTTAGCTTCCTTGAAAATGGTAAAGATTTGCGTCTCTGTGAAAAATCGTTTTTTGATGAACCTCTTGTGAAAACGATAATAGAGATTCTAACAATACAAATGGTGCTTGTTTCCTGAGGAAGGAAAAGCCTGTTTATCAAAAAACGATTATTATTGTTCAGGGATCCTGTTAGTTTTTCGTAATCCAGCATCCATAGTGCATCAAAAAAAT
>CAYPZJ010000255.1:0-7618 GCA_964414635.1 uncultured Spirochaetia bacterium
GGGTATAATCTAAAACATAAAATCTATAAAAACCCAGAGATGAAATCGCACCCATTTTATACTTGATATGGGTGGAATCGGTTGTAACTTAGTTAGTAGGTATTACGTAGTTTTTTTTTATCCAAAGTATGACAGTACCATGCTCATATAATACGAATCCCACACCGTAATACAAATTATGTTCCTATCCAGTCCACTCCATGCAATCCTTTGTCAAATCAACCGGTTTTAAGTATATTATATCCTACCAAGGCGGAGGATGCGCCACAGCCCAAATAGGCATCTGAACCCATCCAGTTCCTCATGCTCTATTCCTCGCACACGCTGTAAAACCCATCATCCCCGCTGTACATGTTCAAGGAGGATACATGGAACATAAAGATTTTATAATTTCAGCAGAATCGGTTTCCGAAGGACATCCAGATAAACTAGCTGATCAAATATCCGATGCCGTTCTTGACGACATCTTAAAGCAGGATCCAGACGCTCATGTAGCTTGTGAAACATTTACAACCACGGGTACCATCATTGTGGGGGGCGAGATTAAGACGGATTGTTATGTGAATATTCCCCAGGTTGCTCGGGATTTGGTTTTGAGTATTGGTTATGATAACCCTCAATATGGATTAGATGGGTATAGCTGTGGTGTTCATCTACTCGTTCATGAACAATCCGAAGATATTGATATGGGAGTAGCCGAAGGGAAAGGCTTGCACGTGGAGCAAGGAGCAGGAGACCAGGGAATCATGTATGGTTTTGCATGTGATGAAACGAATGCGTATATGCCGCTCCCCATCCATCTGGCTCATAAACTGATGTTAGATGCCACAGACAAGCGAAAACATGATGGAGGAGATAAATATCTTCGTCCAGATGCGAAAGCGCAGGTAACAATCCGTTATGAAGATTGGAAACCAAAAGAAATTACTCATGTGGTATTAAGCCATCAACATCACCCAGAAGTGAAATATGAAGTGCTTAGAGAATACTTGATTGAGGAAATTATTAAACCCAATCTACCTAAAGATCTGAATAAAGATAATATCGTATATCATATTAATCCAACCGGACGTTTTGTCACTGGAGGTCCTCATGGTGATACGGGACTGACCGGAAGGAAGATTATTGTGGATACCTATGGAGGATATCCAGGTGCCAATCATGGGGGTGGTGCGTTTAGTGGGAAAGATCCTTCTAAAGTAGATCGTAGCGCCTGTTATGCCGCACGGCATATTGCAAAAAATATCGTTGCTGCTGGATTAGCTCGAAAAGTATTGGTTCAACTTGCTTATGCCATAGGGGTTGCGGAACCTGTTTCGGTATATGTGGATAGTCTTCGTACGGGAAAATTATCCGATGTCGAGCTGGAAAAGATTGTTCGGGAACATTGGGATTTACGTCCCAAATCCATTACTCTGGATTTTGATTTGAAACGACCAATCTACAGAGAAACTGCGGTAGGTGGACATTTTGGACGATCCCAATTCCCTTGGGAAAAACTCAATCGTGTGGAAAAATTAAAATCCTATCTATAGATAGAAATAAGGACAATCCGTTTTAACTCGCGTTGAATTCGGGTCTCAATGGGTGCTGCTCATGTGAGACCCTGTTATCAATTCCTTTGTTTGCCACTTGTTTATGCAACAATCATACGGGGTATGTTCCGCTCAATACGGGAAATGAATTCATAATGAATGGTATGAGCAAGATCAGCAAGATATTGTGCGTGAATGGTCTGATTACCTTGAGAACCCAACAACACAACTTCCTCTTCTAATGCTACATCTGGGATATCTGAGATATCCACGACCGTCAGATTCATAGCAATTCGCCCCCGTACAGGTGCCCGCATCCCTTTGATAAGCACATGGGCTTGGTTACTTAACCCTCGATCATATCCATCAGAATATCCGATAGGAAGTACTGCGAGACGGGAAGGACGGGTTGTCTGGAACGTACATCCATACCCAACTGTTTCCCCCGCATCCACCTGTTTAATTTGAACCACACGTGTTTTCCAAGTCAGGACAGGTTGAAGTCCATTCGCAGCGTCCACTCCGTATTCGTGACGATAAGATAAATAGGTCTCTTTAGAAGGCCAAAACCCATATTGACTAATTCCTAACCGCACCATATCAAAATGCACATTCTTAAATACAAGTGCTGCAGCGGATGATGCCATATGTTTTTTAACATGTGGGAAATCATCGATCGGAATCTCCGAAATCATATGCTTGAATTTATTAAACTGATACTCGGCAAAATCGTGATTGGTTGTATCTTCTACGTTAGCAAAGTGGCTGTATACTGCCTCCACCAGAAGATTGGGGCATGATTTAAGTAATTCCAAGGTGTCGTGAAAATCTTTGTTTGCAATACCCTGTCTATTGGTTCCTGTTTCCAATTTTAAATGAATCGGGACCTGTATTCGTTTTGCTGAAGCCAATTGTTGTAAACATTGGATATGCTCAGGTGTATAGGCCACCAGTCGAATTTCTGACAGATCGAAAACCGCTTCCAAATTTGCACGTGGAACGGGTCCTAAAATTAAGATGGGTTGGGTATGACCTAAATTACGAATTTGTTCGGCTTCAACCAAAGAATGAACACAGAACCAGGAAATCCCGAATTCAGTTGCTAAGCGCGCCATCTCTGGTAATCCATGACCATACGCATTCGCTTTCAGAACGGTTGCAAGGATGGCAGGCGGTTGAACCAGGTTTTTGAAAAACGCCAGATTATGGTGATAGGCAGAACGGCTTAATTCAATCCACGTTTGTAAGGTATTTGTATCCAGCATATATTCACCAGCTGATGATTCCTAAGGATTTCCATATATCTAAAAAGCGTTCGAGTCCATCTATTTTATTGAAACCATACTCCGCTTCTAATAGTAGAAGAATATCCAACAAACTTCGGGACCCATCTGCAAGATTATAAAACTCCTCATTTCCCATCCCAAACGCAGGGGCAAATTCATTCTGAAACCAATTCTTCGTATCCTCATCTAAATCCATATACATCCATTTTCCATCCAACAAGCCATGATAGGATCGTTTGATGATACGTTCTGCATATGTTTTCCAGGTTTGGGAAACGAATTGCGTTGTTTTATCCACTCCGTAAGCATCTGCCAGCCGTTCCTGATAGAGGGTTACTTGTTGGATGATAAGTGGAAGGATGCGATCTATATGAGGTTTCAATGAGGGATGTGTTGTTGCAAGAGATGACCAAGCCTGTGATTCCATCGCTCCCAATAACTCCATCTGTCGATAACTTAACGCATATTGATCAGCAGATTCCGTAGCGGATTCATATATTCCTCGTCCTGCCAACGCCTGTTGCAAACGGATGGACCCCGTCGTATGGATTCGTTTTGAGCTTTCCTGAATCGCAGTTCCTAATACGTGCTCCGTCCAACTAGGATGATGCGATGCCATCAACAGAATACTCAATCCACAAATCATACCAACGCGTTTGAGTTCAGAACTATCAACCATATCAATGGTATCCAAGGTGGTGTGATGGAAAAAATCACCATGACCAAACATTACAGATGGTATTCCAAATATCCCATTAGTTGTAAGAACATGATCACTCCCACCAGAAAACGCTCCACGACGCATATTCATGGGGCGACGCGAGCCACGAGGTGCTAATACCGATTGGTCATCTTTCACCCGTTCGTAACACCATGTAATCACATCATTAAGCAACGAGGGAGTTGAATAAGCCGTATTAGAAACATATAACGGTAACCCGATTTTTTCAGGAGATTCGCCTACCATATCGAGATTGATTGAGCAGATCGTTGTTTCCCGTATTTGTTTTTCATGACTATGAAGATAGGCTGCCGAACCATGAAATTCAGGGATCCAAATAGCACGGATTCCATACTCCCATTCAGGTATAGCGCGTTCGTTTTTCAGCTTTGCGAATACACGCATGAGCTCTACAAGTAGCCCTGCTCCTGATGCATTATCATTTGCACATGGTTTCGGATGACAAAGATGTGCCATGAGGAATATTTCTTTATTACTACCTGTAGGAGATGGTATTACTGCTTCCACAACATCCATCTTGCCATCGACTAATTCCGCTTGCACAGTAGCATGTACCTTTACCGTTTTCCCTGCTTGCATATATGCAAGTAATTGATCGGCTTGTCTACGGGAAATGGAAAACCCAAATGTAACAAGGCTCCGTGTACGACTATCGGGCCAAATACCGTCGTATAAAATCATTTCCGGGTATCCTGCAGCGCGCTCACTGGAAGGATATGCGATGACTCCGATAGCTCCGTGTTGGATCGCTTCGGTATGTGCGCCACGTGCACCAGTGGTTGCCATTACAATCTTTCCCTTTACATCTTTCCCTTCATAAAATTTCGGATGATTTCCTGGTCCTACATCTACTACTTCAGCAGTTATATTAGCCGGTTGAGAATGAGTAGATACGTAGAGGGGCATTTCCTCATAATCTCCTAGTAGTTGGGTTTCTGGTTCTACCAAGCGGAGCGTTCCACTCGTGGGATTCCAAGCGATAGGGGCTTCCCACTGATAGTACTTGGTTTTTCCATCTGCAGGATATTGCAAGATTTCAATATGGTCTATTGGAGCCTGCTTCAATTCGTCTACCACATACTCGGCAGCCGCTCGATATCCAGGGGAGGCTTGAACGCGATGAAAATTAGCAATATTCCCAACTATTTCTCGGATTCGCTCACCTTTGATGTGCTCGGATAAGATCGTATAAAGGGTATTAAAACTCATAGGTATCCTCGTAATGCTATGTAACATAAGTGCTTGCTGAATCTGTATAGATGCATTTCAATTGAAGGATGCAAGCAGCGATGTTCCTATGCATCAATTCGTATCTATAAATCTAACATCGGTACATGGGGAAAAGATGATAAGAATGTGACTTATTTGTGTTGCCAGCAAAGAACAAACATGTTTTCGATTACAAACAGCTCTTCGTTAAAGCCCAACGCTTTCATTATATTGGAACATTGTTGAAGGGGAGATCGTCCTGGATCTGTAAGGATAATCGTTCCATTAGGTTTAACAAATTGACTTGCTACCGGGGTATATAATTCCACGTTCGTTGGGGTATAAATGAGGTCACTCCCAATGACCCAGTCGAATGGTTCTAATTGGAGTGGGTTCGCCCAATCCATGGTTTTATAGGAAATCTCCGTTAAATTATTGAGCAAAGCATTCCGCTGTAAGAAGAAGGCATTGTGTGGATGATAGTCTGTGGCTATTACCTGTGCACCATATCGGGATGCAATTAGGGAGGGGATTCCTAATCCACATCCCAATTCTAATACACGGGTTTTATATAATTGGGCACCAAGTTGGTCCATATAGGTAGCCAGGGCAATGGAAGCAGGCCATAATTCAGCGAAATAGGGTATCAGTTCCTCATCACTGGGATGAAAATCAGCATAAATTTGTAGCAATGCATCCATATTTTGAATGAGTTCTATGATATATGTATCTTGCCCTATGGTAAGGGTTTGTTGTTCTCGAGCAATGTGATATACCGCTTCATCGCTTTGCATGGGAATCCTGGTATCTTGTATTGTTTAAAATCCTTTATAGTGATGAGGGGACCGAATAAATAGTATCGGTACTCCACAGGTTACAAGGATAAGAAAAGATTCAGGGTTTGAAAACCAGTAAAAATCACCCATAGAGGTTCAAGCTTGTCATTTATCTAAAACTTTGTCATTTTACTAGCTGGTAGTTTTTGAAAATTTTTTTTTGAAGGGGGAAACCATGAAGATTGCCGCTTGTATCAAACAAGTTCCCGATACTGAAATTACACCCCGTATCAAACCCGATGGTAGCGGTGTAAATACTGATATGATTACAAAATATGTAATTAGTCCCTACGATGAGTTCGCTGTAACGGAAGCGGTAAAAATCCAGAAACAATTTTCTGGAGAGCTTACGGCTTTTTCAATTGGAACGACCAAAGCCCAAGAAAGCCTGCGGAAAGCATTGGCAATGGGGGCTGATAAAGCTGTACTATTAAAAACCGAAAGCCTAGAAAACGTGGATGGTAATACCATCGCTGTGAAATTAGCAGAGGAACTAAAAGCAGAGAATTATGATATCATATTTTTAGGAAAAAAAGCAGCAGATGATGAATTTGGGGTTGTAGGTGGAGCATTGGCAGCGTTGTTGGATCTCCCCTATGTTCATGCCATATCCAAATTGGATATCAGCGAAGATGGCAAGTCAGCAGTATGCGAACGGGCTTGTGAGGAAGGCACCATGGTTGTTGAAACCCCGTTACCTGCTGTATTGAGTTGTGAAAAAGGTATTAATGAACCTAAACCTGTTCCGTTACCTGCAATTATGAAAGCAAAAAAGAAACCCATGGATGAGAAAGATGCAAATTTAGCACCATCAAAAATAACCCTGGAAAATGTAGAAGAACCTCCAGAACGGGGTGAGATTAAAATGATTGAGGGTGAAATCGATGATCAAGTGAACGAAATGGTGCGGATCTTAAAAGAAGAAGCGAAGATTTTATAAATCAGAATACAATTGGAGGATTACTATGTCTTGTTGGATTATTAGTATAGCAGAAGAGAAAAATGGTACACTCTCGGTGCTTTCAAAAGAAGCTTTGGCACTTGGGAATCAAATTGCAGGGAGTGAACATCAATTGGCTGCGGTTGTATTAGGGGATAAACCCGATAGTGTGATTGAGGAATTAGGTGCATTTGGTGTTAAAAAAGCATTTGTTGCTCAAGGTTTGAGCCAATATTCTTTGAATGGATACGTGGGCGCAATACAAAAAGCACACGAAGCGCTGAATGCAGCTGTAATTATTTCTGGATCAACTGCAGATGCGCTGGAGTATATGCCTGTAGCAGCCACCAAAATTCAAGGAACCATGGTGAGTGAAATCATGGAAGCCAGTTACGATGGATCAGCCGTCAAAGCAAAACGACCAATTTATACGGGGAAAATTTTCCAATCGATTAAAATAGAAGGGAAACCGATTATTTTGGGTTTAAAACCCAAATCCATTGATTTTACCCAGGTGAGTGGTTCTGGAACACCTGAAGTGGTATCCATCGATGCGGTTACCGGTGGTCCACAGGTAAAAGAAATCCGTAAACCCGAACAAAAAAAATTGGATGTCCAAATGGCAGATGTGGTTGTTGCTGGGGGACGAGGAATGGGTGAACCCGAACATTTCAAAATGCTTGAGCAGCTTGCTGATCTTCTAAATGCAGCTGTTGGGGCATCTCGTGCTGTTGTGGATTTGGGATGGAGACCTCTCGCTGATCAAGTGGGGCAAACAGGGAAATTGGTTTCTCCAAAACTGTATATAGCAGTCGGAATCTCCGGGGCAATTCAGCATGTTGTGGGGATGGCAGCCAGTAAATCCATTATTGCTATCAATAAGGATCCCGAAGCGCCCATCTTTAAAAAAGCTGATTATGGTGTCGTTGCTGATTTTAAAGAAATCTTACCCAAACTTATCGAAGCAATAAAAGCCAATAAATAAGGCATCTCCCAAAAAATAATTTACGCAGTTATTTGCGAACAAAGTGAAGCAATCTGTTTTTTGGAAGCAAGATCACTTCGTCGCT
>CAYPZJ010000256.1:0-7613 GCA_964414635.1 uncultured Spirochaetia bacterium
GGGAATGTCGAAGTTGAAAACCGAAGAAGCACACGCTGCAAATCGTCATCGGAGGGATTCTCCCAGCTTAATTTGATAATTTCATACCCATTGAACGCTTCAACCTGACTCACCTGACCAGGAGGCACCGTATCCAACGTAATATCATCGGAGATGGTTTCCACACTCACATTTTGTTGGCTGTTTTCTAACTGCATATAAACCGTCTTTGTTCCCTGGGATTCCGATAGGTTCCAGTTGTTTCGAATTGTGCTAAAGGATTCCCACTCATACCAATCTTCTCCCTGATTTTTAAACCGCATACGCGTTACATCATTTTCTGGATTGGGATCCCAGCCACTCACCTGTAAAGAAACCGACCGGTTGTTCGTTCCAGCAGCTCCTCCATTAATCTCAATCGTTCCATCGGGTCGCGTTTGGGTGGTGAATGTATTCCCAAAAGAGGGATATGCTAGCGATTTATTTCCACTGTTATCTTCTGCAATCAGTTTAAAAAAGTATTGTGTCCCTGGATTCAGATTTGAAAAGGTATATCCTAATTCATAAACTATTTTGGGAGTTCCAACCATTTGTTCAAAATTTGTATCCAATGCAAGATATAAAGTTGTCACAACTGGTTCCGTGCTTTCCCACGTGATTCGAGCACTGTTTACCTCTACATCCATTACTTCCACATGCTTAAGTTGAGGTGCAATGGTATCAGGTGTCGTCTGGATAGTGAATTGATTCTGATACAGGGAATCCAAATGCCGACCGGTAACGTCTAGTGCTAAGGGAGAGATAATCCATGTGTAAATCTCCCCCAATCGTAGTTTGGAAAATGGAGTGAAAATTAACCGATCCCCATTAACTAACGAGTGCCCTTCTATTCGTGCACCATCCGGATCAGTCCCTGCTATCAATATAAAAGAGGAAACGACACTATTCCTATCGATCACCGCAGAAAACTTGAGTTCTACAATTGTAGTATCGGGTATAGCGGATTGATCTGGTTTTGGAGAAAAATCGATCAGTGTAAATGGCGTTGGTGTTTCATCAGAGGATGTGGTAAAAGTAAACGAGATTTCCTCATCAAGAGCATTCCCAGCATAATCTTGGATCCCCTTCCCAAATTCAACGATATAAGTTGATTCATTTTCTAAAGCAGAATTCGGTGTAAATACAAGCTGATTTCCATACCAATCCGCATGGACAGGTATGATAATTCCGGTTGAGGATCTTAAAAATAGGGAAGAAACAACATCTTTGTTTTGAATTCCTTCATTAAAATGAAATGAAAGATAGGTACTCGGACTGATATCGCTACTGTTCTCGTCTGGATAAAAATAAGTAATTGAAGGAGATGTATGATCCTCTTCGGAGGCTACCATAAAAATGTTTTTATATTCTTTTTCAAGAAACGATTGCCTATTTGAATCCTGTATGTTGGTTTTTGCAGTGACAACGCAAAGTGCTCCATTCTTTAATGGTAGTTCTGGTTCAAACTGCAATACATTGGATTTATAAAGACTAACGGTTCCTGGGATTTCTATCTTATTAATCATTACCGAAATGGTGTTTTCTAAATGACTCCCATCCAAAGGGAGATTAAATTCCAAAAGGATCGGTGAGAGTTCGGAAACACCGGTTTCAAAAAACTGCGGATACGTACTTATAACTTGAAGCGGAACCGTCTTGGTAGTAAAATTATACTGATATGGTTGGTCCAATTGGTTTCCATCAACTGCATAAACAAAGGAACTTACGTGTAATTGATACTCTGTTTGATAAAGCAAAGGATCTTCAAATTCAATTGATACCTGAGAGTAATTCGAGGTATCACGGATAATAAGAACCCATTCGGGATCGTCCATCGGAGAGCTAATGGATAGTTGATCCTGCAAAGAATCCATATCCACAGCTTTGTTAAATACAAGTGAAATTCGGAGACTCACATCAACACCAGTATTTTCATCATCCAGAGTGCAATATCGAATTTTGAGTTGCTCTGCTTCAATCATAGCAGTGATAAACTGATCGGCAGTTTTGTCTAACGATTGACAGCACGGAATGTATAGAATGGATAAACAGAAAAGCAGGGCAACGGTTTTAATATTGACATGTGAAACCCTCATAACACCTCCGTCAATATAGAATGTAAGCGTCTATTCCCGAATAAAAAAGGATAGCAAGGCAAATATAATAAATGGATTTAGAAATGGACAGTGAGTGAATCTGTCAATCTGTCGGAAAGTGAAATATTGATGGAGCGCCACAATTTCAACCTCTAATTTGCCTTATATTCTTTTCCACAATGCACCCCAAAGGATACTGGTACAGTGTTATTGAATCGGCAATCTTGTTTTTTGGCAAGGTGTGATACAGTAATGTAGCGAATGCTTGTTGAGACTAACAATTCATCCTGGAACTGAAATCGCTCCCTGATCTTTTGGATGAATCTCATACTGATGAAACAAGTACATAGTCAATTGCGAACAACGTGAAGCAATCTCTGTATAAAAAAGATTATTTCGGCGCTTCGCTTCTCGCAAAGACCCTCTCTTCCTCTGAGGTTGTCTTAAATATTTTTGCATTACTTTGAGATTCATCCTGATCTATTTAACGCTTGCCAAACCCGAATGTTTTAACTATTCTCTATGGGGATTCAATTTAACCATGGGCTATCAATGAAATATGCTGAAAAGGATATCCTTTCTATATGCTTAAACCCTTGTAACGGAATGCTTGGTTTGACTTTACTATTATAACAAGTCTGATATGGAGGGAAATTATGATGAAAATACAAATGCTCTTTATTCTTTTATGGGTTCTGGTTGTTGGTTTTAATATGAGCTGTGAAGATATTTTTCCTGATTATATGAATTCCGGAACGGAAATTGAAGCCGCCTGGACAGCGGGTGCAGTTAATTCTGAAACAGGGTATTATGAATTATTGACGTTGACATTTATTAATTCAGGATACAGCGAAAAGCTACAAGTGTATGAAACCGAAGCCATGGAAACATTGGTAGAAGAGGAATCCTTCTCCAGTTTATGGGAACTGGATGAAGAATATACCCTTACCATGTACGATGATATGGAACTACAATACGATCCAACAACTGGCGAGGTAACCTATTCTGAAAATCCCTGTTCTATGTCCATTACAATTGCCGTTGTAGAGGATAAATTGTATATGGATATTTTCCGACGCATCCAGGGGGAAGGCGATCGTTTTGATGGAACATGGGTTAGTAAATTTATTCATCAATGCCCGGACTCCAACCCAATCGTGTTTTCCGATCGTATGGAAATCGAGGGAGAAGCGTTTACTTCCACACGCAGCGCGCTATTTATTTTTTCTAATGAGGATAATGTACCATATACAGGAACCGTCCGTACTGATGGAGATAATATATACACGACCGATATAACCCGAGCTGGAGAATCCATCCCCGTTGATGAACAGGAAAAGGAACATGTGGGATTCCGTCTCAATCAAGATGTAATATATAATGGAACCGAAGCAGATTTGGAAGAAGATTCTCTTGTTTTTACTCGATCATCCTAACTAGGAGATGTATTTGGGATAATTCTAACAGATCTCGTTATGCAGGATCATATTGAATGAATCATATGGATCCGTTCTTCTAAAGCTGATGCTAAAAGGGTTCCATCCAAATATCGTAATACTTCTGGCATTATAAA
This sequence comes from uncultured Spirochaetia bacterium, assembly GCA_964414635.1. Classification (GTDB taxonomy): domain Bacteria; phylum Spirochaetota; class UBA6919; order CAYPZJ01; family CAYPZJ01; genus CAYPZJ01. The sequence continues at coordinate 3,688 of CAYPZJ010000256.1, forward strand.
ACTTAAACGATCTTCTGCATCGTAGTAACGTTGTTTAACCCAATCAAATAGGGTTTCAATTGGCGTATCCACATAAAGGTTTTCAAACCGGGGTTCCAAAAAAGCAGCAAGAGCTCCATATAAAGCAAAAGCACCAGGTGTTGCTAGCGTTATCTTTGAAAGGGTATGTTCAAAATATGCGATTAGATCCACAAATCGAAGGATCTCATACACCCGCAACGCTACCAAACTGTCATTCAACCAGAACAAATCATCCGTTAATTTATACAAGGTACCATATGCACTTCGATAAGGAGCGGCAGCAAGCTGATTCGCACGAAGCCCTCCTTCCCCGGAAATATCCAACACCAGGACATCCCATCCGCGATTATGAGTCCAATCAAGGAGAATGGTTGCATGATCCTGCAAGGCTGCCGTTCCATTTTGCCAGATCGCTAGTACCAAGTGGTTACTCCGCGGTCGATCGGCAGCTTGTAGATAAAAACCATGGTTAATTATATTAGATTGACTAAAATAATAAATCCGCTGGCTCAATAAACCAGCCGCAGCATATTCTTCCAGAAATCGTGGAAACAGATCGCATGCACTACGGTTCATTTGTACTTTCTCCTGGAGCCAAATACGAGCGTTACTAAGTTGAGAATCCTTATCTGAAGAAAAAAAGAGCGGCTCCGATAAGTGCGTTTGAAGCTCATCGAAGACAAAACGTGTTTCGTTTTTATACGTTGTGGCAACTTGTCCTGTACTTGTGCACCAAAGGTCTTCTGGATTAAATAGGGTTGGAGTGTCTTTAGTAACAGAATGATTGGGATCGTTAAAAAAATGGGTTGCAAAAAATGCTGCTGCATGATTTGCCAATGCTGGAGAATAGTGATGGATATGTTTTTCAATAACCAGCTGCAACCGATCTCCCTGATTTTCCATCTCCCAGAACCGCTTCGCTTCTGTTACCGTTTGGCGGGTTCCTTCGATGGGGAAAAAATCATAAGCAGCCGCTAAAACACAAACAGGTTTGGGTGCCATCATGATTAATATATTTACATGATCCATCCCCAACGAACTAAACCCTCGCCAGATCTGTTCACAATCCTGGGCAGCACCAGTCCACTGGTAGGATTCTCGGTTCATAATAAAAGTACCGGGAGCAGCCGCTTGAATCCTGTCTTCCACCAACATTAATAGCGATGTTTGTGTTCCTCCACCCGAATTCCCCGTCACGCCAATTCGCTGGGTATCTACTTCATCTCGACCCAGTAAGTAATCCAATCCACGTATTGCATCGTGTAGAAAGTAGCGTGCTATACACAATCCCAATGGTAAACATTGAAACCCGGCATAATCATGATCCGTTGTCCCCCACCCTATCAGTTGCTTTCCATTTTCGGGATTCACATACTGAAATCGCTCCCCCTGGCCACATGGATCCTGCGCCATCACGATAAATCCTTTATGAACCAATGTTTGGATAACGTGCTGGTATTCAGGTTGATGTTTGGCTCCTTCATGATGCCCGCATAGAAAAAGAATCGCTGGATTTTTAAGTTCTCGTTTTTTAGGGAGGTACATATTTGCTGTGACATAAACTTGTGGGCGGGATTCAAAAATAATTTTCTCTACCACAAAATGAGAAGACTCAATGACACCCATACACTGAGCGTTTAATGAAGTGTTCGATGGGGGAAGTCCACCGATTCCCTCGATAAAAGCCGCTCGTTTTTTTTTATTATAGTCTCGAAGTTCAGCAAGGGAACTAAGATGTAGCCGTTCTTCCAATCCTTTTTGATAGGCTTGTCTGGACAATCCATATATATAATTCTTTAATTGATCCCCAGTCTCATGATAATTGATAAATCCATGTTCAGCAGCAAGTTGTTTTAGTGTCATCATGGTTGATTTTCCCCTAATACTTTTCTGGATACTATGCTTTCCTCAGGGATAATTAGCATCAACAACATAAGATATCGCGAACAAAGAAACAATGCAAGAGTGGGTGTAAGTTTTCATGGTTCGAAAATCCTTTCGTTTCTATTGTTGAACAGGTTGACTAGGTTTCTTGTTGTCAAGTGCGCAAGTATTGATTGGTTTGTCTGTTCTTCGATACGCTATTGTAGTTTTCATACTCACGTTCATCACCCCATTGACTTTTGCGATGGTTCCATTATTTTTTTATAATGTGATAGTATTGTGGAGCATGTTTAGCTCGATAATAAACCTGATGATAAAATATGGTGCTTTTTTTATATTTATTTCAGGACTATTAATTTTACCCGTGCTCTCTTTTGCACAACCCAATGTGGATTTAACTCCCGAAAAACTAAATGAGGTTATTACGTTTTCTTATGAATACATAGTAGATAAGCACGGGAGTTTAACGATACAAGAAGTTCGGGAAGGGAATCATGCTTTTAAAACATTTTCAGGAATCTATCACGATATTGGTCTTACAAACGCTTATTATTGGATCCGTTTCACGATAACGAATCATACCTCCCAAAAAAAATGGTATCTGCATCAGATCCCGTATGGGGGTGTAATTATCGATTTTTATTCCCCTCAATCTAATGAACCAACTACTTATATTCTTTATAAGACGGATGCCGCCCGCGAAATATTTTACCGACAAATTGTCATTCCTTTGGAGCTGGAGAAAGGAGAATCCAACACATACTATTTACGTATTCATTCACCGGCTGCGCTTCATTTTGGATTCATAATTCAACGTCCCGAAATATTTCATGAATGGGTCGCTAATGAAGTGAGTCTATTCTTTACGCTGGCTGGATTCTTTTTACTATTAGGAGTGTTTAACATTATATTATTCCTAGGGTTTCGGAAATCTAGTTATTTATTTTATTTTCTACATGTTACTACGGCATTTCTTGCATACCTTTCCATGTCCGGTTTTTTTGGTTATTTTTTCTTGCCCTTTCTCACATTTTCATACGTAAATCCCACCATTTTCTTTTCAACCTTGGCTTTAATCACAGCGCTTGCGTTTTCACGAACATTTCTGCACCTGAGTGTTTATTCTCGCGTATTGAATCAATTATCCTTTTATCTTATTGGTATTTGTCTAGCTGCGTTTGGATTATTCTGGATTGTACCGAGTAATATTATCTTTTTTCTATATATACTATTAGCGGTGACGCTGGTACTCTTTCAGGTTGGACTCGGGGTGGTGACAATACGGCGGGGATACCGACCGGCTCGTTTTTTTCTCGTTGGATGGATGGGATACGCTCTTGCATGGTGTATTTTTTTGGCATGGCAGTTTGGTATATTACCAACCTGTTGGTTTACACGCTTTGTTGTTCATATGGGTTCGATAATGGAAGTGCTATTCAGTTTCATCGCACTAATTGATCAGATTTTCATTTTGCAGAAGGAAAAAGCGCAAGCCGAAGAATCTGTCCATAAAAAGCTCCGGGAAATGGAAATTTTACGGTTGGAAACAGAGAAAAGCAACCAGGAAAAAGAAATATATCAGCTGCGGAACATCCAGCTTGCAGATAAAAATATGGAAATGAATAACTTTTTCCAATTGATTACCCATAGTCTCAAAAATACTCTTGCAGTAATTTTACAACCGACTCGATCCCTTTTGGAAACCACAACATCGCTTCCTTTGCATGAACAACAACGAGTAGCAGAAGTCATTGCTACAGGATGTGAGAAACTGCTATATCTTTCACGTCAGTTGTTAAGCCTTAATGATATTGATAATCGAAAAGGAAGATTTTATGAACTGATTCCGGTTGGAATCAATGGCGTGGTAGGAAGTGTGGTAGAAGAATTCCGTTCGATTGCACAGGAAAAAGAGATACACATCCATTTTGAAGGGGCAGAAGAAAAAATATGGATTAAAGCAAATTTTAATGTCGCAACTAAAATAGTTGAAAACCTACTTTCAAACGCGATCAAATTTT
>CAYPZJ010000257.1:0-7610 GCA_964414635.1 uncultured Spirochaetia bacterium
GGGAGCAGTTTCAGATGGAACAATTGCGATCCGGTGTGAAATGGCGGTATGATACAGAATTGGGAGAAGGAAATATCATTGATTTAGCGGGATTTGGAAATAAACAAGAACGGCTAAAACTACTGGAAATGTTTAAGGCTATACAATTTTTCATATTGGACAGCGCTTCCTGATCTGAACAGCCTTGCGTGTGTTTCCCATACAACCTAAATAAGTGGAGCGAACTATGTATGATCTTGAGGATTTAATTCAATTGCGGCATAGCCTGCATCAATATCCCGAATTATCCGGCAAAGAAGAACACACCGCCAAGCGGATCTGTGATTTTCTTGCACGGTATGAACCAGATGAACTTCTAACTGGTTTGGGTGGGTATGGGATTGCTGCGTTTTTCCAAGGAAAAAAGCCCGGTCCTCGGACATTATTTCGTGCAGAATTGGATGCATTACCAATCCTAGAGACCACCAATATCCCTCATAAATCGTCCCAGGCTGGGGTTTCTCATAAATGCGGGCATGATGGGCATATGGCAATCCTAACAGGACTTGCCAGCCTGATCCACCATCATTCACTGGATCAGGGTACTGTGATTTTGTTATATCAACCAGCAGAAGAGACCGGCATGGGAGCACAAGCGGTATTAGAAGATAAACGATCCCATCGGTTGGATGCGGATTATGTTTTTGCATTGCATAATATCCCCAAATATCCGAAAGGTCAGGTTATTATTAAACCCCAGGCGTTTGCTGCCGCATCAGTTGGAGTGTACATCCGATTAATGGGAGAGACATCTCATGCAGCGTTTCCAGAAGAAGGACGTAGTCCTGCAGCAGCAACTGGTGAGATCCTAAAAGAATTAACCCAGCTGCAACATGCGTCTGAAAAAGAAGAGGAATTTGAATTGGTAACCGTGGTCGGGGTTCGTTTGGGGGATGCTGCATTTGGAACATCACCAGGAAATGCGGAAATAATGGCAACCCTTCGTACATTCAATGATGAACGGTTGGATGCCCTACAGAAGAGGATTACAAGCCTCGTAAATTCCCATGCAACGACGCATCATTTGGATACAAATCTCCGTTGGGTGGAACGGTTTCCCTCCACAATTAACAATCCACAAACATCGGCAATGGTAGAACATGCGGCTCGGGATATGGAGTTGCCTGTCATTCACATGACATCCCCATTACGGTGGTCGGAAGACTTTGGGTGGTTTACTCAACGAACACCTGGGACTTTATTTGGCTTGGGGTCAGGAGAAGGACAGGCGCCCTTACATGGATTTGAATACGATTTTCCAGATGATTTAATTGAAACGGGAAGCAGGCTGTTCTATCGTATTCTGCAACGGGTTTCTGCTAATCCACCATCTTGTTAGGGTTGAATCATCCTATCGGTGTAGAATCCCATCTGTGTAAGAAATTGAGAAACCAGGTGAATAAATTCATCCTGCTGGGATTCAAAAAACACATGGTGATCTCCGGTATCAAAAGCAAAAAAGTATTTGGGTTCCCCTGCCACTTCAAATAATTTTTCACTCATGGAAAAAGGAATGGTCTGATCCAATTTGCCATGGAAGAATAGCTTTGGTTCCTCAACCTGTTGAATCCAATAGGTATTATTAATACGATTTGTACTAACCATATCATATAACCATACAGGAATAATTCGGGCAGCCATATCCCGCACGCTGGAAAAGGGAGCAATAATAATCAGAGCACCCACTTCTTCTTGTGCAGCAAGATATATTGCGGGACCATTTCCCAGTGAGAATCCCATCGCAACAATGTGTTGTTCATCATATCCCAGTCGATTCACCAAAAAGCGATAGGCATCTCGAGCATCGCTGTGGATTCCGTTTATACTGGGGGTTCCTTGACTTTTTCCATACCCACGATAATCGAAAAACAAAACATCTATATTTAATTGTTTTAATATGCGAAATTTGTGCTCTTTTCGGTAGATATTCCCGTAATTGCCTTGGCATGATAGGATAACAGTATCGCTGGGGCTGTCATAATACCAGGCAGATAGCTGCTCTCCAGATTCGGTGGGGATGGTGATTTCTTCGGTATGATCCATTTCAGGCGTTTCATACATTTCTTGAATGGGTTTAAAGAGCATGGTATGTTGTAAATGGAGGTGGAAAACAATAAGAAAAGTAAGATAGCCTGCACCCAGGATAATCAATAGAATCAGGATAGTACGTTTTAGGATACGATATGTTTTGCCTGCCATGGAAAATTCCTTTGTCGTATCCTAGTTATCGGAATTTTAGCCTCCATTTTTCGTTTCTAAAACATTTTTCAGTTCAAAAAGTTGATGCCTGGCAATAAGTTCCACCTGTTTATAAAGAATACGAACCGGGGCATTGCAACCTGAACAGTAAAAATCCAACCAGGCTATTCCCCTTTCGTGGTCTGTAGGGGAAAGCATCACCTGGTCAAACACCATCCGCTCTTCGGATGAAAAGGTGGTATGGGAGTCGTTGCGATTGGATTCAAAATCAGTGGTTTCAAAAGCTGTTTGTGTTTGACAATGGGGACAGGTATAATATCCTACGTGAATGACACGTTCCACTTGTTCTTCATGAGGATTGAATCGAGTCCGGTCGAATCGCTGTTCCGCAGGCATTTTTATGATGGAGAGTCGCATACCAGTTCTCCCGCATTGGCTAATTTTGATGAAATGATTATCTTAACTACCATCTATATTCTCCATCCGAGGATGGTTTACCTATGAATTCGGAACCCAAAATAATAGGGGTTATTCCCGCCCGATATCAGTCCAAACGTTTCCATGGAAAAGTGATTGCTCCGTTATTGGACAAACCTATGATTTGTCATGTATACGAAGGAGTCTTACAATCCCAGCTATTAAACGAGATCATTGTTGCAACCGATAGCCAGGCGGTAGCAGAGGTTTGTCACCAACACCAAATTCCCTGGAAGATGACCAGTGAAGATCATATTAGTGGTACGGATCGCGTGCAAGAAATTGCATCCATGACTTCCGGTGATTTTTACATCAATATCCAGGGGGACGAGCCGTTAATTAATGGTTCTGTTATTGATGCGGTTATCCGTCCATTTTTGGATAATCCGACAACCCAATTAACCACACTGAAACGTCGCATCACACAAATAGAAGATATTAAAAATCCTAATGTGGTCAAAGTGATAACAAATCATCGCAAACATGCTATCTATTTTTCTCGGTCGCCCATCCCATTCAATCGGGATAACGAGCCGGATATCTTATTTTTTAAACACCTGGGTATTTATGGCTATCGACGGGATATCCTGGATGAAATTTGCAAATTGGAACCAACCATGTTGGAACGGAGTGAAAAACTGGAACAGCTCCGCTTTTTAGAATATGGATATCAAATCACCGTAGTGGAAACAGATTATGAAACCATTGGTGTGGATACCGAAGAGGACTTGTACCGGGTGGAACATCTTATGAAATCAAGGAAATCATAATGGCGAAATTTATTTTTGTTACAGGTGGGGTTTGTTCTTCATTAGGAAAAGGAATAGCAGCGGCTTCCATCGGCACCCTTTTAGAATCACGTGGATTGAAAGTCACGTTACAAAAAATGGATCCCTATATTAATATCGATCCTGGAACCCTTTCTCCATTTCAACATGGGGAAGTTTATGTTACGGAGGATGGTGCAGAAACCGATCTGGATCTGGGCAATTATGAACGATTTACTCAAACGAAAGTGACCCGGCTTCACAGTGTGACCACCGGTCAAATATATCGAGATGTGATTGAACGAGAGCGGCGGGGCGAGTATTTAGGACGCACGGTACAGGTGATTCCCCATATCACTAATGAAATAAAATCACGGATTCTAAAAGTAGCAGAGCAATCCAACGCGGATGTCATTATTGTAGAAATTGGTGGTACCGTTGGAGATATTGAAAGTGTTCCGTTTTTAGAAGCCATTCGGCAGTTTCCCCATGATGTAGGGAAGGATCTTGTTTTGTATATCCATTTGACTTTGATTCTGTACAACTCCACCCATGGTGAATTAAAAACAAAACCCACCCAACATAGTGTGAAAGAACTTCGTGAAATTGGGATTATTCCCGATGTAATCCTATGTCGTACAGCTCAAAGTATTTCTACCGAAACAAAAGAGAAAATAGCCTTGTTTTGTGATGTGGATGAAGAAGCGGTAATCGAAGCGAAGGATGTGCAAACGTCCATTTATGAAATCCCCTTGGAATACTCCAATGAAGGATTTGATGATATTGTGATTAAAAAGCTGAATTTGGAATGTGGTCCTCGGGATATGAAAAAATGGGAGGATGTGGTACATATTCTTCGAAACCCCAGTCATGAGGTTACGGTGGGAATGATTGGTAAATATATAGAATTGAATGATGCATATATCAGTTTAGATGAAGCAATTCGACATGGGGGGATTGCTAATCATGCACGCGTACATATTGTGCGGTTTTCTTCTGAGGAATTGATGAATCAGAATATGGAAGAAGCCTTGAAAGATGTAGATGGAATCATTATTCCGGGTGGATTTGGTGAACGGGGTATTGAAGGAAAGATTCGTGCATTGCAACATTGCCGAGAAATAGGAATTCCTGCATTTGGGATTTGTCTTGGAATGCAATGCATGGTTATAGAATTTGCCCGTACGGTACTGAGTTTTGAACAAGCAAACTCTACCGAATTTTTTAGTGATACACCGTATCCTGTGATTAGTCTGTTGGAAGAACAGAAAGCCACTCGGTATTTGGGTGGAACGATGCGTTTGGGGAATCAGATGGTACAATTAGAGAAGGACACGCAGGTTTATCGTATTTACGGGAAAGATACCGTTATTGAACGGCATCGTCACCGGTATGAATTTAACAATAAATATCGGGATGCCTTTATGGAAAAAGGATGGGTATTTGCCGGACATTTAATGGGGAAAAATCTGGTGGAGGTAACAGAATTGCCCCTCCATCCCTGGTATATTGGTGTTCAATCCCACCCAGAATTCCGCTCTCGTCCAACCGATCCCCATCCTTTATTCGCTTCATTTATCCAGGCTGTAATCCACAGAAAGAATAATAGCGATTCAACGGTTAGTACAACGGTGGAGCATTCAATGAGTGGTTCTTCAATCGAGAACAACGTATGAGTAAATATTTTGATTTTATCCGCGCTGCTACCGAAGGATATCCTTCGATTCGAGACCGCATCATTCGAGAAAGTAAGTACCAGGAATTTGATGTGGATTTTGAGGTGTATTTAGTTACGGTATTTGCTATTTACATTGATGGAAAAGGGGGACGGGAAGAGTATGCATTTTTACAACAGCTGGCAGCCTATTTAAACTGGTCGGATAATTACCAGCGGCTTATGGAAAACAAAATTCAAAGCCGTGCGCAATTCAGCTACGAAGATATCATTATTGCCAAGCGCCATCCGGATTTAGCGCAGGTATTGTATGGGGTCGCGTATGTGACTGCTCGGGTTGATGGAACCATATCCCAGGATGAAGATGTATTGCTTCAGAATCTTGCATTTTACCTGTTTGGTTCGGAAGACCATCCCAAAATTGTGCGAATGCGTCAGCTTATCGATCAATTAGGGAAGGATCATATTGATCATTTAGTCAAAGAAGTAGAGCAGGATAGTGTTTCCACCAATCAAACCCCACCACCTCCCCCTAAGAAACAACCAGCATCACAAACAACGAATATAGAAAATGAACCAGCCCCGAGTGTGGATGCGTGTCTCAAGGAATTAGACGCCTTGGTAGGATTGGATACGGTTAAACAAGAAGTACGGAAGCTGATAAGTTTTTTGACTATTCAGAAAGAACGTGAAAAACGCGGATTACCAATCCAAAGTCTGACCCTTCATTTAGTATTTACAGGAAACCCAGGAACGGGAAAAACCACAGTTGCTAGGATTGTTGCCAAGATATACAACGCATTGGGATTTTTAGCGCGGGGGCATTTAATAGAAACGGATCGTAGTGGTTTGGTGGCACAGTTTGTAGGTCAGACAGCGCCTCGTACTAATATGGTTATCGATGAAGCATTAGATGGTATTTTATTTATTGATGAAGCCTACGCTTTATATCGGGATACTGAGAATGATTTTGGGTCCGAAGCAGTGGACACGCTTGTTAAACGGATGGAAGATGATCGCAAACGTTTGGTTGTGATTGCCGCGGGGTATCATGATGAAATGACAGCGTTTGTGGAATCCAATCCGGGGTTACGTTCCCGGTTTAATACGTTTATAGATTTCCCCGATTATGCTGCGACTGAATTGGTTCAGATTTATCAAATATTCTGTGCTCAAAACGGCTATCGGCTGGAGGAGGATGCCAAAGAAGATTTACATATGCTTTTTGAACAAGCTATTCAACAGAAACGTCGGGCATTTGGAAATGGAAGATATGTCCGAAATGTATTTGAATACACGTTAAAAAATCAAGCCATGCGGTTGGTTTCATTGGAGCTGGGGAATCTGGAAAAAGATGATCTCATTCTATTAAAACGCGCGGATTTGAGTGGAATAAACGGAGAGGAATCCGAAACCGAATCCGTTAGGTAATGTGTTCATATACCTACATGGACGTAATTAACCCGTGTCCGAGTTTTCACCCTTTTCTTTTTACAAATGCAACTGTGAAAGGTGGGGCAGGATAACAAGAATAATATTAAACAAAACAGGTGGGATTCCTTTTGGGAGTGTTGAAAAAATCAAAAATCATTCGATCTTTGTAGGGGCGACTCTTGCGGTCGCCCTTTGGAACAGGATATTGGAAAGGGCAGGCGCAAGACCTGCCCCTACATTTGCGTTTTTCAATACCCCCTTTTATCAAACCCTACCATGATATAGAGGTTCGCATGGAAACAAATATTGATATCTCTTCGAACATAGCACAAATAGATGATGTGCTTCCTAGCCAATTATTTATTCTCCCTATTTTTGGACGTCCTATTTTTCCAGGGATTATTACCCCCTTAACAGTAAATAATCAGACGATTGCACAACAGATTATGGAAAGCCTTTCCGATGGGAATTACATTGGATGTTTTCTTACACAAAATCCAGATATGGATCATCCTACCGCTGGAGATTTATATTCCATTGGAACGGTAGTTAAGGTAGCCAAGAAGGTGAATTTACCAGATGGAGGAGCGAATTTACTGGTGAATGCACTTAAGCGGTGTGAAATTAGGAAGGTCCTGACCGATAAAACCGATGAAATCATTGCAGCGGTTATTTATCATGAGGAAGAAGAATACGATGAAAATGATATGGAACTGAAAGCTCTCACCCGAACGTTGATTAGTAACCTTCGTAATTTGGCTTCAGGAAATAATATGCTTACTGAGCAGATAAAAATGACCATGGCGAATGTGTCGGAACCTGCTCAGATGGCGGATTTTGCGTCGGCTATATTAAATCTAAAACCAGAGCAACTTCAAGAAATTCTGGAAACCTTCGATGTGAAGGAACGTATTCGCAAATCCATTATCCATTTGGAAAATGAATTGAAAGTCATTAAAATCCAGAAAACCATTAATAAACAGATAAATGAAAAAGTAGACAAACACCAACGAGAATTC
>CAYPZJ010000258.1:0-7578 GCA_964414635.1 uncultured Spirochaetia bacterium
GATTCCATTATCTGTAATACGGGTATAGACAAGGGATTGATCTTGCCATACAGCTATTTGTACCGTGCCTGTTTCGGGTGTAAATTTGAATGCATTGGATAGAATATTATAAAGCACTTGCTCGATTCGGTTGCTATCAAAGGCAAGGGGATTGTCGGGGAGTTGAATATCCTTTTTTATTGTTAATTTTTTCGATTGAATCATGGGTTCCAGTTGTTGGAGAATGGATTCAATAAAATCTGGATAATGATGGGGTTGCAGATCCAAACGATAGATTGCTTCTTCCAATTTGGAATAGCGCAGAATATCATCGACCATTCGATTCAACCGTGTTGTTTCATGAAGAATATTATTGATAAACTTGGTACGGATCTCCTGTTCTTCATAAGCACCATCCGCCAGCATTTCAGCAGCACCCTGAATAGCCGTGAGTGGGGTTTTAAATTCATGGGAGATCGTCGAAGAAATACCCTTAAGAAACTCGATTTTCCCCCGAACCTCTTCTACCATTTTCATAAACGTGGTTTTTAAATGTGCAATTTCGTCCCTGGTTCGAATTCGCTTCAGCTCATCCCCCGGGATCCAGTTCCCCTGTTGAATATTCATCGCAAAATTGGTGAGGATACGAATAGGACGAACAATAGTGCGATAGAAGAAGATATTTACTAGGATCATAGCCAACACGGTTCCAATGAGTAAAAAAATGAATTCATTCTGAACCAACCAAAGCCGCACCATGATTCGTTTTGTTGAAGCTGTGATATACACAACTCCGATCGGCGTATCCCCTTTCATAATAATGGGAAGCGCACAATTATAGAAGAGAAAAGATTCACGCTCCGCTTCGATGGGGTTGCCCTGTTCATCATATCCGAACCGTTGAGAAATGCGAGAACCTGCAAAATTGGATTGCTCTTTTTTTGCCGCCAGTGCTTTGCGTACTTCGGTATAACTGGACAGATCTACTCGTTTTTTAGAATGCCCGTGGGAATCCCACAAAACAATTCCTTGATCATCTAGTAAACGAAGTCGAAATGGGGATGTAAGCCATCCTTTGAAATCATTGACCCACTCCCGAAAATCACGTAGAAACTTTTCATCGTGAAGCGGGAGTCCTGTACTATCCAACCGTTGATGAATATATGCCCGGGAGATTCGTCCGGCATCAAATAAATAATCCTCAAACTGTCTCCGCATAAAATCATGCATGCGTTCTCCGAAATTGTATCCAATAATCGGGACAGTAAGAAAGAGTGCAAAGAAAATCATGAGTTTGGTGCTAATGCTACTTAGAAATATCTTTGATAACAACGTGCCGATTTTTTTAATCCAACCCATACCTTATGATTATACTCAAAAATAAAGGGTTTGACAATTAACTAACAGATATGCCGTACTTCCATTCTCATCTTCCCAGATAGATTCCCTCCTGTTAGGTTTCTTTCTATGCTGAAAAAACTTTTGATATTTTTCTGTTTTGTAATATACTTTACCGTGGAGTTGACAATAAAGTGGGTATGATAGTATGTTTTCCACATTTCGGGCAGCAACTCATCCATATTTAATCCTCATTCTATCATACCCCTTTATGTTGAATCCAACTAAATGACATTTGAACTTAGCCAGGGAATGATTTGAATACCATAGGTAAACCTCACCGATGCGTTCAAATCCATATTGGTTAAGTACGAAAAGGAGTGGAAAACCATGCGCAATTGGATCGTGGTTATAATGTTAGGGTTGATGGCGTTTGCCTTCGCATGTGAAAAAGATGCCCCATTAGGATTTATTCCCAGTGGGGTCTACAAATACCAAGACAGTGGATACACATTTAATGATGCCTGGACCGAATTGGATCCTTCCAATACGGTACTGATTTTCGTACACGGAGCGCAAAATCATGAAGAAGTTCAAGACACTATTGACTATTTCACACAAGATTACATCGATGCTCTCCGTGGTGTAGGTAATGAAAATGGTGATGCTATTATCGAGAACTATGTGATCACCTTTTATAATGGACATGAATCGTATCCCGACCCCAATACTGCCTCATCCGCCAGTCTAAACGAAGGGGTTCTTAAAAGTTGGGTGGATAATAATTTAGGTAATGTTGAAGATCTGCTGACGAATAATCCTGGGAAGGATGTTGTAATGCTGGGTTCCAGTGGAGGATCTCTGTTAACACGCTATTTGCTTGCTTTTTTAGATAGTAGTATCACAAACCGTGTGAAGATACTGGTAACAGTCGGAGGCTTGCACGAAGGATGTGGGATGTGTGAAAAACTGGCAGAAGATCCTCAAGCCACCGCTTTAGATGCGTTAGAAAAAGCGGGTGATTTCGGTGGATTAGACACAAGTCATCCAGATTACCACGATTATAGTGCAGCAAATTTAGCGTTGCTGAATAATGGTATCCTTGATCCGGATAATTTCCCACACATCCAGTTTTTTGCAATCGCTGGGCGTAGTGCTGCCAGTGGGTATCCTGTCCCAAAAAATATTTATGACGCTGGATATGTAGCCATGGACAAATTGGTAGAATTTGGTGTTGAAGATGAAGGGACAACACTGGATATTTTCCCACGGCTAATCCCAGGTGATCCTTTGGATACGGGTGATGGAAATGGGGAGATGGATAATGATGGGTTTATGAGTGTCCAGAGTTCCATGGGATTGAGTTTGGCAAAACGATGCGAAAACTGGCATCCGTTTTGGGTGGAAGACAATCACCGCGATATCCGTCGGCGAACGGAAGTTGCTCAGGATATTTTTGGTGGGATCATTACTCGGTCAAAGACATTACCAATAGGGGAATAATTATGAAACGTAGTTGTAACATTCATAGATATTTTTTAGTGCTCATCGTGGGGTTCATTTTTTTCATGACACCCCTAATGAGTACAGCACAAAATCAATTCAATTTAAAACGACAAACACCTGCCTTTGAAATTGGGTTATCCGGTGGTATGGCGCTTTGCAATGCTAAATTAGAGTACAAACCCCTTATGGATATTGGGTATTATGTAAGTACCGATACCTCTGTCCGCAAAGGATTTGCTTCGGGGTTAAAAATGGATGTCGCTTTTTATGATGATAAAGTCAAGGGGATCTACCTGGATTTTTCACCCTTTTTCATTACCCGCGGGTATTATATCCCAGTGGATAAATTTGATAAAGATCATACGGGGTTGGTTACACTGAGCTACATGAGTGTTCCTGCCATCCTGAAGTTTCGGTTTCCCTGGTTTTTCTATATTGGCATTGGCGTATACATGGATGTACTATTATCCACGGAAGTGGGATTAGTGGAAGCGGTATTAATCGAGCGATCGGATGATATTTCATTGGATAAAAATCCTACAGTGAATCGGATTGGTGGGGGATGGAGCCTTCGGTCTGGATTGGAATTTAAAATAGGTCCCCGATTTATCCTCCATGGTGAGTTTGGAGCCGACTTTGGTTTTTCAAACGTGCGGAATTCGGACTACAACGAAAATAAGGAAGATATTAAATTGCGTTCGTATAAAATAGAAGTCGGTTTTCGTATAAAAACCGGGAAATAACTAAACTAAGTCAATTATGGATCTCCCAAACAATAATATACCCACTTGAAAATGGTTTGACATTTTTTTGAGTGTCTGTGGCGCTTCGCGCCACAGACACCCATGTCAAAACTGAAACTTTCAAGTATACACAAGGTCATTGCGAACGCAGTGAAGCAATCCCGTGTATTGAGCTCTGCGTATTATTGTTTCGGGTTGGGACACTAAGATGCCTCGCGGATTTCTTCAAACACTTCTTTGAATTCTGCCATACCTTTCGCTAATTCAGCACGCCATTGTTCTGTCTGTTGTTGTGGAATATAATTTAGTTTTTTAGACAGGACATCTCGAATCCGTCCTATTTGTTTAATATACCGTCCTTCTTTTACTAAAGATGAATGGCGTAGTTGAATAAGTCGTAGGGTTTGACAGATCTGTTGAACCATTTTAAGGGATTGCAGCAGCGCCTTTCGGTTGTTATATTTTTTAAATAGAGTAGGAACTTGATTGAGTAAACGCAAGATGTGTTCAGGAGTAGCTCCTGAATCGACATACGCTTGTACAGATTGAAGGAGAATTCGAAGTTCCGTATCTTTATCCACATCGGTGATCGTTCGAAATTCCTCGATCAGAGTGGTTTGTAAATCAAAAGGAAGCTCACAGAATGGTAGGGATTTTGTTTGTCCTCGATATGCGTATTCAAACCAGGTGTCTGTTATCTTAAGATTATCCTGAAGTTGAATATAACACGTGTATGCACCATATTTTTTTGTGTAACACTGTTCCACATAGCTGGAATGAGTATCTGTAAATCCACGACGTATCATCATAAATGAATTCACTGCTTTTCCACATAATAAAGAAAATTCCTGTTGATGTAATTGTTGTTTAATAGCGAGTATATCTGCGGGATTCGCTGCCTGGTGAGTATCTACAATTAATACCCATTCGATGTTGCTTACTTGGGTGGTTAGTGCTTGCTTTCCACCTCGATATTTGGTGTATTGGGTGGTTACAATATCCAATTTCCCTTTTTGGGACAGTAGCTCTAACATGGTATCAAAATCAATAATTCCATCGTTTGAATAACTAACAAGAATATAATGTGCTTGCATGTGTTCTAACAAGTCTGAAAAAGAATCCACAGCGGTCTGTTTATAACAGTAATCCGAGCGAGTCTCGTTCCAATCCTTGCGAATAGCGGATTTGTCTTTCTTTTTTCCATCAACCATAATATGACGTTCTACCTGAGGCTTATCGTTCAGCGCAATCGTATTAAGTAAGTGATAATTTGATCCATATTGATGCTGATTATAGGGTGGATCGATATACGCAATATCTACTTCTGTCATACGTCCTAACTTTTTCGTTAATCGATTGGCATCGGTTTTAAATACTTTATGACGCTTCGAATTATTGAATAACAAGGGTTTGTAGAGTCTTAGGGGTTTCATAATCCGCTGCAGTGCATCCTTACCCATTCCACCAAATCCACGATGAAATCCCTTAAACACCCCGGATGTATTTGCCCGAGTAGCTGCTTCATACAACAACAGAGCTAGAAGGGCATCCCGTTCTTTTTTTTCTTTGGAACTAAGCTTGGGTTTTTGATCATACCACTGGGCTATCTGATTACGGATGGCATCGATTCGTTGTCCTGTTTCCTGCGTATAAAACAACCGTTCGTTTTCTAAATCTGGTTTCAGGGTATGTTTCGGACAATAAAACTTACTGATATACGCTTCCTTTTCATCCACATGATCCAACCGATTTAAAAGTGCTACTATTTGTTCCATTCCCCCATATTTTTGAAACAATGTATCTAACTCGGACTGATCGGTTTGAATATACAATCGATTAATCACTTGGCTGTAAGGTTCCCAATCATTGCAAATAACCCGAAACCCTAATCCCTTTGCTAATCTAGAAACAACACCGGTTCCAGCAAATGGATCATAGAAGGTCGCTTTGGCCGGATCAGGGATATCGCAGCGTTCCAAACTTTTAATTAATAAAGGGATAAGCCGTCGTTTGTTCCCGATATACGCGATCAAATGGTTTTCTACATAGGCTTTCATTTCATCGGTGTATTCAATCGTCATACTCCCCTCCCGTGTATGACATTGAATCGGACGCTTTCTAGATTACTTTAGATGGTTTTCTTCTCACCATTACCTTTATGCTTGTTGATGCGATCTAATGCGGGATATTGGCAGGTAAAGAATGTGAATTATTGCAGATATAATAAGAAGAATTATGGAATAGCATTCGAAGCATAGGTAGGGTATGTGGATCCGAGTATATGAAAATGGTTCGTAGGCTCTTGATTGGAAAAATGGAGTAAACTTGTTTTCGTTTAGCTTTTTTTGGATTTGCGCTTGGAGAATAATACCCGGAAGATTTCATCCACCCGACTAACCAAATGGAATGTCAGATTTTTTCGGATGTGTTCGGGGATTTCTTGTAGATCTTTCTCATTCTCTTTTGGGAGAAAAATCGTATTTAACTTAGCACGACGTGCTGCAATGACCTTCTCCTTAATTCCCCCAACTGGAAAAACCTGTCCAGACAAGGTCAATTCCCCTGTCATACCCACATCATTGGGGACAATTTGTCCCAATGCGAGGGATAAGATTGCAGTTGCCATAGTGACTCCGGCTGATGGTCCATCTTTGGGTGTTGCTCCCGCCGGTACATGGAGATGGAGGATATTCTTTTCAAAGAAATCCTGGGTGATGGGGTAGGTTCCAATCAACGATCGCGCATAGGAATACGCAATGTTGGCTGATTCGGACATGACTTCGCCTAATTGTCCGGTTAGTTTAAAATTTTCTCGGCCCGGCAAGGCAATGCATTCAATACTCAAGGTGCTTCCGCCCAATGCCGTCCACGCTAATCCATGTACCATTCCTGGGTTGATATTACGCTGGGTCTCATCCGAAGGGAAAACCTCAGGACCTAGTAAATCCCGAATCACGTCAGGGCTTAATTTCTCGGGAGGTTCTTCTTCTTTAGCAATTAGGGTGGCGATTTTCCGACAGATACGTTCTATTTGCCGTTCAAAATTGCGTAATCCTGCTTCTCGTGCATAGTTATGAATGATAAATTCAATCGATGGTTTGGGAAGTTTGATGAGTTTTTTATCTAATCCATGTCGTTCTGCTTGTTTGGGGATCAGATATTTTTTCGCAATCTGATACTTCTCTTCATCGATATATCCCGAAAGCCGAATGACTTCCATACGGTCTAATAATACACGGGGAATCGTATCCAGCGTGTTTGCTGTGGTGATAAACAGGATTTTGGATAGATCAAATGGAACATCCAAATAGTGATCTACAAAATGAGAATTCTGCTCTGGATCAAGCACTTCTAAAAGAGCACTGGCAGGATCCCCTTGAAAACTTTGTCCAAGCTTATCAATCTCATCCAACATCAGGACGGGATTGGATGTTTGGGTATATTTTAATGATGCAATGATTTTTCCTGGCATCGCTCCTACATACGTACGTCGATGCCCTTTAATTTCTGCTTCATCGCGCATGCCTCCCAATGAAAACCGATAGAATTTACGATTCATCGCCCGGGCAATGGACTGTCCCAACGATGTTTTCCCAACACCAGGAGGACCCACCAAACAGACAATCGATCCTTTTACATTCTGATTCAACTTCCGAACTGCTAAAAACTCCAAAATCCGCTCTTTTACATCCGTTAGCCCATAATGATCCTCATCCAATATCTTCTGGGCTTGTTTGATATTTAGGTTATCCTTAGAAGCGTTATTCCAAGGAAGATGGACGATTAATTCGATGTAATTACGTAGTACGGCATATTCCGCGGCATGGGGATCGGTATTTTCTAGTTTTTCCAATTCCTGATAGATTTTTTCTTTTACATCCGCATCAAATTTAATTTTATCCAGCTGCGCTCGAAATTCATCCATTGCTTTTTTATGGGGCGAATCTTCAATCCCTAATTCTTTCTTGATTGCTTTCAGCTGTTCTTTTAAAAAGAATTCTCGTTGGTGTTT
>CAYPZJ010000259.1:0-7570 GCA_964414635.1 uncultured Spirochaetia bacterium
TGGTACCGTACTATAAGAATGTATTGGGTTCAGGTGCGTTAGGAGCTTCGATATCGTGGATTATCCAATGGGCTCCTTTAATTCTGATATTCCTGGCGGTGATTACGATTATTGTTCTTCGGATTGTTGCCAAGCAAATTGATATGAGTTTAATGATCTTTCTTACAGCGGTCGCATTTTTGATAATATCGGTACTCAGTATTACAATCACTGTGTATCAAAATTCGGGATCCATTGTGGGAAGTCTTCAAGCATTAAATCCATTGATTATTATTGTAGGTATTTTGTTTATTATCCCTGTGGTGGCGAAATACAATGTATTTAATGTAATCAATGTGGGGATTTGGATTTCGGCATTCTCGGTCATGATTTTGGCGATTCCCAATTCGTTTATGCAATCTTTGGGATTCAGCGCGTATGATGGCTACCTATTCCTTATCATCATGCAAATTGTTGTATTTGCTATTGGAGAGATTATTTGGTCACCCCGTCTGATGGAATATATTGCTACCATTGCACCTCGTGGAGCAGAGGGAACATACATGGCGTTTGTAAATTTTCCCTGGTATCTAGCCAAATTTGTACTTGGTGTTATTATCGCGCCTAAACTTCTGGAATTGTATATTCCTGACAACGCCCATGAGGTATTGGGACAACCACCTTACCAGGATTCACCTGAGATGTTCTGGTTTGTGTTTATGTTCGTTGCAATTTCAAGTCCGTTGTTTATTACTATCCTTCGTCGTTTGTTCAAGATCAAAGGACAAGAGGAAGAGGAACGGGAACAACTTCTCAAAGAAGGAAAGATAAAAGACGCGGAAGCCGAAGCATAATAGAATTCGAACCAATGATATACTGAGAAATCAATGGTTTGTAACTTTTTTGTTTTAGAATTTCCACTCTAACGTACCTGTAAGAGACTATCCCAGTTTTTATGGCGAGTGTAGTAGGGGCGTATGGCTATACGCCTCTACACACCCCATGCCTATTCTCGTATTAGAGGTGCACCATGCCAAAACAAACAAATCCTACTGTATTGGAAGTATCGCAACGCATTTATCAGACTTTTGAACGGTTTCATGCGTATGCACAAAGCAATCCCTGGTATTTTATCCAAGAGGATCTGCCCAATGGTTTTTTACTTGATCTATCCCTGGAAGGATGGGAGCAAATCGATTTACCCTATTCATTTGATGGAAGAAAAGGGGGTGGGTGGTTTCGTACTGAATATAATATACCGAATGAAGTGGAAGGATTTGCTATTAAGGATATGGAACTAAATGTGTATTCCGATGTATTCTTTGATGCAATGGAAGTATATGTCAATCAAAAGATAGTTTTCAAAGATCGCTTCTGGGCAGACATGCGTGGACCCCGAATTCAAATTGCCGCCAAAGCAAATCCTGGAGAGCGATATGTAATCGCTGTACATTTTCATCCAAAGGAGGGAACCGTATCGATTCCCAAGATGCAATTGCATTTTCCTTCGTTGGAAGAATCAATTTTTGAATTGCGTTCTTTTTCTCAGGAACTGGTGTTTGCAGATTTTTTACCCGACTCGGAATCCATCCTTGCCCCTATTCTTGATACACTTCGACAAACACATTGGGAACAAGTAGCGCTTCAAAACGCTTTATCAACAATTCATCAGGCTCGGAAGGATTTAGAACCGTTACGGGAACGGGCGAAGTCGTTTCGAGTTCATGTAGTCGGTCACGCCCATATCGATATGAATTGGATGTGGGATTGGGAAGATACGGTACATGTGATTGGGCGTGATTTTAAAACCATGACCGACTTGTTGGAACGGTATCCCGATTTGACATTTTGTCATCCGCAAACCGCGACCTATCAGGTAGCGGAAACGCATTTCCCCGAGTTGTTTGAAAAAATCAAACACTTTATAAATAAAGGGCAGTGGCAAAATGTTGCAGGGACCTGGGTGGAAGGGGATTTGAATATGGCGGCAGGGGAAGCCTCCGCTCGGCAAATGTTATATGCAAAGCGATATGCTCAACATCATTTTGGGGAAGAGGTTAAGATATGTTGGGAACCGGATACGTTTGGGCATCCCGCAAATATGCCACAAATATGTAAGGAAGCAGGGATAGAGCACTATTACTTTATGCGATGTGGGAAAAATGAGCCTGTTTTTTGGTGGGAGGGAATGGATGGATCACGGGTATTAGCTATTAATTCTATATATACCAAACCATTACGTCCGGAGGATGTCGTAGCAGATACGATTGAAGTTGCATCCAAGTATACGATTCAAGATATGCTATTGGTAATTGGTGTTGGAGATCACGGTGGTGGACCGACGGTGGAAGATTACCACCGTGCTCACCGTATGAATGAAGCCCCAACCATGCCAACGATTCAGTTTGGTTCGGTTCCGGATTATTATGAGCTGGTTAAAAAGGAAGGCGACAAACTTCCGGTTGTCCGAGGGGAATTGAATTATATATTTGATGGATGTTATACCACACAAAATGATATAAAATACCACAACCGAAAGTGTGAAACAAAACTCGTTGATGCGGAAGTAGCATCTGTACTTGCTCAACCGTATCATGGCTATCCTAATTTGAACAAAGCATGGGAACATACGTTGTTTAATCAATTTCATGATATTCTGGATGGAAGTGGGATACAATGTACGTATGATTATTCAGATGCCCTTGCAACGGAAGCTGAAAATTTAGCGGATCATGAAACCACGGAAGCATTACGGGCACTTGCATCCCGGGTTGAAACCAAGCAGGAAGGATTAGCCATGATGGTGTTTAATCCTATGGGATGGGAACGAACAGATATTGTGGATGTGGAATTGGTCCCAGGTAATTATCAGCGTATGAAAGCGGTTTCCTGTGATGGGATAGAAGTTCCGGTACAGATCGTAGGGAATCGAGCATATTTTGTAGCTAGTAACGTTCCTGCTTTGGGGTATAAAACGTTTTACTTGAAGGAAGGTTTGTGTGATTCTGCGTTGGCAGTCAATCAGGAATGTTGGGAGATTGAAAATGCGTTCTATACAATCTCCTTTGATCCGGAATCGGGGTGTTTTGAACGATTTTTGGATAAGCGAAATGGAAAAGAAGTGTTTAAACGGTTGGATCCTGCTTGGACGAAACCGTATTATAGCAATGAATTCCAAGTGCTTTGGGAAATCCCTCATCCAATGAGTTCTTGGACCATCGGTGGTATTTGCCGTGAAGATCATTTAATACGAGGGGCGAAACTAGAATGGGGAGCGATAGGTCCTGTGTTTGCTGATTTGCATATTACCCATCATCCTGCTCGATCTGTTTTAAGCCAAACTATTCGAGTCTATCATGAGCTGGAACGCATTGATTTTTTCACACGGTTGGATTGGCGAGAAGTTGCGGATTACGAAACCGATGCACCTATGTTAAAGGTAGCGTTTACCCCAAATTTGAATACTGCTCGTGCGGTGTATGAGATTCCATTTGGTATTCAAGAGCGTATTGCGAATGGACGTGAGGTACCTGCTTTGCAGTGGATGGATTTATCGGATGATACGTATGGTGTATGTTTACTCAATGATAGCAAGTATGGGCATGATACACAGGGGAACACCATGCGTCTGACTTTATGTCGTACCGGATATGATCCCGATCCCCGATCAGATATAGGGATATGGGAATGTGCATACGGTTTGGTTCCCCATGAGGGAAATTGGAAGGATGCACGCGCATATCAAAAAGGATATGATTTCAACCATCCCTTCCGTGGATTGGTTATACGTGATCAAGCTAGGGAATCAGAGTTACCTGAAAAACAAGGTTTTCTACAATTGGATGCATCCCATATTATTGTAAGTGCACTCAAAAAAGCAGAAGAAGGAGAAGGTTTAATAGTGCGTTTATACGAAATCCACGGGGAATCAACGACAGTGAATGTTACTTTATCAAATATCTACAAGGAAGTTCAGCGTGTTACGATAATGGAACAAGAAAAGGAAGGCATACCAATAAAAAATAATCAGATACAAGTAAAATTCCGTCCCCATGAAATTATAACATTAAGGCTAATCCCCTAAACCCCAATGGTACTTATGGTATTGGATGCAATATGTATTTGTATATTCGGATTCCATAAGTTTTGTGATGTGATTAGAAGGAGGATTGTAATCCATGGCAACAATAATTGAACCGTTTCGAATCAAGATGGTAGAACCCATTCGAATGACAACCCGTGCCGAACGGGAGCAGATACTTCAAAACGTTGGGTATAATCTATTTAATGTAAAATCCGATGATGTTCTAATTGATTTACTTACGGATAGTGGAACCAGTGCTATGAGTACGTTTCAATGGGCAGGCATATTGGAAGGGGATGAATCCTACGCAGGAGCGCGTAGCTATTATAAATTTGAAAAAGCCGTTCAACATGTTACCGGGTATTCCCATATTATCCCAACACATCAAGGAAGGGCTGCGGAAAAGATTCTTTTTGCTATTCAAGGTGGGGAAGGAAAATATATCCCAAATAATACCCATTTTGATACAACCCGTGCCAATGTGGAATTTACAGGGGCGCAAGCACCGGATCTGGTGGTGAAAGATGGGTTGGATCCATTATCGCATGCACCATTCAAAGGGAATATGGATACCGAAGCATTAGATCAA
Organism: uncultured Spirochaetia bacterium; assembly: GCA_964414635.1. Taxonomy (GTDB): domain Bacteria; phylum Spirochaetota; class UBA6919; order CAYPZJ01; family CAYPZJ01; genus CAYPZJ01. The sequence continues at coordinate 4,653 of CAYPZJ010000259.1, forward strand.
CTAATACAAAAGGTTGGAAAGGAAAATGTTCCTATTATTATGATGACCATCACCAATAATGCCAATGGTGGACAACCAGTATCCATGGAAAATATTAAACGAACAAAGGATGTCGCAGACAAATATGGGATTCCACTCTTTTTTGATGCGTGTCGGTTTGCTGAAAATGCTTATTTCATAAAAATGCGGGAAAAGGGCTATGAAAAGAAATCAGCATTGGAAATAGCACAGGAAATATTTCAGTATGGTGATGGATGTACTATGAGTGCGAAAAAAGATGCGCTCGTTAATATTGGAGGATATATTGCATTGAATGATGACGAACTCGCGAAAGAGTTTAATAACCTTCTTATTCTGACAGAAGGATTTTCAACCTATGGGGGAATGGCTGGACGAGATTTGGAAGCGATTGCGATCGGATTAGAAGAAGTATTGCACGAAGATTATCTTGAGTATCGAATCACCTCTACAGCGTATTTAGGTAATCATATCTCAGAAAAAGGTGTTCCCATATTTGAACCACCAGGTGGGCATGCTATTTTCATTGACGCTGCACGTTTTCTACCTCATATACCGTTGGAACAATATCCTGGGCAATCGCTTGCGATAGAGTTATTCTTGGAAGGTGGAATTCGATCGTGTGAAATTGGCACCATTGCATTTGGCAGGAAAGATCCCACTACAGGAAAAGAAATCCCAGCACCTATGGAGTTAGTACGGCTTGCGATTCCTCGGCGTGTGTATACTCAAAGCCACATGGATTATGTTATAGAAGTTATTTTAGAAGTGTTTAAAAAACGAGATACTCTTAAAGGCGTTCGGTTTACCTATGAACCGGATCGGTTGCGTCATTTTACAGCACAATTCGAATTTGTAACATAATTCGTTTGTTTTATACGGCTTGTTGCCTTCGCACATTGGTTTCATCGATGAGGTGTTGGATCTTAGCGGTATGTAATTGAGAACGGATTTGTTCAAACACGCGATCATAGGCATCGGTGATGGGGCAGTAATCAATATACATATCACATGCAAGTTTAGATTTGTTGCATTCATTCACTTGTATTTTCCCTTCAATGGCTTCATGTACATCTAACAAGCTAATTTCCTCTGGTTTTTTTGCCAATGCATATCCTCCCCATTTTCCTTTGGCTGCGAATAGGAGTTGGCTTTTTACTAATTGCCCTAAAATTTTTGATAGGTAGTCCTTTGGAAATCCAAGATCTTTTGCAATATCCGCACTCAGAATATAGCGATCGGTATCTTGATCTACCATGTATAATAAAATACGAATCGCCATTTTCAAACTTGAGGAAATATTCATCTCATCCCCCTTGTAGGTTATCACAAGACTCATCGTTATGGGTAATCCAGTGACTCCATTAATATACTTAAAAGTACATCCTTTGGCAATGAAAACATCGTATACCATATAATATCTTTATCCGAATCTAATGTGGAGGTAATTCATGATTTCCTCTTGCGAATAACCAATCTTAAATTCAAGAATGGTCGTTACTTGGTATTACCCTTCAAAAATGTTGTCAAATGGGTTGAAAGCTAGTATATTTAGGATGAATCATGAAGGGCGGTGTTTTTGATTTCTTATTCTATCCACCCTTTGCAACTATATAAACGAACGAGGGTAATTGGTTACAAATAGAAATCTTCTTTCCGATGATTGAAATCATCGGCTATCATCTCGAAGCCGACCTACGTCGGCTATTAGAGTGTCAGTCGACGAATGTCGACTTTGGAATGATAGCCGTGTGTTTTAACACTCGGCGAAAAAACCTTTGAATTTGAGTTTAATTTCCATTTGTGATCAAGTACGAACGAGGTTTATCCTTAAATTAGGGGAATATGTATTTTGCTCCATGCACATACGGATAAAACCATTTATGGATCTATATGGAAAACAAATTACGAATTGAACTTCCTTTTGTTATGAAGAGAGGGATTTTAGAAAATAATAACTCACATGTGACCGCTACTATGCGATTCTATTTAGCTCATTTGTGAGTATCAATGAATCAAAGGTGAATGTATATGAAGAAGGTGATCCCTGTCCCTAAAGATGTTTGGGATACATATGTGATTGATCCGACAGAAACGGAGCAAGATCCATCTGGGAAATGGTTCCACGATGGATTTCCGGATAGTGACAAACCCCTCCGAATTGAAATTGGCTCTGGAAATGGTCATTTTTTGGTGTATCAAGCTGAGAAGCATCCCGATGTGTGTTTTATGGGAATTGAGATAAAAGGGAAGCGAGTTACCAAATCGGTATGGAAAACCCACCGTGCGGGTTTAACCAATTTGAGATGGATACGAGGCAATGTTAGAATAGTTTTGGAACAAATGATTCCTCACGCAACAGTCGATCAATTCTTTCTAAATTTCCCAGATCCTTGGCCTAAACGGCGACATCTTAAGCATCGCATTGTGGAACCCTCGTTTATCAATCTTTTATATGATACGCTTCATTCTGAAGGAACGGTGAGTCTTGCAACCGATCATCAAGAATATTTCGCGTGGATGCTCCTGTTTTTTGAACAGGATGGACGGTTTCATCCTGTTTTTACCACCGAATATGTGTTCCAATATCCAGAATATAGCCCTACCTTGTATGAACAACGCTGGCGGAAGGACGGAAGGCTTATTATGTATGCAGTATTTAAAAAGAAAGGATAATTTATAGATCTTCTTTTAGTTTATACCCTAAACCATGTACCGTTTCAATAGGATTAAACCCGGGTTCAATATCATCAAACTTTTTTCGAATTTTTTTTACATGCGTATCGATGATACGATCGGTTAGATATTGATCATCCTTATTCAGCTGGCTGAGAAGTTTTTCTCGGGTTAGGACAATTCCGGGATTCTCCAAGAATGCTTGTAGCAGAGTAAATTCACCC
>CAYPZJ010000260.1:0-4750 GCA_964414635.1 uncultured Spirochaetia bacterium
GTACGAGGTGTCATGACATGGCGTGCTTGTAGATCTGCAAATTCCATGATGTTTTCAAGCAAAAAGAGCTCTTCACGAGGAAGCACCTGTTCCTTAAATCCTATTTTCGCTGCGGTTCGGAATTCCTCTTCGGAAACAAAATGATGTTCTTCACCTTTAGCAAATTTGCTTACGATCCACTCGGTAAAATGCAATAATAAGATCCGGATGGGTGAAATAACGATTTGAAAACCCCGTAGGATAGGGGCATATCCACGTGCCAGGGTTTTCGGATATCGTACTGCAATTAATTTAGGTAAAATCTCACCAAATACAATAATCAGTACGGTTGTGAATAATACGGTAATCAGGGTACGTAGAACAGGATGCACTTGGAGTGCCATATCTTGGCTACTACTATCCAATATCGTGGAAAGCAGAATGTTTACCAACATATTTCCAAAGAGGATGGTCACCAATAATTCATTGGGATTAGAAAGTAAGCGATGAATATAACGCTCACGTTTTTGTTTGCTATCGTGTAAGGTAGTACGATAGGTTTTAGGGAGACTAAATAGGGATGTTTCCGAGCTTGAAAAAAAACCGGAAAACACAAGTAGGAGTACGATAAGCAGTGGAATGAGCAGTTCTGGCACCAGTTCTTACTCGGGTATGGGATTCAAAGACTGATTCAGATTATACAAACAGTATATTTTCCTGGGTTTTTTCTTGATTCGGTTTTTCATCATCCTCATCAGTATCTTCTGATTTGGTGAAATTTTCAAACCGAAAGGCGATCGTATTGTTTTCAACATCGACATGAATGATCGAATTGTCTCCAATCGATTGATTAAGCAACTCAATCGCAAGTGGATCCTCTAACTCCTTCTGAATAGTACGCCGTAGGGGACGTGCACCATATTTTGGATCATATCCCATATCCACCAGCAATGCTTTTGCTTGCGTACTAATTTCCATTCGGATCTGACGTTCTTCTAATTGTCGAATCAATTTATCCAGCATCAGTTCCACAATTCTTCCAATATGATCCTTCCCTAATGGGTGGAATACGATTGTTTCATCCAGTCGATTTAGGAATTCAGGATTGAATGCCCTTCTGAGTTCATTCAAGGTTCGTTCTTTTATTTTATCATAAGAATAAGTAATATCATCATTCCCAAAACCTAACGAATTCCCTTTAGCTATATCTTTGGTACCTACATTGCTTGTCATGATGACAATCGTGTTTCGAAAATCAACGGTATGCCCCAGGTTATCGGATAATTGTCCTTGTTCCATAACCTGCAGAAGAATATTAAACACATCCTGATGGGCTTTCTCTATTTCATCCAGAAGAACAATGCAGTAAGGTTTGCGCCGAACCCGTTCGGTCAACTCACCTCCTTCGTTATATCCTACGTAGCCTGGAGGGGAACCAATCAAACGGGATACCGAATGCTTTTCCATGAATTCACTCATATCCATCCGCACAATCGCATCTTCATCCCCAAAAATGAATTCCGCGAGTGTCAATGCCAATTCGGTTTTCCCTACACCGGTAGGGCCCAGAAAGATAAACGATCCCAATGGACGCTTTGGAGATTTTAATCCGGTTCGGGATCGACGTACCGCTTGGGAAACAGTTTTAATAGCTTCATCCTGTCCAATTACACGCTTATGTAGCTCTTCTTCCATGTTGAGTAATTTTTTCTGCTCATTTTCATGAATACGATTTATGGGAATTCCTGTTGTGGAGGATACTATTGAGCATAGATCATCCACCGTAATCCGAGGTGCATCTTTACTGGTACGTTGATGCCATTCTTCAGTCATATGTTTTAATTTGGTTCGGTACTCACTTGCCTTATCCCGCATTTCGGCTGCCTTCTCGAAATCCTGATCCCGTACATATTCATCTTTCTTCTGATTTATGTTGGTAATTTCCTTTTCTAAATCAATCAATTCTTTGGGTCGGGTTGAATTAATTAGCCGGGCGCGAGCCCCTGCTTCATCAATCAAATCTACCGCTTTATCGGGTAAAAAGCGATCAGAAATATAGCGATGGGCTAAAACCGCAGCGGCTCGAATCGCTTCATCTCGATATTTAACGTTATGATGGACTTCATATCCCTTTTTCAATCCCTCCAAAATAGTAACCGTTTGTTCAACCGTTGGTTCTCCTACATGTATGGGTTGAAATCGTCGTTCCAAAGCCGCATCTTTTTCGATATATTTTTTATACTCATTAAGGGTAGTAGCCCCTACACATTGAATTTCGCCACGTGCCAGGGATGGTTTAAGCATATTGGCTGCATCAATCGCCCCTTCTGCTCCCCCTGCCCCAATGATGGTGTGTAATTCATCAATAAAAAGAATGATGTTATTGGCTTTTTTGATTTCTTTAAGAACATGGCGTAATCGTTCTTCGAATTCTCCCCGATATTTTGTACCTGCAATTAATGAAGGTAAATCTAAAGTGACTACGCGCTGGGTCAACAACGTTTCGGGAACGTCTCCGTTAATAATATTCTGGGCTAATCCCTCTGCGATAGCGGTTTTACCAACACCAGGCTCACCAATGAGAACGGGATTATTTTTCTTACGGCGGCATAAAATCTGAACAACTCGTTCAATTTCTTTTTCTCTACCAATAACGGGATCCAGCTCCCCTCGTTGTGCCAATTTTGTTAGATCCCTACTGTGTTCATCCAACGTCGGCGTTTTGGCTTGAACCCGATTATCTTTTTGGAGTGTCTTAAAATCTGGAGGGGATTGTCCTAATAACCGAAGGATTTCATGGCGGAGTTTATCGATTGTAATATTTTTACTTTCGAGAATCAATGTTGCGGTTCCACTCTCTTCCCGGAGAATGCCTAGCAGTAAATGCTCAGTACCAATATAATTATGTCCCATAAAGCGGGATTCTTTTGCGGACAATTGCATGATCTTTTCAATACGGGGTGAAGGGGGCACTTCTCCCATGAGCAACGTGCCTCCACGTTTTTTCATGGAGGATTCAATCTCTGAACGGAGTTCATTCAAATCAACTCCTAAATTCAGCAAAGTCTTTACCGCAATCCCATCCCCTTCACGGATCAAGCCGAGGAGGATATGTTCAGGATAAAGTTGATGGTGATTCAATCGTTTGGCTTCTTCCTGTGCCAGGTTGTAGATAATCTTATTCGCTCGTGGCGTTAAGTCTTCAAACATGAGGGCTCCCAATTGTTTGTATTTTTATGTAATAATGCTTCAGAATTTGGTTTCACCGCGTCCTCAAAGTTCAGTGCTATGATTTTCTCGGTAAAAAAAAGGGGAACGTAAGCAGTTTTTTGAAAATGGTTACGTTCAAAATGTATCCCTCGCCTGGTGTCTTGATTCATAGAATCCAACTTTACTGATCGTATGTCCTCTATTCAATGGGGAGAGGCGAGATTCTTCTCCCTATAGTCCTAATATAATATAGTCCCCCAAAAAATACAATATTTTTTCTCGCAGCATTTCCAATTTCTAAAACGGTTCGCGGTAGAAACGTCAAGCATAAACCATCCCAGATCAGAATTCTTTTCTTTTGGTCTCTGTCAGGTCTTTTTATTGAGTTTGGATGATAGAACAGGGAACAAATCGGTATTATTTGAATAAGCAACAAAACCATAAATTTTTCGTCGTTTTCTTAAAACAAGCAAAATTGGGATGTCATCCTAACACCAAATGAGATTTTTTCCTAATCGTTGTATTCGCCATTACGAGAAGCGAAGCGACGAAGTAAGCATCCTTCCGAAAAGAGATTGCTTCACGTCCATTCGCAATGACGCACAGGTTTTCAATGATTTGGAAAAACTCTCTAAAAAATAGAACGGTAAAGAAGGTATATTGAAAAAAAAAGGGAATCGGAGAACGTAAAAACAGCCATTTTTTTCTGCTAATAGACTTTCAACCCTAAACTATATGATAAAAAATTGGATCGGGGAGAATCGAACCGATCTTGACCAATTTTTTTTTTATTGTATATTTAAAGTGGTTAAGCTGACTTTATAGTTAAGCTTTTGAGGACAATTAAGAAGCATTTTATACTCACCGATTAGTTTGACCGAACGCGGTATGTCTATTAGTTTCTGGAAACAGCATATGGGATCGAGCTAATTGCTTTTGAGTATATTGCATTAGGGATGCCATCATTGATCCATGAAGCCCATTAAGGTGAATTGATCGATACATGCCTTATTTAGGGATGGGTCGTTACCAAACCAGAACTTAATCAATCAAAAAGGAGAGCCTATGAAAAAGCTCGTTAGTCTTCTACTCGTCTTATCCATTATTCCTGTGTTCACCTTCACCACCTATTCAGACAGCGACGGTGGCGGGTACGTGGATATTGACGAATTTAAACTATTATATTTCTATCGTCTTCCCGATGTGGAAGCCCGATATCGCTTCAACCTCTTTGTAGAAGATGAAGAAGCAATCAAAGAACGTAAAGAAGCTGCTGAAAATGAAGCGGATGAAGGTGAAACCACTGCTGAAGCAGAAGCTGGTGCCGAAGGCGAAGTCAACGCTGAAGCAGAAGCGGGGGTAGAAGGCGAAGCCGCTGTTGAGGGTGAAGCTGGTATCAATGTTGAAGCGGGTATTAATATTGAAGCTGGTGTTGAGGGATCTGTAGAAGGCGAAGCTGGTGTAGAAGGTGAAGCTGGAGCAGAAGGTGAAGCTGGGGCAGAGGGCGAAGCTGGAGCAGAAGGTGAAGCTGGGGCAGAGGGCGAAGCTGGAGCAGAAGGTG
>CAYPZJ010000260.1:4850-7554 GCA_964414635.1 uncultured Spirochaetia bacterium
AAGTAAACGTTGAAGCCGGTGGTTCTATAAACCTTGGTGGTGGAGCAGAGGGTGAAGTCGGTGCTGATGTAGCTCCTCAAGTGGATATTTCTAAATTCATCCCCGTTGGAGTTTCTATTGGTAGTGTTATCCCATTGGAAGGGGCGCAACCTACGGATGAAGAAAAAAATGAATTGGTTGCCCAATTGCAAAGTATGGTTGGATATTTTGTGAATGGTTTTTCCTACTCGGTTACATTCCAAGATGGAACCATTACCAATCTGACCGTAACAAAAAATGCAAACTACGAAGGGTTTGAAATCCCTGAAGATGCCATCAAAGTAGAATCTATGTATGGTCAATCCGTTTTGGCCGCAACCGTCGATTTTAACGATGGATTGCCTTTGGATGATACAGCGAAATATCACCTCATGTCCCAAGAAAATATCAATGTTGATGGTGCAATCTTTGTAGATTTAGGGACCGAAGACATCGCTCATGAAATTGTCGAAAATCTCTTGAAAAAAGCATGGTATCGCTATGCATTAGTTCAAGAAACGGAAATCTATTCCTACCCTCGTGAAATCGATGGGCAATCAGAAACTCAAACCATCGAAGGGAAAGGCTATCTTACTGAAATCTCTAACGTATCCATTGTTCGTGGCAATGCAGATGGCGAGTTGCGATTAGTTTTAATACCTACGGTTAGTCTTAGTAACTATATCGATACAAGTGATGATCGCTTACGTGAATGGTATCGTTGGAATTATGAAACGAGCTTCTATCTTAGTGAAGTAAAAACCTATCTCCGATACTATTAAATCCAGTTCGATCTAACTCGATCGGCTATTTCTGGATTCTTTTTTCGACCTGATAAAAAGCATGGGATGAGTTTTGCATTCCATGCTTTTTTCGTTTAGGCGGTGTAATAACTATTAAGATAGGATTATTGTTAAGTCGGCATAAGGTCGACTCCTACAAGAATTACTATGGGACGTGTTGAAATCACTTTTTGGGGTAGCGCACGATTCATTCCGGGGGTAGGCGCAAGACCACTCCCTTAAAAGAATTAATGTAGGGAAAGGTTTCATGGGAGTGTTGAAAAAATCAAAAATCATTCGATCTTTGTTGGGGTGACTCTTGCGGTCGCCCTTTGGAACAGGATATTGGATTTGCGTTTTTCAACACCCCCTTCATATTTGTCCCTTGAAGAAGATCTACCTGAATTATTATCATTCAACTCCTCCCATGAATTACCCTTACAATTAGTTCATTATGCATAATGCAAACGGATATTTTATTACAGGGACGGATACAAATGTTGGTAAAACCTTTGTGACACTTTGTCTTGCTCATCTATTAAATCGGTTAAAACCAAAACATTTTGTTTCATCCCAACGTTGGCTCAAGATTTATAAACCCATAGAGACAGGGGTAGAAGAATGGGGATATCCTCCCGATGCATATAGTTATCTTCAACAGTTGGAGTTAGATCAATCCTTATCCGACATAAACACTTATGCATTTCAACCCCCTGTCAGTCCAAATCTGGCAGCGGAACAGGAAGAGATAACCATCTCGTTGGATCGAATTCATGCCCATGCAAACCAACTGGCGCAATCCGCTACCTGGATATTGGTTGAAGGTGCGGGAGGAATTTTGGTTCCTATTAATCAACAACAAACGATGGCGGATATCATCGCTGTACTGGATTTACCTGTTATTTTAGTTTCAGAAAACCGATTGGGAACCATCAATCAGGTGTTATTATCCATAGCCTATTTAACCCAACGGGGAATTCCCATTCAGGGAATAGTATTAAATGATTGCTCCGGTGAAGTCCAACCAGCTAAAGCAGAAAACAAACGAATTATCGAACAATTTACAGCGGTTCCCGTACTGGCTGAAATTCCATATTTTCATCATTCCAATTCGATTTCTGCGCTGCTGGATTCTTTAGAAGCTCAAGGACTTGCACAACAACTATTTCAAACTGATTGAACCGATCTTGTTTTCAAAGGATAAATACGGTGAGATTCGGTGAAACCGAAAATAGAAAAGACTTTCATTCTCCAAACGCTGCTCAGCAAACTAAGGATCAAATTCGTTTCGCTTGTGCTAACCATCCAATAGAAACCCTTCCTGTAAACAATTATCGTCCAGCAGCCGTGATGATCCTATTGGTTGAATCAATCCCGGATGAGTGTTTTCATGTTGTATATACTCGACGAACGAAAAATTTACGTCACCATCGGGGAGATATTTCTTTTCCTGGAGGCACACGTGATCCGGAAGACTCGAGTTATTTGGAATGTGCTTACCGTGAAGTGGAGGAAGAATTAGGAATGAATCGGAAGTCAATAGAAGTGCTAGGTACACTGAGTCAACATTATACCGTCACTGATTTTTTAGTTCAACCTTTTATTGGTTGTGTTTCACACCCTTTTAAACCTGTTGTCAATAAAGATGAAATTGAATATTACTTTTTAGTACCGTTGGATCACCTTTTAGATAAAAACTATAGCAAACGTACTCGTATCTCTTACCGAGGAACATATCATTATAATTATGATTTCTACTATGAACATGAGCGAATCTGGGGTGTCACAGGAAGAATTACATACCAGTTCTTATCTACTGTTTTTGAATTTGATTTGGATCATGATTAATGGATGAATCTCATACTGATGAAACAAGTACAAAGTCATCCTATGTTATTTGTCAA
>CAYPZJ010000261.1:0-7527 GCA_964414635.1 uncultured Spirochaetia bacterium
ACACAGGTTTAGGAACAATAAAAGTATGATAACCTAGATTCCTGCATAGCATCAACGCTTTTTCCATAAAGATAACAAAAGCATCATATTGCCCAGAAGCTGTTTGATAAGTTTTTGAAAGATACTTTTTTTCGTCGTTAGTGAGCATTCCACGTTTGAGATTAAGATACGGGGGATTACCAATGACCGCATCAAACCCACCATTTTGAAAGACAGTTGGTAATTTTTCTTTCCACTCAAATGCTTTTTCCTTTGAAACTTTGGGATCATCTATCAAGCTATTACCACATTGAATCGTATGATCTAATTCAGTAAGGTTTCTATTACGTTCCGCTGTTTTCAACCAAAGAGAGAGTTTAGTGATTTCAACACTTTCCTCATTTAAATCCACCCCATATAGGTTATTTTGCAGAATCACTTTTACATATTGATCGTTGTTCCATACGATAGGTTGACAAGAAATTTGGTTTAGAATATTTACTACACGTTTATTTTCAGATAATAAGTAATCAAAAGCCTGCACTAAAAATGCGCCACTTCCACAAGCCGGATCCAACACCTTTATATCTTGCAATTTCTGTTGATAATCTGTATAGATAAGCCGTTGACGCTCTTTTTCAATAGCTTCATAATCGCTTTTAAGGTGTTGGTAATCTACTTTCCGAAAGTCAGGTGTCCATTTTTCATACTGCTTTTCGCATTCTGCAAATCGATCCGCAAGCCAACCACCCACCGCTTTTTCTACAATGTATTTGGTAATATATTCAGGAGTATAATAAACACCCGCCTTTTTGCGCTTGCTCGTTTTTTTATCGAATTCCTCCCCTTCAAAACCCGCTTTCATTTCCTCCAAGTCCGAAATCGATTGCTCAAAGATATGTCCAAGAATGTTAACATTCAAAATTTCATGATTACCAAAATCATAGCGGGAAAGTTTAGCAATATCCTCAAAGATATGGTTTAGGATAACAAGGTTGTCCAATTCGGGATCGGTCTTAAATAGTCCCCCATTGTACCCCTTCTCTATCCCGAAAATAGGATTACCCGAGTTTATAGCCTCAAACAATCCTTTCACTTGCGTAAAGATAGCCGTTCCGTTTTCATCGTAGCACTCAGTTTTAGTTTCATCTTCGATAAGTCGTTGTAAAATACTTGGAGGTAAAAGCTGCTCACGGCAATTCTCACAAAACCAGCAAAAGATAACCCGATCCAGTAGTTTCTGAGTTAAAGAAAGCAATTTGGGTTTATCGTCTGTATAGGATTTATTGTTTGCAAGTAGATGATGGAAAAGCTGTTGTCGAACACATTTGTATTCATTATAGAACTGTTGTTCAACCAGTTTTTCTTCTTCAATTTGGTATTTAAATAGTTTCTCAGTGTTGCTTTCTCCCTTTTCTGCGATGAGATTTTCATAACAAAACAGATAAATAAACGCTTTCAACTCCATGTCGTTTGCAAGACTTTTTACATTTTCATAGGGATGGTTTGCTGGCGGAGTAAAGAAAAAGCGTTCACACTTATTTGTCACACCTCTTTTGTAAAGCCTGATCTCATTCATGTTACTTTCGATGAGGAACTTGGCATTTTCAGGGAGTTTTTCAAGGCAGTTTAAACCCTGTTCTATTGGAGATTTCAATTCTTTTCGTTCGATTTGTGGTTTGTCCAAATCAGCATTCAATTCTTTCAACTCCCCTATTACTTGGATATCAGATTTTCCATTGAAAAAGCCAAGGACAAAATCTACGCTCCCAGCTCCGGGTACGTTTTCCTGTTCCTTTAAGTGAAATTCTTTTTGTGACCCATAGAGAACATACCCAAGAATATCTCTGAAAAGCAAGGTGAGAAAGGATAATTTAATAGCTGATACTTCTTGGGTGGAGTATGTTATGCTTTCAATCCAGTTTGAAACCAATGCTTTTTTTGCTTCAAAGTCAGGAAAGGTTTTTGCATGAAGGATTTTTTCTATGAATCCAGTGGAAAATAGGGTCAGCATAGCTTAATATAATTCCTAAATTCATCGTCCCCATCACACCGAAAAAATATAGATCAACCAAACTAGCCAACAACACCCCGTATTCAAAACACATCCAAAGAAGAATGAAAAATTACTTATGCATCCCTCCGAAAAGACTTCTTTTACATAGAACTACGCGAATCATTCCGATAGTTGTGCGACGCTGTTAACTAGGGTGTTGCCTGACTTTCCTAACGCAACACCCCTGTGCTATTAACTGGAAGGTGGTTTCATAGGAGGTTTAAATCGCTCTATATTATCCTTTTCCTTTGTAAGTATATCCAATACAATCTCTCGTATTTCTGGAATAGGGATCTGTTGTGCAGATTCAACCGCATAGCCCATCTGTACTTCGGCGCCATCTGGATTTCCTGTCAACGCCAGGTAAAATGCCATATATCGAGTTGTTTCTGCATCAGCGATCATCAATTCCGTGAAGGTTTGGTTATAATTTGGATTATCCTGTGCTTCATTTAAAAAGTTACGGGCTTGACCAATCAAATTCATCGCATCGGTTATTGGACGATTCATCATATTATACATCATCGTAATCGTACGAAGATCCAAAGCATCTATCTCTCCATCAGCTTCTACTTCATCCTGAACAGATTCTGCGATGGATTTTGCAAAATTACGTGTATCACCATAGATTTTGGCTAATGCGATTCGGGTTGTACAATAGCCTTTCTCAAAATTCTGATTGTAATCCAATAGTTTAAGTGCCCGTTGATAAAAGCGACGGCAATCATTCCAGTTATGTACATAGAACATATACCGTCCGATAATCATGGAATATCGAAATGCTAAATCTTTATACTCCTCTCCCTCTAAATACGATACACTAGCAAGAATCTTTCCGGTTTCCGAAGGGATTTTGAATCCTTTATCCCCATAAAAATTAGTCCGCTTATCTACTGTTTCTAAAAGGGGACGATCGTATACGCCAGCAAATCCACGCCCCGTATTATCAGAAACATATGTAATTTCCATGGGTTCGTTTGCATTTTGAGCCCTTCGATACAGAATATCCACTCGATAATAATCTGCGATCTTTTGAACATCGCTGTCCTGCAGTAGTGTAGCTTTAGATTTCAACGTTTCCGCAGCGTCCAGCAATTCTGATTCCATACCGAGGGTAAAATAATATAAGGTAATGGCTTCTAAAGCTTTCAGGGAGTTATCATTGTATTCCAACGCTTCATTGGCAATTGCCAACATTTCATCCAGGTTTCCCGCTTGCTGGCGAATTTGACGTTGAGCATATTCTCCCATAATATATGCTAGCTGTGCTTTCATTGCAGGATGACGATAATTAAGGGAATCATTAAAGATATCTTCGGTTTCCCCTTCTGCTATTTTCCCCATTTGAACATATAATTGTTTCGCGTCGACTGAATAGTTCCCATTCACTAAATGAGAGATTTTATTATTATTCCATAACACTTTCGCACTATCAATTTCCGACAACGTAGCGGCATCCACACCCAATTCTTCCACCATCAGCGGATGAATCACAAAAGGATTAGTTGCACTAGAGCGGAAATTAGCCAAATAGGTGGTGAAAATCCGAGAGAACCCCCATGCATCGTTGACTGAAATGGTACCCATATGGAAATAGCCAGCCGTGCGATCTTGAGGACTGCCATTGGGCTCGAGGGTTGAAAAAGGGGTAACAGCGATCCCCCCAACTTGACCAACTTTCGTTAATATATCCTTAGCGATTGTTTTCAGTTTAGTGGAATTACGATTCGTGAATGCTGCATACACTTCAAACGTTTCCGGATTTACAAGATAGGCATTAAAAAAACCATTTGATCCAATCACATCTGCAAATAAAAATGCATTCGCATGAAAATTGTCTGTAATTAGCTTCACAGCATTAAGATCCAACAAAGGAGCATCCGGATCATCATTATCTTCGATCCATTCTTGTGTAACATCCATAGGAATGACTGCAACCCCTTCTGGGGGTGTTACGTCGGTCATATTTTCCTGAAGCTCCTGACACTTAGCATCCCGTGCTCTTGTGATAGGATTAATAAATCGAGCGACAACAACGGTCCAGCGTTTCCCTTCTGGAAGTTGTTCTAACAAATATTTTGCCACATCAGCTTCCATTACAACTGATGGATCAACCCCTTCACTCAATTTAATTTCTTGGAAGGGGATATCGGCAGGATCCTGCCCTTCCCCAGTCGTCCCCTCATCTGATCCGCCGCAGTGAATTAAACAGCAGAACCCGCCTAGCATTAACAATAGAACCCACATCCTTATTTTCATGGTTGTTCCTCCTCAAATTTCAAAGTACTCCATTGTCGAAAACCATACTCATTAAAATGTATAGAAGATTACACCAAAAAGCAAGGAAAAAAAGTTAGATGTCAGAAAAGATAATTTACATTCTGTAAGCTCCCACAGGAAAGATACGATAATTAGGACGCCTGACGCCTTCTAATCGGAGAGGATGAATTGGGGAATCTTGGGGGTGGTATAGCGCGGGAATCGGCGGATGGCAATTCTAAAAATAATAAATCAAATACCGCCACACGATTAGGTTGTCCGATCAACGTCCACGGGTGAATCTCATAGTGATGAATCAAAAACAAGGTTATTGTTAACGAAGTGAAGCAATCCCTCTTTAATAAGAAAGATTGCTTCGGCGATTCGCTTCTCGCAACGATGCTTTATTCCTCAGAGGTTGTCTTAATTGTTTGCTCATTACTTTGAGATTCATCCAAACCACCAACACACAGATTTTTTGCATTTGCTTCCTTATTTTATTATTATTCGGTCAACCAGAATGGAGCTGAGGAACGAATGAAAATTGGACTTGTCTGTACGCATTTTCCACCAAAACAAAACGCTGGTTCAATCCGAATGCGTACTTTCGCCGAAGCGTGGAGTCGCCATGCATGTCATGAGGTTTATGTATTCACGGAAAACCACAAGCAAGCACCAAAATATAAGCCACCAAAAGGCGTAATCGTATATCGAAGTTTAATTCAAACAGCATCAAATAAAAAGGGAGTGCTCGTACGTACTTTTACAGAACTATTATTATCCCTATCAGTTTTTATAAAATTGCTGGTTCATTCCAAGCTAGATGTAATCGTGGTCTCATCCCCTCCATTTCTATTAGCTGTAGCGATTAGTCGAGTTGCACGAATTCGAAGAATTCCTTATGTTGCAGATATTCGAGATACCTTTCCAGAAGCCTTGTTTGATAGCCAAACGATAAGTCGATCCAGTTTTTTGGGTAGATTATTGTTGCGCATGGAACAAACAGTATACAACAAGTCATCGTTTGTATCAACTGTAACCCCCGGTTTCGCAAAGCATATTCAAGCAAAATCACATACATCCATCATACAAATATCTAATGGAGTGGAAACAAACCGTTTTACACCTTCTGAAGTTGGCATACATCTCCGACCATTTACGTTAGCATTTGTAGGTATTCTGGCAAGATTTCAAAATATCAAGCTGCTTGTATCTTATGCAGAATTATTAAAGAAAAACACCATCGATGATATTAAAATTCTAGTTATGGGAGATGGACCTAAACAAGAGTATCTAGAAAAGTCTATCGAGAATTTGAATTTAGATGACTATATTGATTATCGAGGACATACAGCCTATGAGGATGTTATTTATCTTTTAGGACAGTCTGATTTGGGTATCTCGCCACGGATAGAAGGTGAACTCAGTCGGACTTGTTTTCCAGTAAAGATTTATGAATATATGGCAGCAGGACTTCCCATTCTCGTTACTCCAAGATGTGATGCTGGATCCTGAGTTGAAAAAAATCGAATTGGTATTCAAATAGGAAACGACGAATTGGATGAGTTTCATACGTTTGTTCTTTACCTGAAATCCAATCCTAAAACGCATAAGGAAATGGCTGCACGCTCGTTAGCACTCGTTTCGCAATTTGATCGAGCTGTTCTAGCATCCCAATTCCTAGAACATATCACCAATCATACAACTCCAACAAAAGAAAGTAAATAAATTAGCACTTTTAGTTTGTAACATATCAATGTAAAAATCCTATCTAGCTAAGAAGACTTTTAGGAGCCGTTTTCTTGCTTATGAAATAATTCAAGGTTCCTTCAGTAAAAATAGAAAGGCTACTTAGGAAGAATCATAACAAAAATAGAAACCCACCTTCAATAATAGCGTCAGGATGTAAAAGGCGCACGCTTATTAACAGTGGGACTGCGAGATAAAGATATTATTTGGGATAAGGGATATAAACAGGTTCATTTGCTCTATCTTCCAAGAAAGGATGACAACTGTTTCAAAATGAGTCTGTTGGGTGAGATGTGGATGGATTGAAGAAAACAGATTGAGAACTTCTTTAGCCTACTTTGGGCAATGGGAATGAATAATACCGGAGGTAAATCAGATATGGGAAATATCGCTCGTATTTCAAATAGTTTTGGTGCCATTGCATTGATGATGGTATTCAAAATACAGGATATATAACCGCTAGATATAGAGAGATCTTATGGAATTAGGAATAATGCATGGATAGTATTGTCAACAAAAAAAAACAACAAGCAGAATCTACAATCAAATCTATTTATAACTACCTCCGACAATCCATTCCCTATAAATAATAAAAACTACGAATTATCTCTATTTCCATAAAATCCCCAAGTGTTTTGGTTGTATTGGATATATTTTGTTATACTATTAAATGCATGTGAGAAAATTTGTGGAGAGAGAGATTTCTATAAAAAAGGAGAAAAATATGAAACGAATCTACTTAGGGGTTCTTCTTATCATGATCATGGTTGGAACTGTATTTGGAGGAAACCAAGAACAGGACACCCAGTCAGAACACCAAGTAAGTCAAATATCTATTGGGGTTTATAATGATTTGGAATCTGCTTTTAATCAAATTATCAATTTACCAGACTTTAAGACAAGATTCCCCGATCTAGTCATTGATTTGCAACCAGCAGATTTTGGTGGGCATCATAACAGAGTACTAACTCAACTTGCAGCAGGTATCGGCGCTAATGACATTGAGGCACTCGACGCAGGCTATTTGGCAAAATTCTATGCTGATGGAGGGTTGACAGACTTATCAAAGGCTCCATACAATGGACCAAGGGAGGGTGCTGGACTATTAACGCCTTCAATGAGCTTTGCAACAAGTAAAAACGGTGAGTTAATTGCTTTTCCGATTTCTATTGATCCTACGGTGATGTACTATAGAAAATCTATTGTGGATGAAAACGGTGTTAATTTGACTACGTGTTCTTCTTGGGAAGACTTCATAACAAAAGCAAAGCAACTTGTTAAGGATCGTAATGGAGATGGTGTGACCGATCAATATGCAATTGCTAATGTCGAGGAAGTCGCCTTGATTCCCTTAGCTGGTGGCTTTGGAGACTGGGTTGAAAACAACGGTAACCCTTTTGAACCCAGAAATCAATTTATGGGTTGTTTAGAATTAGATTATTGGAATGGTAATCCGCTTTCCGAATTTCAGAAATTCTTTCACG
>CAYPZJ010000262.1:0-7483 GCA_964414635.1 uncultured Spirochaetia bacterium
TTTTTTGATGCACTATGGATGCTGGATTACGAAAAACTAACAGGATCCCTGTTTTATATAAATCAATTACCAAAACGAAGGAGTTTACTATGCAAGACACTTTAACAAAGACCACTTCAAAAGATCTGATTTTACGGCAAGAGTATTTGGTTGAAAATCCTACTACAAGAGTACCTATTTGTCTCTGTATGGATTGTAGCCCATCAATGAGCGGAGATCCCAATTTAGGAGCACCACCAAATGTAAATGGAGTCCCAATTGAGGAACTCAATGAAGGGATTAAACATTTTATGAAAGCTATCATAGAAGATGAAATTGCTAAATATTCTGCTGAGATCTCATTGGTATCTTTTTCGGGAAGAGCTGAATGTATGATGGATTTTAATAATCCTGAATATATCATTGATACCTATGGATACCCAAGAATTGAGCTTGATTTGCAGCTGGGAGGTACAAGTATAGGTTCCGGTGTAGAATTAGCTATTGAAAAACTGGAAGAACGAAAACTGGAATATCAACATGCAGGTGTGGATTATTACCAACCATGGTTGATCTTAATGACCGATGGATATCCAACGGATCAAAAGCATATCGAAGCAGCAAAACGGATTTCAAAAATGGTTACGGATAAAAAACTAACCATTTTTCCGATTGGTATTGGCGACGGTGCAGATTTAAATGTTCTGGCATCATTTTCACCAAAGCGCCCACCCGTTCGACTTAAAGGATTGCGATTTCAGGAATTTTTTGAATGGCTATCTCAAAGTATTTCCCAAGTATCCAATTCTAATCCTGGTGAAAGCATTACATTACCGAGTATTTCTGGATGGGCTGAAACCGAAGTCTAGATAAAAAAAGGTGGATGCATGGTAAGAATATTATCATGCGTCCATACATAATCAGATTTATAAATTGAAAAATCGGAGGATTCATTATGAGTAGAATGACATGGCAAGCAACTAGCACCAGCGTTACTGGCAAATCACACCTTCTGAAAAATATTCCATGTCAAGATGCAGTACACCAGCATATAGCGGAAAATGAAGATGATGTCAATGTTGTTGTTCTTTCTGATGGTGCAGGATCTTGTAAGTATTCTGATTTGGGAGCTCAGCAAGTAACTAGATTCATGGTGAATTACTTAGGTGAGCAGTTCCATCAGATTTGTAATGAAATGGATGGGGCAAAGGCAAAAGTGAAGATAGTAGAAGATTTACAATCTTTTGTAAATCAATTTGCATCAGATATGGACGTCCCTTATAAAGAACTATCCTGTACTTTACTTTTCATTGCCATATGCAAGAATAACTATTTGGCTGGGCAAATTGGAGACGGAATTATTGGTATACAAAAAGAAGATGTGGTAGAACCTATCTTTCTTCCTGAGAATGGGGAATATATCAATTCAACGTATTTTGTAACAGGTAACCAAGCTGCACACCATTTACAACTGTTAAAAGGAAAACTAACAAATGAAGAAGGATTTATACTAATGTCGGATGGTCCTGCTGAAAGTCTATATGAAAGAAACACAAAACGAATATCGCCTGCTGCGATTCAAATGCTTGAGTGGTTGAATGATAATCCTTTGGATATAGTACATAAAGCATTGGAAGATAACATTAGGGGATTTATTCTTCCGAGAACTCAGGATGACTGCAGTATTGGTTTAATGAAACGAGTTAAAAATAGTGAAAACGAGGGAATAGAAAGGATTTCAATGTTTCAGTTGATTAAAAACTTATTTGCTCACCTTTTCACTCGACAAAGTCGATCCAAGAGCCGGGTGCGAATTTAAAAAATGGTAGATTCCTGTTGATGATTAAATGCTGTTCCATCCTATTATTACGATGGTTAAAACCCGATGGTTTACCCAATACGCTGCCAATTCCCCTGTTCCGGTGCAGATATCAAGCCAAGTAGTCCCTGGATTTTGCAAGGCTAATCTGGCAGCTCGATTCCGCCAAAGGATATCCATTCCAAAGGTTAGAATATGATTGATCCGCTCGTATGTTCGGGAAACAGTAACAAACAACCGCTGAATCGCATTACTCATGATGCACCTCTACTTAGGTATAGGGTAGTCTAACTAGGTACTAGAGTCAAGATAGTCTTAAAAAGTAATCAAAGCGATGTTTTCCTGGGTTCAGGAGCTCATCCTGCCAACCAAAATATTTCATTCCAGCGGGATTTGTGCTAAATATTTTATCAGAAATGCCGATGGAGGGGATGGACTCGTTTCTCAAAACGAGATTCCAGTGATGCCTTATGCCTTATGTGAAAGGGAGGAGCTATGAGTTCCAAAGGGAAGAAAACTTGGATACGGGTGGCTGTTATTGCCCTGATCTTAACGATTATAAGCGGTGTTGGATATCTGTTTGCTACGGGTATGTTATATGAAAAAGAAAATATGCTCGCCAATAAATATTTTAAAGAGGGGATGCTGCACTATAACATGCGCCAATATACTGCTGCTATCGAGCATTTCCAAAAATCGTTAGTTGAGGATGCAGACTTTCAAAAAGCACGACTCTGGCTGGCTAAATCATATTATTATGCGGGATATATTGACAATGCATTCACGGAATGGAAACGGGTGGAACAGCTGGGACACATGGATCCCGTCTTCAAATTAAAACTGGATAATATCATGTTCAAGCGATCGATTGATTCCTCGTATGAGATCCCCGGACCCTTTGTATATCAAACTTCGTTTAGTATAAAACCACCCAACACAACCATTTATACATCCTTTCCGAAAGCCGTCTACTCCAATGAAGAAAATCAAATCTTTTTTGTGGATTACAATTTAGGTAGTGTATGGGTGTATAATAGCAATGGTATCATGGAAACTTCCTTTTCGGGTGCAGAAATAGGATTTGGAAATATATATGATATGACGTTTGATTCCAAACAGGGCATTTTTGTCACCGATTACTCCCAGAATAAAGTTCATAAAATCGACCTTGCAAATAATCGATATTTATCTTTTTCGGGAAGTGGTTCCGACAACGGATTGTTATATGGTCCACGGGGAATCAGTACCGATAAAAATGATCACATCTATGTTTGTGATTCGGGGAATAATCGTATTGTTAAATTTGATAACGATAGCAATTTTTTAGCGAATATCCCTCCCAATTGGGAAACCAATGATCGGTTCGGAACGATTACGTCCATTGCATGTCATGATGATTTGATTTATGTATGCGACCTGGAAAATCATTGTCTTTGGGTTTTTAATTTGGATGGCATCTACCAGGATAAAATCGAAGACCCCGAATGGGTAGAACCACTTATGGTTAAAATTGCAGAGGATAAAAACGCACTGCTACTCACCGATCAGATTTCGGGGGTTTACCTTATGAACTTGAAGAATCGGGAAATTCAGAAAATTTTTACACCCGATCAGCAGGTAAAAGCACCATTGGATGCAGAAGTGGATCATAATGGAGAGCTAATACTCTTGGATAGTGTTTCCCGCCAGGTTTACCTCTATCTTCCTGAGAAATTGAAATATTCGAATATTATTGTTGATATTGAGCAATCGTATTTTTCTGGGTTCCCAAACGTAACGCATAAAGTTCGGGTACGAACTAAAACGGGAGTTCATATTCGAGGTATTACAGGGTATAACTTCCAGGTTTTTGAGGATAAATATCCTATCCGAGATGTTACGGTACGGGAGTTTCAACCGGTATCCAATAAAATTGCACTTAGTTTTGTCAAGGATACCAATCCCTATATGGAAACCCATGCTGATCGCATTGAAAAATTTGCCCGTCAATTCTTTGAAAATTTGCATTCTTTGGATATGGTTCAGGTAGTAGATGGTAATTCCGCGTCCCTACTACAGGATTTTACCACGGGTCGACTCAATTCGTTGTATACCCTCATGGAATTCGAAAAAAGCCCATTGGAACGTCTCCAAGAAGAGGACGTGAATAAAGTGGAAGCGTTTCAGGGTTATGATATGCGAGAAGGGTTCGGACAGGCGTTATATTATGCGATTGGCAATGTGAATAAAAAGGATAATTATAAACAAGCGGTTGTGATTCTTACCGAAGGAAATATGAAAGATATCAATTTCACTCCGGTGGGGATCGATGAATGTATCCACTTTGCAAAAGCGAACTATGTTCCAATCTATGTGATTTCCTTTACAGAAGGACCTGCTACAAATATGTTAAAACGATTAGCAGAAGAAACCGGTGGCGAATACTATCTGGAACGAACCGATGGCAATTTAGCTAAACTTGCGGAAACGATTCGGGATAAGCAAGAAGACTTGTATTTGGTAAGCTATTATACGTTTGCGGGTGATAAGCGGGTTAAACCCTATCGAGAGGTTGAAATACTTGTTCAAACCAATGAAATGATTGGATTGGATAAGACCGAATATTTTTTACCTTAGCAAAGCCTGTTGCGAACTCCGCCATTTCAATAGGCACAGAGGTGACTATGACATATCATTATTCTCAGGAACTCTACAACCAACTTAACCATCTACCAGGAGTAAAACCTGCTGTGGTAGAAACGATGGCAAGAATCCCCCGGGAGGATTTTACGCCGCGCAGTATGTATTCCCAGGCGTATCGAGATGTTTCACTTCCAATCGGATACCAACAAACAATTTCCGCCCCATCTACTGTTGCAAAGATGGTTTCATACTTGGATGTGGAATCACATCATTCAGTATTAGAGATTGGAACTGGTTCCGGCTATCAAACCATTGTGTTAGGGAAGCTTGCCAAAGCCGTTTATTCACTGGAACTAATAGAGGAACTTTACCATCAAGCACGACGGCGTATCCTTTATGATTATAAACAGTTTAATGTATTCCTGTACCATCAGGATGGCTGGCGTGGAATGGAAAAACATGCGCCATTTGATCGAATCATCATCTGTGCTGCTCTGAATGAAATTCCTACCGAGTTATGTAATCAAATGGAAATTGGTGGGAAACTGATTATGCCCTTTGGGGATGCAGAACAGCAGCTACTCATCATTGAACGAACCCATGAAGATTCATGGGAACAAACAATAAAAGAAATGGTTCACTTTGTTCCATTTCTCCGTTTGCAGGATGTATCCTAATGCAAATACGACCCTAATTTACGTCAGATTCAGGAGGGGAACTATGACGGTTTATCTTCGCATGCGAAATCTTATTCGCATCCTTATTATTGTGCTACTATCTACTCTGGTTCTTTGTGTCTTACCCGTTTCGATCGGAGCGCAAACCGACCAGACCTCGAATGCGTATCAGGAATATTCAAACGGAATGAATGCGTTGGCGAATCAAAATTATTTGGACGCTATCGCATACTTTCAAAAAGGCTTGGAACTAAATCCTTATTATAAAAACTGTTTTAAGGGATTGGGTCAAGCTTATTATCAGTTAGAAAATTTCGATGAATCGATTTCTTATTTTAAGCAGGCATATACATTAGGAAAAGAAGATATCGAAACATTGCAATGGTTAGCCAAAGCAAAAATTAAATTTAATCAGCTGGAACACGCTGAAATGTATATCCGTGAAGCGGTTAAGCTGGATAATCGAAATCCGCTTTCCTATGAGATTTATGGGGATATTTATATTGCCTTGAATAAATACCCCGAAGCCATCATTCAATATTCCGAAGCGTATTACATCAACCCAAAAACGGTCGTTCCTTTGTTACGTATTGCGCGAAGCTATATGGATAAAAATAAATATGCAATGGCAAATCAATATTTGCATCTCGCACGGGATAATGATCCTCAGAATTATTTAGTGAATTATGAAATGGGGAATTATTATTATCAAACTGGCGATTATGAGAATGCGGATCGACACCTGGGGTTGTGCTTGCAGTTTTATCCCACGTATCAACCGGCGTTACGTCTTCGTTCCCAATTGTATTTTAAACAAAAGCAATGGGAGCAGGCAGCCAATATCCTTCAATTCACGACAACACTGGATAAATACAACTCCTTGTTATTTTATCAATGGGGGATTGCACTGGAAAAACTAGCATCCAGTAAAGACGCGTTGGAACGAGCATTGCAAACTTATATTCGTGGAATTAATTTGGATAAAGGAGATGAAGTGTTACGATGGCGGTGTGAAGATGCGGCGGTCCTCGACAAACGACTGAATCCAGATCACTACCTCCGTCAGCGATTGGCAGATACAAACGAGCGATTAGGTGATTTCTATTTCGAGAAAAACCAATTAGAAAAAGCATTGCTTTTTTATAAACGAAGCATTCGCCTGTATCCATTGGATACCCAAACCCGTCAAAAAGTGGGTGATATTTATCGTATGCGTGGCGAATTGGAACACTATTTGCTCGAATTAAAAATCATCGAAGATATTGATCCCCGTAACAAAGAAATTCGAAGGGATATTGAATATTATGAGCGGGTTGTTGCACGACTACCTTCGCGAGCATACAACCTTCATCAATACGATGTTGCCAAGGATTTACCCATTTATGTCATCTCCAATTTTACAGAAGATCCCAACCATACAATACATTATGATATCAATCGGACCATCAAAGATATGCTGCTTACTGCAATGGTTCAGAAAGATAATCTTGCTGTGGAATTGATGCCCGATGAAGTAATTACCGATGAGTTGGGACGAGCACGTAGTCTCGGTGGTGATTTCATTATAAAAGGGGAAATCCAGGAAGCCGTGGATTATGTAACGTTGATCGTGGTTATTACCAATATCGATAATGGAATTGAATTCAAACGATTCTCCGTCTCCCATGGTGGGAACGATTGTTACATCAACGCAACCATGGAAATTGCGGATCTAATTGCTGAAAATACCCCCATTTTCGGGAGAATTATTCAAACATGGGGTGATGAATGCGTGATAAACCTGGGACGCTTGCAAGCCATGGAAACGGGAACCCGGTTATATATTCTACCCGATCGCTCTACGGTGGATTATCTAATACAACAACCCTCCCATTTAGATCCCATGACCCTGGAGACAAAACAAATTGGAATGATGGAAATCATCGATAGCGATGAGCAACTTGCAATTGGTAAGGTGATTAACCCCGGATTCATCGATACCATCAATGTTAATCAATTCGTTTACCCTGTGGAATAGGTTTATATACTTGAACGTTTCAGTTTTGACATGGGTGTCTGTGGCGCAAAGCGCCACAGACACCCAACAAAATGTCAAACCACTTTCAAGTGGGTATATACAGGCAGAAAAAAACACCCTCGGACCTCTGACTTCATATAACAAACGCAATACAGCCCTATGGATATAGAAATAGCTGTTGAGCAAGGTAATTCTAATTCTTTTTGGTATTCTTGATTACACATAGGTCATCATTGCTGTTGTCCTTATATATTTGGGTTGCTCGCTTGAAACCATCTTTCCTTTGTTAATCCGAATGAAAGTAATTGGTCACAAACTGATGTTACGCACACTTTTAAAAAAAGTTCCGGAATTTGGATAGAAGGCGTG
>CAYPZJ010000263.1:0-7455 GCA_964414635.1 uncultured Spirochaetia bacterium
GGAGACCAAGTAATGGTTACGCTAGATCCGTTATTGGATCTTAAAAATGAATCCGAACAGATTCAGGAACTTACAGAACGGACTTTTCTGCTATGTTGGAATATTGCATTAGCCCTTCGGTTTATCAATCGTGAATTAAATAATATGTTTGAGAAACGCAATATCAATATTGCTCAGGAAGATGTGTATCAAACGATTATGCGGGAGCATCGGAATAAAATGATGCGTATCAGCTTGCTGTCGTATAATCCAAATCCAGAACAGATTGCTGCTCCCCATTATGTAGATTTGCCTATGGAGATTGCATTAAATTATTACTATTTGCTTAAACGGTATCAAATCAATCGAGGGATTGAGTGTCGTATTGGTATGAATGTAGGAAAATGCTTGGAGATCTTTTTAGGTGGGAACCGCTTGGATCATACTTATATCGGTAAGGAAGTAGATTTAGCCGCTCGTATGGAAGGATTTGCTCGCCGAAATAGTATAAAAATGCCGCGACGCGTATATAATTATCTATCCAAAGAATTCAAAGAGTTTATAGTCAGTCACGTGGTAGAAGAAAGCATGCTTACCAACCGGGATCTTACTCATAAAATGGTTTTTGTAACCAAACGGG
This sequence comes from uncultured Spirochaetia bacterium, assembly GCA_964414635.1. Taxonomy (GTDB): domain Bacteria; phylum Spirochaetota; class UBA6919; order CAYPZJ01; family CAYPZJ01; genus CAYPZJ01. Next base: position 620 of record CAYPZJ010000263.1, read on the forward strand.
AATATCCTAAAGGAAGTGCTCCCATTGGCACGGTTGAGTTTATGACCAACGTCGGTTTTTTTATGCGAGCTGCCCAGGATCATTTTGAACGATTAGAAGAATTGTTTCGTGATTTAGAACCCAAGCGGATGGAAAAGCGGGTGGATGTATATATCCAGGATAATAAGTTTGATATGGTAGAAAAGCTACGAAAAGCTAATATTAATATCACCTTGCAATCCGGAGATGATTTACTTACACAAATTCGTTCAACACCTGCCATCCGAAGGATCATTGAAGGATTTATTCGGAAGGATATTGACAAAAAAATCTTATTGTTACTTGAAGATATTCGGGAGGATCGGGAAGCATTCCGCATGGTACGCAATTTGGTTATTCGACATGACGCAACGCTTTATCGGTATTATTTTATTGATCGGAATCTCATGTCAGCAGGAAGAAAGCGCAAATACTTTACCGATCAATTGTATAAGAAATTTTCAGAAAGAATAAATTTTGACCTGGTTGGGAAAGATGATATTGATCAAATTGTAGAAGATCTGTATCGTAAAACCTACGGAAAGTCTGAGTAACATCGATGCAACCTACTCAAGCGTACGTTACCCTGAATATGGCAATGACTTTGGATGGGAAAACAACCGATGGTGAAGCCCGTTCGCCCCGTTTCACGAATAAATCGGATAAAATCCGGATGGATTGGTTACGCTCCCAGCATGATGTAGTAGTCGTAGGTGCGGGAACTTATCGCACAGACAATCCTCCTTTTCGTATCCGACAACCCCAGCATTTAGAGGATCGAAGGAAACATGGAAAACCCGATCATCCTGCTGTATGTGTCCTGAGTCGTTCTTTAGAGATTCCGCCAGGGAATGCGACGTCCATTCCGAATCGATCCATTTTCGTTTGTGCACCTTCTACTATAAGCAATCAGGAAAAAGCACAGCGAATATCCTGGGCACAGGTTCACTTGTTTCCTGAAGAATCCTACCATCCCCATGAAATTCGTTCCTTCCTGGCTAGCCAAGGTTGTTCTCGAATCCTTCTAGAAGGTGGAAGCCGAATAAATGGTTGGTTTCTTGATGCCGCTGCTATCGATGAAATCTATCTAACTATCTGTCCCTTCTTGGTAGGGAATGCCAATCCTCCGGGTTTAATTGAAGGGAGTGGGTATAAACATCCTTTACTCCCCAAAACAAAATTAATAGACATTCATAGAGAAGATGATTTTCTGTTTTTACATTACTTATGTACTTACACCACTTAACCCCAGCGATTCCTGATGATTCAACTAAATCCCTTATTCCATTTCTAAAATGGTGGGGGATCCCCCTTTCATCCGAAAGCGATGAGCAGATTCGAGAATTCTACCGGTATTCACTGGAATGGAACACCAATACATTCCTGTTCGCTTCGTGTACGTATACATATTGGGTTGTGCATCATTTGTTGGATAGCTTGTTGCCCCTTGTGATGATACCTGGATTAGAATCCTATTTAAAAGATAAAAACGTGATGGATTTTGGAAGTGGAGGGGGATACCCAGGAATTGTTCTCCATATGATTTTTGGATATCCCATAACCCTTTGTGATGTGACGCAACGGAAACTGGAATTTTACGAAGCGCTACAAAAACGCTTTTCGTTAGAGCAGCTGAAATGGAAAGATGGCAATAGTAAAGCAGAACCTACGCAGGATGTAGTGCTCACTCGAGCAGTAGGGACAATGGAAATGATACTAAAGAAATCCCGAAAATTCCGAGTAACAGAAGGAAGTCTACTACTTTGGAAGGGATTAAAAACCCGGGTGTGGGAAGAATGGCATGCTTGTCAGGTATCCACGCGCTCGTTGTTTAATGGAATTCTTTACTCATATGAATTACCTGCGGAATCCAAACAGCGATCTGTACTGCATCTTATACCACATACCCCTCTAGATGCTAACGACTAATTCTACCACCCGATTTCCCACTCGCTAATGCTTCGATTTCATCAATTGAGCTAAGATTAAAATCTCCAGGAATTGTATGTTTTAGAGCGGAAGCCGCAACAGCAAATGCAATAGCATTGGGAGCAGGTTTTTTTGTTACTCCTAAAGCATAAATTAATCCAGCTGCGAAAGAATCCCCACCCCCAATCCGATCAACGATAGGAAGTAAAGAATAGGGGGTGTATTCTCCTTTGTCATTAACAGGAGCAAAATACGGCTTGTCGGACTCCCGATCGTATAACATCCCTCCCCAATAATTATGGCTGGCACTCACGGATTCCCGTAGGGTAATCCCAACCCAACACACGTTAGGAAATTGATTAATCACCTGGCGCGCTACCTGGGGATATCCCTGAATATTTAGTTGTCCTTGATCAATTGCTTGTCCTTCTACTTCCAAACCCAGTACCTTCGCAAAATCTTCCTCGTTACCAATCACCAAACTAGCGTGAGGAAGCATTGCGCGAAGGCAAGAGCCAGCCAATTCTTGTTGAGAAATATCCGGCTTCCATTTCCATAATTTCTTGCGGTAGTTTAAATCAATCGAAACAGGAATCTGTTGGGAATGAGCAGAAATAACTGCCTGCAACGCATTGTTATATGCGGATTCACTTAGAGCAGGGGTGATGCCGGTTGTATGGAACCACTGCTTTCCTGATAAAAGCTGATCCCAGTCAAATTGATCCGCAGACACCTGAGCAATCGCAGAATCGTTTCGATCATAAACAACCGAAGATCCACGAGCACCTGCTCCACTCTCAACAAAATAGATTCCCAACCTGGAGTCAGAAAGAAAAATAAGCGCATCGGTATGAACACCATATTTTTTAAGTTCTGCCTCAACACCCTTACCTATAGGGCTATCTGGTAGAGCAGTAATAAAAGTCGTATCACAACCGAGCTGAACGAGACTAATTGCTACATTGGCTTCACCACCTCCAAATTCTGCTACCAGATTTCCAGGAATACTTTGAATCAATTTCTGAAAATTAGGTGTGGATAAGCGAAGCATGATTTCTCCAAACGTCGCAATATGCATATTAGAACGCTCCTTTGCGTGTGAAATAACCGTTAATCAGATAAAACCTGTCGGAGGTGCAAACATCGGTTTGTTATTTCCTCCCATTTATGTTCACGGATCAGCTCGGCTTTTACAGGATAGGAAACCCCACAACACAAAACCGAGGTTAATTTTGTGTATGCGGCAATATTGTTTTTATCTATACCACCGGTGGGAATAAATCGTACACCCAGCGGATCATAAGGACCTGCCAGCGCTTTCAGATAAGCCGTTCCACCTGCTGCTTCTGCGGGAAAAAATTTCGTAAGGGAACATCCCAATTCCAACGCTCGCTCTACTTCAGACGGGGTCATAACTCCAGGTATAAACGGAAAATCTTTGCTGGATGCATATCCTACAATTGTAGGATTCAACCCAGGTGCTACGGCAAATTGTGCTCCACTTTCCATAACTACTTTAAGTTGATCCAGCGTTATTACGGTGCCTGCTGCTAATAGTATATCAGGATAAGATTGATGAATACGATGGAGGGCTTTTAAACCAGCTTCGGTTCGTAATGTGATTTCTATTATGTTGATTTGAGCTTCTTGCAGACTTGCTACGAGGGGATCTACGTGATCCAACGATTCCAATACCACAACCGGAATAAAAGGAACCGTTTCTAATTGTGATATTAGCGTTTGGTATGTAGGATTCATGTTAACCTTCCAAAGGATGGTATATTCGTTTGGAAGATATAGAATTCACTCTGGTGTGTCCAGTTGAATCAGAATTTATTCCCAAACCAGTTCTCCATAGGTTTCCCAATCTAATCCAATGTTGGGTAACCAATCGGCACTTTGGTTTGATTGGGGATGTTTTCTCCGAAAATTTGTTAGAAGCTTCATTCCTTCTATTACCTCGGCTATACCCAAGGATTCTAAGTCCAGTTCCCATTCCATCACCCAACCCAATGTATGTTTTTTGACTGCAATGTTTATAGCAGCATCCCAGCTTAATTCCTGATGATCGTAGGTTTTCGTGGGTGAATCCAATGGGATTGTAAAGTAGCCGTCATAGATGGTAGGATGCGTATTCATATAAATTTGATAAACCGTTTGTTTTTTCTTCGAAGAAACGTCCGATGAATCAGAATCGATAGGGTGTGCAAAGAAAAACCCCATACAATCATCCTGTTGTACCAATTTATCACGCTCAAAAGCTGTGGTTTGCATCCCTGACATATTCGTTTCTTGTGCTTCAATAAGTGCGTATAATTTGCTTCCATTGCTAGCAAACAGTATCCTGGTTGGAGGAACCGTGGTACGATGACCCGTGTGGGTGCCAAACTCAGTAGTACCAATCACATCTTCCCATAGATCATCTATCATTCCATCAATTACTGGAGCTGCATCCAACGTTTTTACGGGAAAACGACGTTTGATGGGAATTGGTTCGGTGAATGTTTTATAAAATTGATGTCCGATATATACGGGGATGGTCAGGGTCGGTAATGGAAATAGGGGCATAGTACGATCGAGATCCACCTGTATCTCGATAGATTCATTGGGATTCAGTTGAAAATCGGCGGGATAAATCTGAATTCGTGCTATGTTTGATGGATCCACATCACCAATAAGATATCCACCTATCATTTGATCTAGCGGGTTGGTTAATGTAAACGAAAGGGGTTGCCTTGTTTGATTTTCGGGTGTAATCCATAACATGTTATTGGTTGAAAGAAATGATTTACTAAAATCCCTACCCGAAACAGGATGGCTTGGTGGGATATCCTTCCGAAATGCATCCGTGTATAAACCAATTTGTTTAAAGGGGATTGGCTTATCCATTGTTGGTTGAATAGGGCTGTCCGAACGGAATGCATAGGTTTTTGTCAGTATCTCTGTTGGGTTATGTTTCTGATCAATGATATTATCCTGTGCATCTAAATCACTTTCAGTAAGATCATCATGGAATTGATAGAATGCACCCGAACCGACATGCACGTTGTGATGAATCACATTTCCTTTTGGGAAAGCGGGGTCATCCTCCAGGATGGTTGCTAATTTTGGATAGCGTACACTATAGGGTGGATTATCATGGTCCATCGCATCCAACCGATCGAATAGGGTTGTATTTGTTCCATCAAAATAATAGGATGTCCAAGCAGCTTTCCCCCGTGCATCTACATGGATGGATTTCTCACAATTAATGAATAGATTATTCAATACAGTATTGTCCCGTCCCCCACCAATGAGTAACCCAATGGGGCAATCCTCGAAAATATTACCTTCAACTTGGATACCACTGGTCCAATCATCCAGGTATACACCTTGTACCCCACTGAAATGACTCGATCCCTGAACCCCATGTAAATGATGAAACCAATTATGACGAATGATAACCCCCCGTTGTGTCCAATCCCTTCCCATGTAAAACGCCCCCGCATCCCCCGTTTGTTCACAAACCTGATAAATATTATTGTATTCAATAATGTGCTCATTCCCATTCAATAGAATCGCGGTATGGGGAGCATGATGAATACGGTTGTGGCTAATGGTATTTCCAACGCCCTTAATCGTAATCCCTGGATGATAGGTGTGGCACCAACGAGCGAAATGGTGAAGATGATTATTATCTACTAGATGATTCCCTGGAGTTAACGTTTTACGTTCTCCCCCAATCATCACGATAGCTTGTTCCCCTGTGTTGTAAATCGTACTGCTTTGTATACGATGCTTATTCCCTCCTTGTAATTCCACGCCTGTAGTTCCTAGATTACGAACCACACAACCATTCACCTGCACCTCAGAACCATCTTTGATTACAATACCCGCACTTCGTCCCAGTTCTATGTGCAAACCTTCAAACCGTACGAATGAAACATCTTCTAAGGAAAAAAGTGGTTCTTCTATCATTGAAATAGCAATCTCATGATTATTTGGATCAAATAGGTTTGTTGGGTCTATTTGTTGAATAGGATTTTGAGATGAGATGGGTGGAATGAAAGCGAGCTGTCCTGCTTCTTTATCTAAATACCATTCCCCAGGATGATCCAATTCTTGAGCGATATTAAATGCATAAAATCGTCCCCCTGGTTTGTACCCATATACCCCATGAGGCTCATGGGTCCATATTTCATTTTTTTCTGCATGGATACGTTTCACGTTAATATACGAATCAGCCCAATCCCACGTCCAATAACCATGAAGCCAAACATCGGTTTGATTTGCCCATTGGTCAATTCGATCTTCGTGATAGGTAAACATCCCTCCGTCTTTCCCATTGGGCACCTCTTCGATGTGTAGGTATCCATAATTCGGGAAGCGAGCAGGAGTTAGTGGTTGATGATCAAGAAACAGTTCCATTGCGGCAGATTGCGATGGTTTTCCAAATCCACGTACACGGTATGAGCCCAGTTTGGATTGAATCTCTGGATCAAGTTTACAAACCACCAGCTGGTCTAAATACTTCCGGTCATGCTGCTTATAATTGGGAATGATTGTTGGATGGGAACATCCCATTAGCTGTATACCCCCACTTATTCGAATCGTTGCACCCGGTTCGCCACGATAAATAATCGGAGCGGTTGGGGTACCACTATCTTCTTTAGAAAGTGTAAAGGATTGCATGCGCGTGTATATTGTTTCATCCTTATCCGCAAGTATGGTTACTACCAAACCTTGTTCTGGAAATTTATTGCTGGATTTTATCTCACGAATGCGCTGCCTAGCCCCTTCCAGCGTACGAAGGGGTCCGTCTGTGTTTTGTGGTGTGCGAAGCGATCCAGTCCAAGTATCATTTCCATTTTTTGCGATATATAGCTGAGGATAGTTTGCATAAGGGTCGT
>CAYPZJ010000264.1:0-7417 GCA_964414635.1 uncultured Spirochaetia bacterium
TTATATTATTTATATTAATAAACAACGGAGGAATTATGACGGGATGGCATGGAAAAATACTGATCGTAGATCTCCAAACCCAATCCAGCAAAACGATCTATCCAGAATTAGAGATATATACAAAGTTTATTGGCGGAAAAGGATTGGCAGGATATTTTTTACGAAATCATATTACAAAAATGTGGGATCATGAAAATATGCCACTGATATTTATGACTGGTCCATTAAATAATACAGCTTCACCTACATCAGGGAGAATGACGATTATGTCTCGTTCCCCATTGACTGGTACCGTTGGTGATACATCTGTTGGCGGAAGTCTGGGATATCAAATAAAAAAAGCCGGATTCGATGGTATTATTATCCAAGGAAAGTCGGATTCACTTATAGGAATAGAACTAGAAGATGATCGAATCACGTTTAAAGAAGCCCATATATTTAAGGGACAAATTATATCGGTAGTACATGAGCAATTACGAAAGAAAGGAGCAACAGTAATTATTGGTCCTGCAGCAGAGAATGCAGTTCTTTTTGCTGGAATTGCGATCGATCAACATTATTTTTCAGGAAGAAACGGGTTAGGAGCGGTGATGGCTGCAAAGAATTTAAAGTATATTACGATACAAGGGTCACATAAAACGCAAATAGCCGACAGCGCCAGCCTCAAAAACGCTCGTGAGGATATCTTCAGATTAGTAGCAGCGTCTCCAGTACTTATGGGAGAATTGGGTATAACACATTTCGGTACAGGTGCATTATACGATTTGATGGATAGTCGACATATGATGCCAACTCGAAATTTTAACGAAACCCATTACCTTCCCGCACAAAAAATGAACGCATTCCACTATCAACAGAAATACAAGCCTAAAAAAATAGGATGTAGGGGTTGTCATATTCTATGTAAAAAGCGGACGGCTGAGGGAAATCATCTACCAGAATTTGAAACCATGTCCCATTTTTCTGCACTACTGTTAAATGAGGATATTGATTTAGTTAGAATCGCCAACGAATTTTGTAATGAGATGGGAATGGATACAATTTCCGCTGCGGTAACGCTTGCATGTTATGCGGAAATAAATAATTCCATTTTTTCCCCAATCGATATTTTACACCATCTAGAGGATATTGCTTATAGTCGTAATGAAGGAGTATTCTTAAAATTAGGTTCTTTTCGATATGCAAAGATGCAAGGAAGACCCGAATGTTCGATAACGGTAAAAGGACAAGAACTTCCTGCTTACGATCCACGGGGTGCTTATGGGATGGCATTGGCTTATGCAACATCCACACGGGGGGGATGTCATTTACGAGCTTATCCTATCAGCCATGAGATACTAAGAAAACCGGTTGTAACCAATCGCTTTTCATTTAGTGGCAAAGCACGGATTATTAAGATTGCAGAAGATATGAATGCTATTATTGATTCACTTACAGCATGCAAATTTATTTTCTTTGGGGCCAGTTTGGAAGAATTTGCTCACGCATTTACCGCCGTAACAGGTATTGAAAGTTCAGCCCAGGAACTACTTCATATAGGAGAACGAATTTATTATCATGAACGGATGATGAATGCAGCTAATGGATTTGATGTATCGGATGATGATTTACCAGAACGTTTTTTTAAGCAAGCGGGTAGTTCTGGAAACAGTATCAAAATACCACCCCTGAATCGAACCGATTTTTTGAAAGCGCGATCCGATTATTATAAGATACGAGGATTATCTGAGCAAGGAAAGCCACTGGAAAAAAAAGCGGAGGAACTGGGGTTGCTATGAAAAAGCTAATTGATATGTATGAATCCAAATTGATTTCCCACCGGTTAGTAGAATCCGGTGATGTTTACTTTGGAGCTATTGAAGTTGATTTGGAATGGAATCACACCGATAGGATAACCACTCGATTGAATCCGCTTTTTGATGTCTTAAATATTAGTTGTATTTTGCTTGCCATTCCTGCTGAACCATATCGGACGATTGTCGATTTTTACTCAAATCTTCAAATGGATACAATTTTTCCACGAGATAGTGAAACACGAACGTTTTTGCATGATTTACCGGTTGTAAAAAAATTAGATTGGAAAGAAATTGCAGCGGTTCTAAAAAGAAGAAAGGGTGCGTTGGTAAATGGATATGGAATTATAACATTTGGTACGGTTACACCGGAGCAAGCGTTTGTTGTTTTTAGCTCGATTTGTTTTTCATTATTTGTAAAATTTTTTTCAGATACACTCAGTCGAACTAAAATGCCACCATTAGAGAAAATACCATTGAAGCTTTTTGAGCGGGTTGTTAAAAGTATTGTTCCGTATCCACAGAAACCACCATCTTTAGCAACCGCACCGTTTCATTCGGAGCTACAGATTTACAAGGCAATGGAGGAAGCGGGAAAGCATACTGTATTGTATGGGTTAGTTGATTCGTTTTTTGGAAATCTTTCATATCGATTTGATGGAAAAATTTATATAAGTCAGACTACGAGTTCACTGGATGAATTATCGGGATGTATCGATGCATGCCCCATAGATAATTCTTCCTGTGTAGGGATAACTGCATCAAGTGAATTATCTGCCCACAAAGAAATTTTATTGAATGAATGTAATAGAGCGGTTCTACATGGACATCCAAAATTTGCAGTAATTCTCTCTTTGGACTGTGATCGTAGCGATTGTTGTGATTTATATGGATCGTGCCATATTAAATGTCCCCATGCTCGATTCATCAATGATATTCCCATAGTTCCAGGTGAAGTAGGAACTGGTCCGCATGGTCTATGTAAAACCATTCCTCCAGCACTTCGAGGAAAAAGGGGTGTAATTGTATATGGACATGGTGTTTTCACTGTGGGAGAATTGGATTTTAATGAAGCATTTAAACATTTACACGCAATTGAGCAAATGTGTAAGGAAGAAATTTTTGTACGCGTATCAAAAACGAATTTGTAGGATAGAACGCACCTTATGGGGTAACGTATGTTTAATTTGACGGAAGACAACCGAATAGGATTTGGCTTGCCTTTTTTTTTTATTATACTCCATTGAGTTGAAAATATCCGTTTTTTCCAAGTACTTGGAAAAAAAGTGTATCTTTAATTTACTTTACGAGGGGAATGAATAGAAACAATGGCTATGGTTCAACCCGAAACAAAAAATAAGATTATCTCATTTGTAAATTTAAAAGGTGGGGTTGGAAAAACGACAAGTGCTGTTAATGTTGCAACCTGGTTGGCTAAAACTGCGCAGTTCAATGTATTGCTATTGGACAATGACCCACAAGTAAATTGCATCGCATTTTTAGAGGGGTTTGATCCTGTTACTGGACCCGATAAGAGCTTATGGGATATCTGGGAGTCCGACGATTCGTTAGATCAGATCGTTTATAAAACAAGAATTCCCAACCTTGATGTTGTTGTATCTGACGTACGTTTTAGCTCCGAGACACGTTCCGGGGTAGAATATGATGACTTTCTTGTTTTAAAACGGAAAATTCGACAACTGGAAAAAGCATATGATTATATAATTATTGATAATCATCCCGATCTAGGATTGTTGACCCAGAATGCTATCCTCGCTTCACAGTATATTATTATTCCGTTGGTTTTTGATGGCTTATCTGCTAAAGGTGTATCTTTAATCCAAGATCGATTGCAACCCATATTTGATGAAAATACAAATATTAAAATACTGGGGATGTTCGGAACTAAGTTCAATAAACGGTTACGTACTTCTAATGATCTGCTCCCAACATTTAAGGAAATTTGGGGAGATCTGTTTTTTAAAACATTTATCCGCCAATGTCAGGAATTGACGGATCTAACGTTAGTTCAAAAAGATATTTTTTCCTATGCTCCCCGTAGCAAAGGTGCAGAGGATTATGAAAATTTATGTAAAGAGATATTAAAGAGGATCGAGCGCCATGGCAGGTAAATCGTTTAAGAATACAAATGTATTGAGTAGTATCCAAAACAAAAATGCAAATTTGGAATTGACAAAAATTACCGAGCAGAATGTTCCCGACACCTTATCCGAATTGGAAAAACAAATTGAAATTTTATCGAAAGGAGTGGGGTCATACGGTTGGTTAATTGGACAACGTTTAACTATTATTCGTGAGAAAAAACTATACCGTAATTTAGACTATAAAAATTTTACAGATTATCTAAATGGTAGGAACTTTGGTATGAGTGTTAGTAGCGCATATAACTTAATGCGCATATATAGCGTTTTTTCCTTTGACCAAATAATGCGATATGGTTCAAAACTATATCCCTTGTTACCTCTAACCGATCCAATTCGATTAAAAGCATTAACATGGTTGGAAGAAGAAAACCCTAGTTATCAGCAAGTAACTGATTATGTAAAAAATCTACAAATTGCTCCGGTAAAAACTCCTGTAAAAACTACCATCAATAAAAAACGGTTGAATATACCCATATTTGAAATATGGGGGTTTGAAATTGATTCATCCAAGGAAGATGAAATTCTCGCGGATATTCGAAAATTACTCAAAGATAAATATGCATTACCACAATAATTTTTTGCACATATTCCTGTATTCGATTAGCTATTTTTAGTCTCATAAAAAACACAACAACTTGTGAACCCGCGTTAAAGGAATGTGATTGGCATCCTAGTGTAAATGATATTGTTCGATTTTTTTATACAACCAACGCTTTGTAATTCCAAGAATCTCTGCTGTTTCATTTAAATCCCAGTTGTTTCGATTAAGAATTTCAGAAATGTATTGCTTCTCAAATAGTTGATTTTGCGTTTTTAATGTAGCAAACTCAGGAGGTTTTGCTGTTTGTTGTTCTGTTACTGATTCTGTAAACGCCGAAGCATTAGCTCGGTAAAGCTGCAGGATATCCTTCGTGGAAAAAATCACACTTCTCTCTACAAGATGTTTTAATTCACGAATATTTCCCTTCCACGAATGATTCATTGCATAGTCAAAAAAAGTATCCGAGACTTGCTGGATATTTTTCTCATAATGATCATTATAGCGTCTTAAAAAATGCATGATTAAAAGCGGGATATCTTCCTTTCTTTTTCTAAGGGGAGGCATTTTTAATGAAAATACATTCAGCCGGTAGAATAGATCTTCTCGGAAGGATCCTTGTCGTACTTTTTCAATAAGATTGGTATTTGTAGCAGCGATTATTCGGACATCAACAGGTATTTGCTGATTACTACCAAGGGGAACAATGGTTTTGTCTTCGAGAACGCGGAGAAGTTTAACTTGTGCACTCAAGGGTAGATCACCAACTTCATCCAAGAAAAGGGTACCTCCCGATGCAAATTCGAAACGTCCAAGTTTTCGATTAGCAGCACCAGTAAAAGCCCCTTTAACATATCCAAATAATTCTGTTTCCACAAGGTTGGAAGGTAATGCACCGCAATTAACAGCTATAAATGCTTTTCCATTTCGATGACTCAGCTCGTGAATGCAGCGTGCCGCAATATCCTTGCCGGTGCCTGTTTCTCCGGTTATAAGCAATGTAATATCTTGGTTTGCCAGCATTTTTACGGTTTGGAAGATATGTTGCATTGCCGTGCTTTGACCAATCATCGAACCGAGTCGATGAGGATGATCGCTTTCTATTATTAATGAATTTCGAAGCTGCTCGATTTGTGCTTCCTTTTGTGCAAGGCTATCACGGTAATACTGCATTAAATGAGTAAGATCAATTAAGGAACCTGTGAATGTGGATTTTTTATGATGGAAAGAGCCATTTATTAGAAAGTCGCATAAATCACCTTGAACCGTTTTAATATGAATAATATGGTTTTCGATGGGAATCGAATTTTGTTTATCTTTTAGTAGATTCATCAAGTCAGAATTGAACTGTCGCAACGTAGTTTTTTCATTACGTTGTAAATTCGACTTTTGAAACGCCTGAATTTCTGATAGATTATATCCTAATAATAACAGCAATGCATCGTTATATTCTAATAGTTGATGTGTTTCCGTATCAAGTACAAAAATTCCTATTTGTGCATCACGAAATAGCCGTCGGTATTTCTTTTCCGAAGAAATAAGCGCTTTACGATAGCGCATCAGATGGGTAATATCTCTACAAGAAAACAAAAAGGAGCCCCTCCCGATATGAACCTGCTGGATGTTTACTAGCATATCATGTACTTTCCGCTGCTTATCATGAACCCGAATACGTAAATTTTCAACAGCTTGAATGTGTTCTTTATTCAAATAGCGATTTTCACCAATAAGCTTTTGGATCGTACCTATCTGATCGATTTCTTGAGGAGTGTACCCAAAATTAACATGTGAATTGGGGCAAATATAAATAAAAGAACCGTCCTTATCAGTAATAAAAACCGAATCTTGGATATTATTAAGCGTTAATCGATGAAGCTGCTCGGAATCCGCCACTTGTTGCTCATATTGTTTTCGATCGGTTATATCGGTTGCAATAAATACAAAGGTCTTTGCAGAGCGGATAAAAGGAAATAGTGAAATCTCAATAAAAGCGGTCCGTTCATCGGTTTCAAAACTAAACGTAAAATAACTCCTTCCTCTTTGCTTTACTTCTTCAATTCCTTGTAAAAGCAGATTAGAAAGATTGTTTGGATTGTTTTTGAAAAAGTTTTGCTTCAACGCCTGTATAGTATACGTATCGGAATGATAAAAATCGAGAAGGGTACCCTGATCATTAATTAATCCCATCATCATAGGAAGAGCAATCATGGCACTTTGCAAAAGCTCTTTGTTAATTTCAATATTGCGTTCATCCGATTGAAAGGGATATTGCGAATCCATTGAGTCCGATAAATTATCACTAATTGAGGTTAAAAGTGGGATGGAGTTATGAATGGGAGTATCATTCAGATTCGTGTAAATCTGGTCCTTTAATTGAATTAATTCACTTCTCAAAATTTTCTTATTGAGAGTTTTCTTTTGAAGCAATGTAAAAATACGATCAAATTCTTGTTCAATACGATATCCCATGGGATGTTGTTTGATTCCGGGAAATTCCATATTTACCGTTCCCCTGGTTAGGATAAGCAATAGCTTTGAAGATATTCATAGTGTGAAAAAGCTTTGTCGATTAGACTAGCGAAGACAATGAATAATAATTCGCTAACATCCCAACCATGTCACTTGTAAGTGTAACACAACATTTACGTATTGAATACCTGTAAATAGGTTCTAATCAAATCAATACGTTTTATACTATATAATAAAATAGAAAGCAAAAATCAAAAAGTAAAACCAACTAGCGAATTATTATTCATTCATCTTTCCATTATTTTTGCATTACCTTCAACGGACTAGCACTAAATAAAAGTTTTGTATGCTATGATGTATGGTGATGCTAGGTTTCACAAACTAGAAAATATGGAGGATTTTTTCGATGTGTTGTTGGCACAATATTTGCTATATTATATCTGGATGGAACT
>CAYPZJ010000265.1:0-7401 GCA_964414635.1 uncultured Spirochaetia bacterium
GATGGATATTTTAACAGCGGTTCAACATCAATTTAAGGGAATTAACGACGAAGCCATTGATTTAATAGCGAAGAATCTATCAATTCCCCGTGTTGAGGTTGAAAGCACCCTTTCTTTTTATTCGTTTTACTCGAAACAGGAGAAAGGCAAGATTGTTATCCGTTTATGTAACGATATCATTGATAAGATGATGGGAATTGATCGTATAGCAGAAACATTCGAAAAAGAGCTAGGTATCAAAATGGGAGAAACCACAGCGGATGGGATGTTCACACTGGAATGGACTCCTTGTATTGGAATGAGTGATCAGGCTCCAGCAGCACTCATTAACGATGTGGTAGTAACCTACTTATCCATGGACAAAGCCATGGGGCTTATTGAAGACTTGCGTAAGCATGCTGATCCCCACAAATTACAACTGCGTTTGGGTGATGGGAACAATGCTCATCCACTGGTGCAATCTTCGGTGCATAATAATATCCGAAAACGTGGGAAGGTTATTTTTTCGGACATTGAAGCGGGCAACGGTTTAAAAGAAGCACTATCCATGAGTCCTGTTGAGGTAATTCGAGAAGTAAAAGCAGCTCGGCTTCGAGGACGAGGTGGGGCTGGGTTCCCTGCGGGGATGAAATGGGATTTTACTCGCGCCGCGGATGATTCTCCAAAATATATTATTTGCAACGCGGATGAAGGGGAACCGGGTACATTTAAAGATCGCGCCATTCTAACCGAACGAGCAGACTTATTATTTGAAGGGATGACGATTGCAGGATATGCAGTGGGTGCTGAACACGGGATCATCTACCTTCGTGCCGAATATATGTATCTGCTTTCTTATTTGGAAGATGTATTAAAAACGCGTCGGGAGAAAAAGCTCCTCGGTAAAAATGTATTGGATAAGAAAGGGTTTGATTTTGATATTCGTATCCAAATGGGAGCAGGAGCGTATGTGTGTGGCGAAGAAACAGCATTAATAAGTTCTTGTGAGGGTTTGCGAGGTGATCCTAAAAACCGTCCTCCATTCCCAGCACAAAAAGGATATTTGGATAAACCTACATGTGTAAACAATGTAGAAACGTTTTGCTGCATTGCCCAGATTATTCAACAAGGTGCTGCCTGGTTTAGCTCTATAGGCTCAAAGGGCAGTACTGGAACCAAATTATTGAGTATTTCAGGGGATTGCCAACGACCAGGTATTTATGAAGTTCCCTTTGGAATTACTGTCCAGGAACTCTTGGAAGAAGTTGGAACTGAAAATCCTTATGCGGTACAAGTGGGTGGTCCAAGCGGTAGTTTGATTGGTGATGCTCAGTTTGATCAACAGATTTGTTATGATCATCTAGCAACCGGTGGTTCGATAATGATTTTCAGTGAAGAGCGGAATATCTTCGATGTGGTTCATAATTTTATTGATTTCTTTATGGAAGAAAGCTGTGGATACTGTACGCCCTGCCGTGTAGGAAATCAATTATTGATGGAACGGTTGGAGAAAATCATGGATGGACGAGGGAAAGTGGATGATTTAGAATATCTGGAACAATTAGGTTCAACCATTAAGACCGCCAGTCGCTGTGGATTGGGGCAAACATCTCCCAACCCTATTCTGACAAGTATAAAGAATTTCCGCACGAAATATGAACAAAAAATTAAACAGGATGATAGCGGATTGAACCCAGGATTTGATATCCGAGCGGCTCTGTCAAATGCAGAAAGCGTACAGGGACGTAAATCGGTAATTTATAAATAACGGGAAACCATATAGAGGAGTCATGGCATGAGTGATACGATAACCTTTACCGTGGATGGCGTTGAAGTAAAAGGACAATGCGGACAAACCATTTTGATGGCGTCCAGTCTAGCAGGCATTTACATACCACATTTGTGTGCTAAACAGGATTTAGACCCGTATGGTGCATGTCGTGTATGTCTTGTTTTTGTAAATGGGCGTCCACAAGCTGCTTGTACCTATCCGATTGAGGAAGGGATGGTGGTAGAGAATAATACAGATCAATTAAATGCGCTTCGTAAAAATATTGTTGAGATGTTATTGGTTGAGGGGAACCATTATTGTATGTTTTGTGAGAAGAGTGGAAATTGCGAATTGCAAGCCTTAGCCTACCGATTCGGCATTTTAGCACCCCACTATCCTTATCTGTTCCCCAATCGAGACGTAGATGCATCTCATCCTGATATTTTCATCGATCGAAATCGATGTGTACTATGTGCTCGATGTATTCGAGCATCGAGGGATCTGGATGGGAAGAATGTGTTCCAGTTTGTCAACCGCGCAGGTGAAAAGAAGATTGCTGTCAATTCACAAGCCCGTTTGAAAGACACCAATGCAGATATTACGGATCAGGCAGTAGAAGCGTGTCCAGTTGGTGCGATTCTCAAGAAGCATAAAGGTTTTGAGGTGCCCATTGGAAAGCGTATGTATGACAGCGCACCCATTGGAAGCAATATAGAAAAGGGTCAGGCTTAATTAATTAGGACAAAAGGAGTCATCATGGCTAAACCAAAAGTTGCAACCACATCACTGGCAGGATGTTTTGGCTGCCATATGTCCATTTTGGATATAGACGATCGTATTCTCCAACTGGTGGAATTAGTAGAATTTAATAAATCACCCATTAATGATATTAAAGAATTCACCGATCGCTGTCTTGTTGGAATCATCGAAGGGGGCTGTTGTAACGAAGAAAATGTTCATGTGCTACAGGATTTCCGCAAAAACTGTGATGTGCTCATCTCTTTGGGAGATTGTGCTACCATGGGAGGACTACCAGCCATGCGGAATCATGTCCCTCTGCAGGAATGTCTGGAAGAAGCCTATTTAAAAGGACCTACGGTATATAATCCATCAGGACAGCTCCCTGGTGATGAGGAATTGCCTTTGATATTAAACAAAGTGTATCCCTGTCATGAAGTTGTTAAGATCGATTATCATATCCCAGGATGCCCTCCTCCCGCAGATACAATCTGGGAGATTCTTGTGGCGTTATTAAACAATAAACCCATCGATTTGAGCTATGAGCTAATCAAATACGATTAAGGGGAGGCGAAAAACGTATGTCAAAAATTATCGATACAAAAACAGGTAAGAAAATTGTTTTGGAGCCGGTTACACGGGTGGAAGGACACGGGAAAGTAACCATCCATCTAGATAAACAGAACAAAGTAGAAGAAGCACGTATGCACATTGTGGAATTTCGCGGGTTTGAACGATTTGTCCAAGGGCGTCCGTACTGGGAAATTCCTGTTTTAGTACAACGCTTATGTGGTATTTGTCCTGTAAGTCATCATTTAGCAGCAGCAAAAGCGATGGATGTGATTGTAGGTGTAAAAGAATTGACCCCCACTGCTGAAAAAATGCGTCGGCTGATGCATTACGGGCAGTTCTTTCAATCGCATGCCCTTCATTTTTTTCATTTATGTTCCCCGGATTTTTTGTTTGGATTCGATGCAGATCCCGCTATTCGGAACGTCATTGGGGTTATCCAAGAACATCCGGAGTTAGCTAAGAAAGCAGTATTGATGCGTAAATACGGTCAAGAGGTGATTAAGGCTACTGCTGGAAAGAAAATTCATGGTACGGGTGCTATTCCAGGAGGCATTAATAAAAACCTTTCCATTGAAGAACGAGACTTTCTCTTAAAAGATATTGATTCCATGGTGGAATGGTCACATGAGGCGTTGAAAATTGCAAAAGACTATACTATGGATAATCTGGACGAGCTCGCAGATTTTGGATCCTTTGATTCCAACCATGTATCTTTGATTCGAGATGACGGTGCAATGGACATTTATCATGGTAAACTCCGAGCGATCGATAAAGATGGTAATAAAATCATGGAAGATGCGGACTATCAGAGCTATTTGGATCTGGTTGCCGAAGAAGTGCGTCCCTGGTCCTATATGAAATTCCCCTTCCTGAAAAAAATTGGTCCTGAAAAGGGTTGGTATCGGGTAGGACCGCTAGCACGAATTAACACCTGTGATTTTATCGATACTCCTGAAGCCGAAAAAGCACGTCAGGATTTTATGCAGCTTACTGAAGGGAAACCCAATAACATTACCATGGCATATCATTGGGCTCGGGTTATTGAAATTATCCATGCAGCTGAAAAAATGCGAGAACTGCTGAACGATCCCGATCTCCAAGGAACAGATTTGGTTGTTAAAGGTCAACGGCAACCGGAAGGGGTTGGATTAGTAGAAGCCCCACGTGGAACGTTGTTCCATCATTATCAGGTGAATGAGCATGATCAAGTTACCATGGCGAATCTGATTGTTTCGACCACGAATAACAACGAACCAATGAATCGAGCGGTGAAAGGTGTTGCCGAAAAGTATCTGTCTGGGAAAGAAATCACAGAAGGATTGTTAAATCGGGTGGAAGTAGCCATTCGTGCATATGATCCTTGTCTGTCCTGTGCAACCCATGCGGTCGGGCAAATGCCACTCGAAATTACATTATTCGATGCAGAGCAGAATGTACTGGATAAAAAAATTAAGAATGCAGGAGCGGTTTAACGATTTTCGTAAATGAAACACCCAAGAACTGTTTTAATCATTGGATATGGGAACCCGGGACGACTGGATGACGGAATTGGACCCGCTATGGCGGAACGATTCGAACGATTAGCACTCCCTAATGTAACCGTAGATAGTGATTATCAATTGATGGTTGAGGATGCGGTGGAGATTGCAGAGCATAATGTGGTAGTATTTATTGACGCTTCTGTGGATCCCATAGAACCATTCTTTTTTCGACGGGTGCACCCTGGCGGAACCCTACATTTTTCGACCCATAGTGCGGACCCGGGTACTTTGGTTCAACTAGCCCATGAGCTATTTCACGCAGATACCGAAGCCTACTTGATGGGTATTCGGGGATATGATTTCAATGAATATGCCATCGGGCTTTCGGAGAAAGCAATAGCTAATATGGATGAGGCATTTGCCTATTTAAAACAAGCAATCGAAGAGGACATGTTTAGGGAATATCTTCCCCAAACCATACTTCAGTAATTTTACCAATTGAGGTAGTCTTATGAAAAATGAAAAATATGTTATCTTATACGTGGACGATGACCAGGATTTCTTAGATTCTATTCGTTCGGTTTTGGAATCCAATGGTTATATTATGGAAGAAGCATTAACAGCTGAGGAGGGATTGAAGAAATATAAAGCAACCAATCCCGATTTTATTTTAGTAGATTTAATGATGGAAGAAGTGGATTCGGGTGTCAATTTGGTTAAGGAACTGCGTTTGCTAAATAATAGTGTGCCGATTTATCTATTAAGCTCGGTAGGTGATCAGATGAATTCGACGACCAGCTATTCGGATTTAGGGCTGGCAGGTGTATTTAGTAAACCCGTTGATCCAGTCCGCTTATTAGATACGATAAAAGCTAAGCTGAATTAAACTCCCCGTCCTCCTTCCCGAATCATTGAACTCGCTGAACTTGCAACAGCCATTCATCTTCGTATTTTTAAAGCCGAGGAGATATCATTTATGAAAAAATCCTATTCGTATGTTTGTTGTTTAATAAGCGTTCTCGCACTTATACTGCTGGGAAGTACCACGGGGTGTAATATTTTAGGTCCACCTCTAACCAACACCCAAATTCAACAGTTTATTTCTGTGTTCCAAACACTAAATGAAAAAGGGATTGATTATTCCGCTGAGGAAGGGAACATCCATATGGAAACCGGTACCGAAGAATATGAAGAATTTGAAAAGGTGGTGTTAGACGCTGGATTTTCCGATATGATACAGTTCACTCGCATTAGTGCCAAAATTGGTATCGCCTATGCCATGATTGAAGGAAAAGCCTATCAAGAGCGTATGGAAGCATTAAATGAAACAGACGCGGAGCAAGATGAAGATCTTCAGCAAATGCTTGATAACCCCGATCTTACGGATGAAGAGAAACAGCAGATCCAAACTGCAATGGAAAATACAACCCAAGCCAAAGAAGAATGGGAAGCGAATAAAGAAATTGCGGAACCTATGATGGATTTTGCTGGCAATTTTGTTGGGGAAGAAGAAGTCGCGTTAGTAAAGAAATATTACCCCCAATTAAAAGCCGTGTTTGCTGAAGCAGAAGCACAAGGACATATGCAAGATTAGAACCATAAGGAAATGGCTTTTTTGCCAACGCTATTAAGATTAATGGATCACCCACACCGCAGTAAGAATACCTATAATTAGTCACTGTTATAACCGATTGAGCAGGAGAAATCCAACACAGTTTTTGTTTTTAACTATTTTTTTATTTTTTTCGCAACACTTCTTGAAATTCGCTTATATTGGATAAGAGGAGGCGTTTTAGGAACATAAAACAACATAATATGGTAAGGGGCGAGATTACCATGTAGGAATTTACACTTGAAAGTTACAGTTATAACATAGGTGTCTGTGACTCGAAACATCACAGACACCCAAAAAGATGTTAACCCACTTTCAAGTGAGCATACAAAAGTTCTCTTTGTCATTGTGGGATAGGTGTTTAGCAAAATTGGTTTATCTCTGTGTTCTGCGAATGCTTCCACAGGATGATATTTATTCATATAATATGTTATTATTTTATATGTATTTGCAATATACAGGATTAGATATTACTTTCAAACGTAATCTGGTGCATCATCTTGACCTTGGAACGGTATATTTTTGACTGAAAGGAGCGTATGTTGGTTATGAAAAGTAATAGAATTATACCCATGCTATTTGTTGGTACACTAGTACTATTGGGAATCATAATTATCCTAATAAATGTAATTAGTTATCTAAATTTACGTACACAGCCGTTAGAGAATGGATTCGAGCTCCTATTCCACTTTTTAGGGATCGGTGTTGGTGTCATCCTAATTGCTGCGAGTTTGGTTTTTTGGGCATGGTATTCGAAACATATCATCAATCCTATTACTAGGAGTAATGCGCTATTTCTCAACTATGTTAAACAACATCCCCAGCTATCATCCGATCAGTTACTTCAAAACCCGGAAGGCATGGCAAACCTATTGGAACAAGTAGTATATGAAAGTTCCATGACCCGTACTAATCTTACAAATTGGTATCAGGTTCTCGATAAAAATACGATTGTGTTACAAAATGCATTCGAGGATTCGGTACGGACTGTTTATCGTATGTCCCATTCCACAAAAAGTATTTTAGAACAGATGGATTTGCAGAGTAAACAAATTGAAGCAACCAATACTACTATAACCCAAATGATTGACTCGATTGATTTGGTTTCAACTAGTTCAAAAGAACAAGCTGCGTCTGTCGAACAATTGTCTTCTATCATTGAACAACTAACTGCAACGATAAAAATGATTGCGGAAACTTCCGACTCAGCAGGATCCATAACGGAAAATTTGTCAAAAGTGGCACGG
>CAYPZJ010000266.1:0-7394 GCA_964414635.1 uncultured Spirochaetia bacterium
TAGAGATTTCCTAGTAAATAGAAGTTCCATCAAAAGAGTTGATGGTCGAGGAAGCTATAGGCGGTCAGAAGCATTTAAGGATGGTGTTTCTGCTGCTGGTGTTATTTTTATTGTTGCTACGATCGTATTTGAGTGGATAGAATTACATAAAGAGGATATTGAGATTGGTATGTTGGATAAGCGCTACTTTTTTTCACCTTTACCTGGATATCAATCGATGGGGCTTACCATTCGTTTTTGATTTTTCCCATACTACACATTATATTATACAGTGGAGCTTAACTGCTTTTAGAAAGGAATCGCTGATATACTTGGATGACCTATCCCAAGAGAGGATTCCTTTGTTTGAATTACTTTGGTGATTAAGGTTGAATTGGTAAGGATCTGGCTCATGATTTGGAAGTATGTTAATATTCCTATTTTGCTAGCCCTAATTCTAATACATTTGGGTTGTGCAACCGACTCGGAATTTCAATATATGTATCAGGAGGATATGGTGCAGTTAGATGATCTGTTTACACCTGCTCATAATTCGGTAGTTGATACATTAACACCCAGTTTTACCTGGCAAGCGATTACAGGAGCCACTGGATATATCCTCGAAATCAACGATAAGGATATTGTATCTACAACAGAAACCAACTATACTTTGCAAGAAGAACTTACCTGTATACATTACCCCTTCAAATGGCGGGTGAAAGCGATAAACCAAACACAAGTCTTGCCGAGTGAGTATAAATTGTTCTTTGTAGATAGCTCATTTTATGAAATTCCACCTGGATATCCAGTTACCTGCGGGAAAAAGCCCGTGGATGTTTCCGTTCCACAAGCATTGGTTGAAAATGTAGAAATTTATAGTAAGGATGAAAACGGCAGAGAGCATCAAATTACAGATGGCGCCCTGACAAGTGCCTCTAATTTATTTATTCGAGCTACCTTTAAAGAGCCGGGTGATTGTTTGCCACCTAGTATTCCAGGATATGATTATACTTCTATTCGTTATTTTGGTGCGGTTACCCTGAATGTTAATGATATTGAATTTGAGCTTCGTCCAATTTGGGATGCAGAGCAACATATTTGGACTTTTAATGATTTCGAATTTTCTTTGACAAAAGGCGATAAAGCCATAAATACTGTTGCTATTGTATTATATGGATATGAAGCAGGGGATTTTATTCCGTTGGGACGAAGCCAGATCTATTCCATAACGGGAGATTTCAGTACCCCTGATTTCCAACTGCAGCTTTATTGGAATAATTTAGGGGATATGGATTTACATTTATTTGCACCGGATCGAAACCGACATTGTTTCTGGCCAATTATAAAAGATGAAGAGACAGGAGAAGTTATTCAAAATCATCGATGGGTAGAATTGGAACAAGGTGGGACCATGCAGCTGGATATTGATAAAACTGCAGATCAAGGATATGGACCAGAAAATATTAAGGTATTTTTCCCTGATCCTGGAACATATTTGGTTCAGATTCAATACTATGGAGCATTTAATGCGATGGAAACAGTACCCATTTATACATCGCTATTTGTATTTAAAGAAGGTGTATTGCAGGATGGAACGGATGATACAGAAAACTTGATTCACTGTGAAAATTATACCCACCCATGTATTAATCCTAATCCTCTTCCTGGTGAAAATGATTTAGATGCGTGTTATTCCACACATATTACGATAGCTGAATAGAATAGACTAGGGAGAAAATAAGAGACAACTTATATTCGTATTTCAGCAACGTGACCAGATACCATCCAGCATGATAAACAGGTGGCTATATACGCTTTGCGATAACACTCATGATTCGTCCAGTAGGTGCAGGTTCTTTTCGATATGAGAAATATAGATCGTTACGACAACCAGTACAATGATTTGTAAAGGTAATATTTTCCTCTGGGATACCTGTACGAAGTGCCAAGCGGGTATTTTCAGTAAATAGATCTACAGTCCAATGCGTTTGAGAGATACGTTGGGCGGTATAGAAAAGCGGAACTAGTTCTTCAGTAATTTCGAAACAGCAGTTTAATAAACTTGGTCCGTAATGAATCCAAACATGTTGTAGATTCACGCCGTCCCTCTGTAGCATACGAAGAGCGTGGCTTAAAATTCCCCGTACCGTACCACGCCAACCTGCGTGTAGAAGCCCAATATGGGATCCACTTTTTGTGCAAAGAAAAATCGGGATGCAATCTGCTGTTATGATTACTAAGTTTTTTCCTGGAATACATGTTAACATCCCATCGATATCGAACAGCGTAACGTGCGATTGTTTAGGCTGTATCCAGGCAACATGGTCGGAATGAGTTTGAAAAGCGTATATCGTATCATAAGTATGAATATTCTGTTCGGAAAAACAACGCATGCGTGTTTGATGAACAAAGGGATAATCATATGTTACAGTAGTACCCATATTACCATCCATGGTTCCAGGTCGAATACGCTGCGTTGTAAATGCTATAATGGACTCTGGGAAATGGGAAATACGATTAATGGGAATATTCATAGTATGTATCAATGTTTGTTTAAATGGGGTTTGGTACTGCCCCGGTGTTTTTGTTATCCACAAAATACTCAAACGATGGACATTTGACAATGATAAAGGAGTCAAAATCGTTCTATGCCAAAACCAAATCAAGCACTTCTTGTTTTTTATAAATATCCTGAGCTGGGAAAGGTAAAAACTCGTCTTGCAAAGGATTTAGGGGAATCAATAACACTGGATGTATATAAAATGCTTTGTAGCAGTACATTCGAAGTATGCAAACAATTCAAACAATTTGAGGGTAACCATACGACATTTTTTTTCTTCTTTACACCAAAAGAACGGTCAGAAGCTAGCCGAGATATGCTAGGTTCTATGGGAATGGTTTTACCCCAAGAAGGGAGGGATTTGGGGGATCGAATGAAAAACGCATTTCAAGTAGTTTTTAACGATGGGTTTACCCAGGCAATTATTATTGGGACAGATTGTCCTGATTTATCTGTCGAACATATTAATAAAGGATTTCATTTGTTGAAAAATAAAGACGTAGTGATTGGTCCCGCAGAAGATGGTGGCTACTATCTATTAGGAATGAATAAGCCGGTCAAACCCGAATTGTTTAATAATGTGGAATGGAGTACAAGTTTGGTTCTCGAACAAACACAATCGCGCGTGCAGCAGTTGAATCTATCGTTTGAATTCCTCCCAGTATTGAATGATATTGATACACTTATGGATTATTCTCAGTGGATCCAATCTAAAACTTTTTTATAGTGTATTTAAGAAGAGAAAATAAAATCTTGACCGAAGCTAGAAACACTCCTTTGACTGTACCGCTTACTTTGGATTTCCCGATTCGTTTACGATATCGAACAGGAACTTCTTGGATTCGCAAGTTATTTCGTAAGGCTTTTATTTGCATTTCAATCGTCCAACCATAGGTTTTATCCTCCATGTTTAACTCACGAAGGGCTTTCATTGTAATTGCTCGAAATGGACCCAAATCGGTAAACTGAAAACCAAATATTACCCTCATATACCAGCACGCAAATGTATTCCCTAAAAGGGATACGATAGGGAGTGCACCTTTACTACGAGTACCAGTAACACGGGATCCCACAACAAAATCTGCTTCATCTTTGATAATTGGTGCTAGCAAATCTATCAATTCTTCAGGATAATCGCTGTAGTCTCCGTCTAAAAAGACAATGCAGGTTGCATCGTTTTTATTTGCATATTCAATTCCTTTTAGACATGCATTTCCATATCCTTTTTTAGGTTCTGATAGTACGATTGCGCCATGAGATTGAGCGATAAATGGTGTTTGATCAGTACTTCCGTTATCTACAACTATACACACATCTATATAGGCTCTGGGAAGTGCTTCCAAGACTTTACTTATGGAATGTTCTTCATTTAGAACGGGAATAATAACTGCTATATGCATATTCAGATAACTCAAAACACATTGGATAGGTATGGTTGATTACTATTTCATATTTGCTTAACATGCTGTTCAACTTGTTATTACGGTTATATGCAGTTAATGCCTTATCGCGTGTATAATTGTGAGAACCATTACATAACCAAAACTAAAACCAAATAACAATACAAAAGGGGTAACCGCTACCATATTAATAAATAATGAGAGTACGAATCCCCCAAAACAATATAGACAAAGTAGTAATTCAAAGACGACTTGTTTATGAAAAAAAACTTTATATGATTTATTTGAGATGGTATCGGTCCGATTCTTCACATCAAACTTAGGGGTTCGAACAAAACTGCTTGGTTTTCCCATTAGTCCACTGACAACCGCACGAAAGTTATTCACAGCTACCCCTGTTCCCAAAAGAAATAATCCAATAAAGATGGTCCCCAAGCGTCTCCAACGTTTGGATATGATTCGTTGTGAAACCGAGTACATAACAAATGGACCTAAAAAACTCAAACTGATTAAAATAAGTCCTGGTATCATTACCCAAGGCGGAATCACTTGGGGAATAATATAGGAAAGTGGTACTGAAAATAACACTGCAAGAATAATCCAAACATGGAGACTATAGTAAGTGAGATGGTGACATGCTTGAATTTTTCGCCAAAGGGACAAATCACTTCTTAAAACAGATGGGATAAGCTTTCGAGCACATTGAATAGATCCTTTTGCCCATCGATATTGTTGTTGTTTAAATGCATTCAGATCAGGTGGGATTTCTGCTTGGACTACTTCATCAAATACATACTGTAAGTGTTTGCCTTGGAGTTGGATTCGATAGGATAGATCCAGATCCTCCGTAAGTGTATCATGATGCCATCCTCCTGCTTGTTCAATTGCCTCTCGTTTGAATATTCCTGCGGTCCCATTAAAATTCATGAGTAATCCCGTTTCATTTCGTCCTAGTTGCTCCACACTAAAATGCCCGTCAATCCCTATACTCTGGCATTGTGTTAAAAATGAAAAACTAGGATTAATATGCCCCCATCGACACTGAACCAACGCACAGTTGAGGTTGTTAAAAAAATGGGGTATGGTATGTTCCAAGAAGGTTTTTGGAGGAAGAAAATCTGCATCGAAAATAGCAATATAGGATCCTTTTGAATGGTTCAGACCGTTGGCTAATGCTCCTGCTTTATACCCTACTCGGTTTGTACGATGTATATGTTGAATATCCACCCCTTGATCCTGGTACTGCTGAACCAAATTCATTGCATATTCTACTGTTTCATCGGTAGAATCATCTAACACTTGTATTTGGAGGGATTCACGTGGATAGCGAATTTGCGTTGTATATGCTAACAATCGTTCAATAACATATTTCTCATTATAAATGGGAAGTTGGATAGTAACTATTGGATATCCATATCTGGATAATGGATATTTTTGAAGCACGTTCTGGTGATAGCGTTGGGAACGCTTATAAAATCGGACAAACTGAACTGTTAGATAGTAGTAGTTAACAGCATAGATAAAAAGGACGAATACAACGATTAAATACAAGGATAGTAAAATGGCTGTTAGTAAATCAATGAGCATCGCCCCTTTCTTCCTGATGTTTGAATCAAGACCTATTATATCCTACTTGCACTCCAGCAAGTAGTGTTGAAAATACTAGTAACCCTAAAATTGTCAAGTAAACTTTGAGAAAAGTTTCCTGGTTGGAGCAGAACACAACTATATAGATCCTTCTAACACCTATTAGGTAGAGTGGATAAGCCACGCTCTCATAATTTTTTTCATCCTTCTTTCTCTTTAGGAATGCCCTTTGATATATTCATCAAATAGGGTTTCCAGCGAATCCTGCCCTTATATAGGTGTTTATTATGAAAGTCTTAAGCAGTTAGAAGAATGGAATAGATACAATAAAACAATGAAAATGATATCGATATCTGCATCATCATCAAAGATAACACCCGAAGAAAACTGGATATAATTAGAAATATTCGGAAACTTCTTTAATCTATTACAGACAAACCATTAGAAATCCTGGTCTATTCTGAATAAGAGTTAAATGAACAAGCAGATCTTCCATGCACCATGGAGCACAAAATTAGAAAAATAGGGTTGTTTTGTATGGATAGTCAACATTTTTCAGGGGTAAATTGGGAAAGAATAGGTGGGTTAGGATTCTTATATGTAATTGCATGGTGTTCTATTCTCTGCTTGCTTTCACTTGTTTGGAAATATTAATAGAAATGTCGTACCTTCTCCAAGTGAACTAGTAACTTCAATGGTACCCGCATTTTTTTCTGTATACGTTTTGCATAAGAGTAGCCCTAATCCGGTATCCCAAGTACGATCCGTTCTTTTTTTATCTAAATAGGGGTTAATTTTAAAGATATCATGCAACTGAGCGGCGCTCATTCCAATCCCTGAGTCGGAATGAATAATTTGAATATAATTGTTTTCCTCATGGGTAGAAATATGAATAGTGCCGTTTTCTTGTGTGAATTTTAGCGCATTCTGAAACAAATTACGGATAATAACAGCAAACATCGTACTATCTATCCATAGTTTTTGATCTTCAGGGATTTCAAGTTTTACTTGAATCTTCTTTTCATCTACTAAGGCTTCATAAGGGGCTAAAATCGATTCTACGGCAGATTTAATAGGTACATATTCGGGTGAGCATTTGGGTTGATGGAGTTGGGAATGGGTCCACTCGAGAAGGGTTTCAAATAGATGATATACTTTGTAGGTTGTAACATTCATCATGGTAAGAAATTTTTTGCGCTTTTGCTTTTCGATTGAATCAAAGTTATGATCAAGTAAAGTTGTAAGACTTAACAAACTTCCAAATGCATTTTTCAGATCATGCGATAATACAGAGAAAAGCATATCTTTTTCTTGATTGGTTTGAAGCAGCTTGGATTCAATCCTTTGAAGTTGTCGTACTTCTAAAAAATTAATAATAAACACACCAAGTAGTAGAATTAAAACCAACATGAGGGTGATTACTAATGTATTACGCATGGCATCAACATCGCGTTGTGAACCAATCACTAATTTTTTCATATAATTAGCGATTGATTCCACAAAATCAATCGTATAAGCCAATTCCTTAGAATAATTATAGTTTCCATATACACCTTCTCCTGCTGATTCAGAAGGCAAAGTCTGTTCTGAATCGTGTAAGTTATCATCGGCTGATTCCGCCGATTTGCCTTCTACCATGTTTTGCGATAATTGCTCGATATGATTGGATAATTGCATTTGAAAAACACGAAATACCTCTTTTTTTGTACTAATCAATTTCATATCTTCTTGAAGTTTGCGAAAATGGTCCATTATTTGATCATAGATAGTCATTCTAAGTTGTTTGCTTCTTGGCGAGATATCAAGTTCCACAATCAGGGATCCTGCTAGTTTTTCGTGATCCAGCATCCACAAAGTCTCAAAAAAAT
>CAYPZJ010000267.1:0-7377 GCA_964414635.1 uncultured Spirochaetia bacterium
CAATCTATTGCTGTAGGACAAGTCATTCACGGTGGAATTCAGAAACCAAATCAAATCGATTTTTATACGTTTGAAGCGGTGGGAAAATTGGAATATGCTGCTGAAACATCGTGTGGTGTAGATACAGTTATTCATGTTTATGATGGTGATGGGAAGTTGCTTGGAATGAATGATGATAAGGACGACTCCACCTATTGTTCCTATACACCGTTTGTTCCGGAAAAAAACGGGACATATATTGCAATGGTTTATGGATATGATATGAACCGAACCGGTGAATACGGACTTACCATTAAAGGCAGCAATGTACAAACGGTTGCTGCTTCTACAACCATGCCACGAACATCTACACCCCCAATTGATGATGAGGCGGGAATACAACAAGTAAATTTGGATAGAAATCCCTATCTAAAATCAATTGGAGGATCCGAAGCGGAATTTGCTGGAGCGATTACAATGGATAGTCAAGGAAATCTTTATTTAGGTGGATCATTTGGTGGGACGGTTGATTTTAATCCTGGCTCAGGAAGAGATACCAAGACCGCTTCCGCTAATCGCCATCTCTTTTTAAGTAAATGGAACGCTGATGGAAGTTATGGTTGGACCAAAATGTTGAATGGGAAAAGTGGCGACAATTACATTACCTCCCTAGAAACCGATTCCTCCAATAACATATATCTTGCCGCAACCGTTTCCGAACAGAGTTATGGGGGATGTGGTTCTACATTCCCATACACATCCATTCTTGTGATGGAATTGGATGCTAACGGAAACGAACAATGGAAAAGGGATATCGAGGGGTACTATTCCTCTGTTGTGGAACTACTCATAAAAGGATCTGCATTATATCTGGTGGGACGATTTGACGGTTCCTATAATTATGAGGGTTCTGGGTATGAGAATGCAGCTCGGTCCCAAGGCGAAAAGGATATTTTTATTACGAAAGCAGGATTAGATGGTAGTCATCAATGGACCAAAACCATCGGTGGAACCGGTAGGGATTATGTGTTCGGTGCGGCATTGGATCCCCAGGGAAATATCGTTATAGGTGGATTCTATATGGATGCCCAACTAGATTTTGATCCAGGCTCCGGAGAAGCCTACGAATCTGCTACAGCAAGTGAAGCGGGGTTTATTGCGAAATATTCACCGGATGGAAATTATATCTGGGCTAAAGCATTGAAAGGATCTGGAAATGCGGAAGTCAAAGGATTGGCTACCGATCAACAAGGAAATATATATGCCGTAGGAAACATTTCTGGTACCATTGACGTCGATCCTTCTTCTAACACCGTAAACAAAACGTATAGCGGTGGAATCTGCGATGCATTTCTACTTCGGTTAAATGCCGATGGAAATTATGCATGGGCACATTTGTTTGGGGATGATCTGTGGTATGATACAGCAAAAGAGATTACGGTAGATGCCGAAGGTGACATCATCATTTCGGGTGTCTTTTCTGGAACGGTGGATTTCGATCCGAGTGACCAGGAAGCCACGCAGCGATATCGATGGGGTGCTCGTTATGTAGAAGAAGATACATTCATTGCTAAATATACCAATGGGGGATCATATATTGGTTCGATTTCGATCGGAGGACCTGAGGAAGATGACGTAGCTGGATTAATTACTGATCGGGTTTCCCAAATTTATGCCATCGGTACTTACATTGAATCGGTGAATGGTATCGGCTCTATTGAGCACGCCAGCCAAGGAAGTCGGGATATTTTTGTTAGTAAAATAACATTACCATAACCAAATCGTGGAACGATCCGTCAACGCGCGGATCGTTCTCCTTGAAAAATAGGGCAGGTGCGGAAATTCTCACTGTCCATGCAATAATTTCGTAGATAGCGCAGAGGAACCTGAGATTTTCTATTTTTAATACAATAATAGGCGGTATAGTTCGGAGCATAAAAGTGGGGACACATTTTTTGTGTTTGTTTCGGCGGCGCTTTTTCTTTTTCCATCCCTACTATTATACCATTATTTTTGCAAAATTGCTACTCTTTAATACAATTCTTTACGTATTTTTTACACCTCTTTCCATAAAAGTATGTATTCTTCCAAGTTTGCGTGTTTTCGATGGAATAATTATTCTATTAGTTCCCTATAATGTTCATGTAACACATATCCAATATTCAAACCCAATATATGGCGTTCCTCTAAAACGCCACGGATCCGAATCCGATCGGTACGGTTGGGCAAGGAATCCGTTGTATATACCCAAAGCGCATGGGTGAAGGATTCATCATAAATTCGATAAACAAAAAATAAGGGAAATACGTCGGTGACTTCGCCTTCTACCCATAATTCTCGTCCAAATAATAACGTGGGAATAGAAATAATATCATCTAAATCATAGGAAGGCGAGGATTCTTCATCGGGTGATGCGGGCTCTATCTGATCCGTTTGCGATGGTTGCTGTTCTGAACTTGGTTCCTGGATAGGCGGTGCTGGTTCAACCTCCAGTGACGCTGGTTCATTCTCTCCATCTACAGATTTTGATGGATTGGATGGGGATTCTATTTTTGTTTCGGATTGTTGTGGTTGTGCTAGTTCCTCGCTACTGGAGCATGCACTGAAGATCCATATCCCTATAAGTATAACCCCAAGTTTATATTTCATGATCTACCACCGGAGTTTTCTGATGCCGTTTTGCCCATTTCAAATGAAGCTTATATTTATCAATCACGATATGACTAAGTGCTCCAACTACAAAGGAGCCGTAATAGGGAACACCAAACAATATCAAATTCCGGTACGTATGAACTCGTACGTATTTTCCCAGAAATAAATCAACATCCGCAATAAACGATGGGATCAGTAAGGGCAATCCAACCACAAGTGTCCAAAATACGCTGTGTGTCCATCCTCTATGCTTCGTTACCGCCGGAAACATGGCAAATAAACCAAAAATTGCGGCTTCAAAATACAAACCAAAGTAAATTAAAACCCCATCAAGTATGATAAAAATGGTGTAGGTTATTATCCGGCTCTTACTTCCAATATCGGTATCCGGCCACATAGCACCAAATAAACAGAAACCTAAAAATATGGGGTATTCAAACCATGCAAAGGAGCCAAACAAAATTCCTATCACACCGAGTGTTATCATCAGAGGGATCGCAACAACAACACCTCCCAGTATATGTCCCTTAAATCCAGCCATTTTATGCTTCCATCACTTTTTATTATCATTAAGATAATGAGATTTATTATTTTAGCAACGGCACACGGCTTTTTTCGCTTAAAATAATTCTCACAGGAGTGTGATATGATACGATTTACCATTCTTTTCATCGTTATACTAGTAAACAGTATTTTCTTTAGTTGTGGCTCTACTGATTCGAAATCCACCTCTTCTGATCCTGCTGAGGAAACAGATGGTACCTCTACTATTTCGGAACAACCAGAACATGAGACGACTTCAACTGAAAATGTGGATGATAGTACAACACCCGCGACAGATGAGTCAACCAATACAACTGAAAATCCACCAACTGAATCTACATCGGATGATGTAGGAATTTATCAGTTGCATGTGCGTTTTTCCATTGTGATAGGAGATGAGGAACCCAACCCACCTACAGAATCCCTAACAGTTGTTGGTTACGGTGATGCGAAAGGCAGGATGTTACCAATGGTAGAACAACAAGCACGAACGGCTGCTATGCAAACAGTTGCCGAACAGGTTGCAGGTGTTCAATTCACATACACCCCAGATTACGGAACCATTCATCTAGAATGGAATACCCAAACAACACTATCTGGAGTGTTGGATATGGGTCAATCGGTGATCCCATTACCAGATGGAAGCTATCATGTAATAGCGATTAAACAAGTTACCATAGATGTGCCGGTTCATCCTGAATTGGGAAGCATTGTGTGGGAACGCACCCAACAGGTTGATTCATTTTCTGATACACTCACACAATGGATCAGCGATGCCATTCACGAAACGTTGGCTGATTTGAATAAAACCGATGAGCCGGTAATAGGAACCCTTTACTATCTCCAATTAGATGTATCCGGAACGGAATAGGATTTATTCATGACCCATAAACGTTTTTATCTGTGGGTATGCCGTGTAGAATGCATACAAACGATTGAGACTATCTAAGGCTTCTGTTGGATCATCACTAAATCCCGGTGCTATTTGATGGTCGAAACCAAACTGGCTATGGGAAGCATCCCCCACTATCAGCCACGGATTGGGGATGGTGTTTAATAAAAAACTAAAATGCCCGGGTGAATGACCTGGCGTATGAATTGCAATCATGCTTCCATCACCCCATAGATCGATAACTGATTTAAACGGTGGGATCTCGATCCCCTTACGCCAATCGATTAATTCGGGTGAAGAAAATCCGGTTAGATGGTGTTGATATAAAAATGGTTTGTTTTGGGTATCCTTTTCTTCCACACCCCAAACTAGCGCAATATCCTTGGGTAAATCAAGCAAACCGGCAGTATGGTCAAAATGAAGATGAGTAAAACAGATACGTTTGAGCGTTACTCCTAGTGCATTGAGTAGATCCGGTAAATATTCCGTTGGTTTTTGATGGAAGGTATCCTTCATAAGGGGTGTAAGTAATCCTTTCATACTCCCATAACTGCGATTTTGAAATGATTTATCCAATCCCGCATCGATTGCTATGCTTCCATGGTTGGGATGAGTTATTACATAAACATAAACTCCCCCTTTAAATATTTTAGTGGGAAGAGGGGTGCGTGGGCTACGCTTTGTATAGGTTACAATCCGTTTATATTGTGTTTCAAATATGCCGGTACACAAACGGTGTGGTTTTAAATCCAATGGATTGCCAAATAGATCCTCCCAATTTTCATAGGCAGGTTTCATGGATGGGAATGTGGATTCCATTGTTTACTCGCTTTGAGGTATTCATGTTGCATCGCTCCACGAAAACCCAAAAAAATGTCAAACCACTTTCCAGTGGGTATAAAAATTCAGGTAATATACATCATCTTATTCATCTGGTATTGTTAATTCATAGTGTGTCCCATCCTTACACGTATACGTAATGCTGCCTCCAAATTGTTGGACAAGTGTATGGATTAGCTGGATCCCTAGTGAATTATTAACTGATAGATCCTCCGCTTCAGGAATTCCAACACCATTATCACCGATAAAGATACGTTTCTCATGCTCTCTTGATTCACCTCGAATATAAATTGAACCGGTCTGATTATCTGGGAACGCATGTTTGTATGCATTGGTAAGGATTTCATTCATGATTAAACCACAAGGAACCGCTTGGTTAATGGTTAAAAATAGTTGTGGCAGATCCTTCTGAATGTGAATACGATTGCAGCAATCCTGAAACACAGTCTTAAGATAATTGCATAATTCATGAACATATTCGGGAATTGAAACTCGAGTAAAATCATTATGTTTATATAACATTTCATGAATTAAGGACATACTCATAATTCGGTTTGTAATATCCCCCAGTTGCTCTTTTACTCGTGTTTCTTTGATTTTCGCTGATTGTAAATAGAGCAAGGCTATGACTGTATTTAAATTGTTTTTTACGCGATGATGGACTTCTTTTAAAAGAATCTCCTTTTCCTTTAATGATTCTTCGAGCAGTTGTTCACTTTTCAAGATCTGATCGTAGGATAGCCGTAATTCCTGATTGTTGGTTTCTAATTCTTCATTCGTTGATTCCAATTCAGCATTAGCCTCTTCTAGTTCTTGATTGAGTGCCTCTAACGTATGATTCATATGTTCAAATTCCTGCTCTCGCTGCTTTTGCTCGGTAGAAACAACAAACATCACCATAATCCCTTGATTTATTGGATACACCCGTACATTATACCAATTGATATAAGGTTCCCGATCGAAATATACTTCAAAATTTAAAAACCGTTCTTCTTGCAGTGCTTTTCGGTATTGTTCTTCAAAAATGCTTCCCCGTGCTTCAGGAAACCGATCAAACAAAGGATAACCCAATACGTCTGTTCGACTTCGTTGTAACAACGCTTCTGCTGCTGTATTAAAATAGAGAACGTGCAATTTATTATCTAAAATGAAAAATCCGTCCGTTATATGTTCTAATATCTCACTTACCAGCTCATTTGGAATTTTTTGTAATTGACCCAGAATGGAATCCCTTCGATGTAATTCCTCTATGAGTTCCTTTCGATCCATATTTTCATAATTCATGTATACCCCTTCTTAAAATAACCAAGCTCACCTGATAAACAATCTTACTTAGTTGCACCCTCAATGGATGTATAAGCAGAAACCCCAAAAACGTCCATTCCACTCTCATAGGAATAATTAGTTGATGTAAAAAAAACTAAATATCGAATACTTCACGATCCGCTTCTAGTTTATAGAATTAACTCAGCTCAATTCTGAGATTCTGTTTCATAAATATCCAACCGGACTTTGGAGATTTCAATTGTAACTGAATCTTTCTGTTCCAAATCCGCATCATCTTGATGGAACACTGCTTTATACCGTTCGTTGGAACGTTTTCCAACAAAATACGAGGGGATATTGGGTTTTAAACGAACCCCCAAATCCGCTTCTTCTCCTTCAACCTGATGAGCATATTCACCTTCTACTTGAATGGTTACTTCCGTGATGGGTCCATTAAACCCTTCCTGTGCTACCTGTAGAAGCTTTATGCTTAGTGGATCCGGGTCATCCTCAAAAAACTGATGGGTTACCACCTGATTTTCATCGGTGATTACAAATGATTTGGATTCACTGACATGCCGCTCTACTTTGTACGCTACAAGAGCAACTGGATGACTTTTCTGATCCTTAAAAGTCAGTAGATCTCCTGCGTGGTTAAAATATTGATTAAGACTCGCATCCAACACAATGATTTCATGCAGGTCCTGGAAGGTATACGGTTCAGGTTTTCCCTTCTTGGGTACAACACTTACACGAACTTGTTTAGAAAACCACACTTCCGTAATAAAATAAAATCGGCTTCCATCAAATGATTCCAAAAAAGAACATGTGTCCCATTTCCAATCAACCCGGTGGGAAGGAAAACGCTTGATTTTCACATCCAAAGCAGCCACATCATAATCTACTTCTTCATGTTCATTTGATAAATCAAAGGGTGTAAAGAAAAAA
Source organism: uncultured Spirochaetia bacterium (assembly GCA_964414635.1). Classification (GTDB taxonomy): domain Bacteria; phylum Spirochaetota; class UBA6919; order CAYPZJ01; family CAYPZJ01; genus CAYPZJ01. The sequence continues at coordinate 7,121 of CAYPZJ010000267.1, forward strand.
CTACCTGCTTTTCCCATACGCATTTTTGCTTGTACTAAACTAATGGTTTCTTCCGTTGCTTCTTCAGAAAAGCTAGTAGCGATACAATTCGGTTCGGGTTTCCACAACGCTCCAAATTCTTTTGTAATCCAACCCGGTTCCATAACGGTGGTATCCATTTCCATTGATACTTTGAGCTGAAGAGTCGGGAGGCATCCTGTTATCCATATGAAGATAATCAAATTAAATATCAATAATTGAGGTAATCGGTTCATAGG
>CAYPZJ010000268.1:0-7353 GCA_964414635.1 uncultured Spirochaetia bacterium
ACATATTGATCTCCCCGTTCCGATTGGTATCCTGCATTAAAAACGGAAGACGAAGGATGAACGTCAATACACGGTGCAATCGAAAGTCGGATTCTAAAATCGGATCTGGTAAATCCGCGGGTAACTTACGCAGTATATCAAACATAGCATTTACATCTTGAAATTTATCTGCAGTGGCTGCTACTTTTTCCTCATTCGTTTCTGCATCCGCTGCAAAAAACAAATAGATAGGCTCTGCATCCTCATCCATTCCCTCTAAAAATGCTTTCATAATGGTTTCAAAAAACATTGCTCCACCTAATTCTCGTTGAGCAACCAAATTAAATTCTGCTATAAGTGCCCAGGCGGTATCGGTATCTGTTTCTGCTTGGTCTTTAGCTTTTGCGATTAGCTCTTCCGCCTTCGCGTATAATTCATCTGCCTCGGTTGTATTTCCATCTATTCCAGCATAATAAGCATTTAATGCATATTCATTTGCCAAATATGTGCATTGCTCACTGCTAGCGCAGGCATCCCCAAATATATTAACTTCACAACCCGTTTGGGAAACGATCCCAAGCAACGCGAGTCCAATCAGCAACCCAATCATAGGAAGCTGAATATGATTCATATTCCTCATAAGTACACTCCTCAATCTAAATTGTTCCTAACACTCCATTTCCATTTCAACTATTTGTTCGAAAAAAATCAAATATGCAGAAAATGCAGCGTCATCCATCACTATAAAGATAACACATTTTTCACATAAGAGACAGTCTTTTTTATTTTACGCATTCTTTCCATTTTTAGTTATTGTTATGTATTTGAAATTTCCATTTGATTTGGAACCTTTTTTTTTGATGCCCTGCATTTTTTGCGAATATTCTTAATTTATCAAAAACAAGGTTTGCACTTTGTTTGCATTCCATTACTTTAGATTACGTAACAGTAGAGCTCATTTATGGAACCAAGGGAGTTTCTCTGAATATACCGCTACTTCCTCCACGGATTGCATTCTGGAATGGAGTATCATAAATAATTTGATCCGTATTACAAACTATGGCAACAAAACAAAAAAAAAACACAGTACCCACCCATATTTTACTCCATTCCATTCTAAGTTTAATAATATGGACTTTGCTTCTGGGAAGCTCCTTGGCATGGAATATTATTGACACCATCGATCAGTCAGAATCCATCGCACACCATACCCTTAAATATAAAGCAGCAAATAACTTATCCCTACAGCTTTGGGCTGTTACGCACGGAAACCTGTATATGAAGCAATCCGAAGCCGTATCCAGCCCATTTCTGGGAAAAATTGTACCTACCGAACTCTTTACAAAAGAAAACCAGCGGTTGGTATTATTAGAACCTTCACTTATTATCCAAGAAATCAAAGAACGCTTCCCAAGTTTGTTTGAACCTTATGATAGACTTATCAGTTTCCATCCTTTGAATCCAGAAAATCTGCCAGATGAATGGGAACAGCAGGTACTAACCAATGCCATACAAAAAAAAGATTCCTCGGAAGTATTCCAATTAGAGCTGCTCGATAACAAGGAATATCTGCGACTTTTTAAGCCTGTTCAGATGGAATCAAGCTGTGTAACATGCCATCACCATCCCGATTGGGAAATCGGTCAGACTATGGGTGGTATTAGCGTCGCTCTTGCCATGGAACCCTATATGGAACGATTTTATCAACGTGTGTATGTTTTTGTTTTAATTCACCTGCTTATTTGGTTAATTGGCGGAATTGCGTTGTTTGTGGTAACAAAAACCATAAATAAGAGACGGCTGGAACGTAAAGCGTATGAACGAAATGTTGCAGAAAGCGAGGAACGGCTTCAACGTATTTTTGATTATTCTCCGGTGATGATGCATTCATTGGATGAAAAGCTAACAATTCGTGAAGTAAATAAAAAGTGGTTGGATGAAACGGGTTATTCACGGGATGAAGTAGTAGGACTCCCTCTGGAATTATTTCTTGAGAAAGAATCTACCCAGGAAATGCTTAAAACACTGAATTATCAATTCCGGGGTACGGGTGCTATTCAAAATTGCCCTTACCGCTATCAAACAAAATCAGGAAGTATTATCGAAGTATTAGTTGATAGTACTTACTATAAAGAAGATCACGAACGTTTTATTATTTCCATTGGACGAAATGTAACCGAACAAAGAAAATCAGAAATACGCCAAGAGCAGTTAGCGCATCGGTTAGAGGAAGCGAATACTAATTTGGAACAACACATTGAAGAAATAAATGGATTGACTTATTTGATTGCGCATGATTTACGCACGCCTTTACGTGGTATCAATCAACTTACGGATTGGTTGCTAACGGATAATTATAATCAATTAGATATGAAAGGAAAGGAATATCTGGAGTTGCTAAAACGACGGGTGCGTAAAATGTATTCACTAATTAGTGGTATCCAACATTATACCAAAGCAGGACAAATCAATCCCCATAAAACGAAAATCAACTTGCATGAGCTCATTGAATCCATCTGGCAAACGTTACAACCGGAATCACATATTTATTTGGATCTCAGCCAACCGCTTCCAGCACTGTATTCCGACCCGGAACCCATCCGAGAAATTTTTCATCATCTGCTTAAAAATGCCATTGCTGCTATTGATAAACCAACTGGGCAAATCCAAGTCCGGTGTTCTGATATTGGTGAGTACTGCAAATTCTCGGTAATAGACAATGGTAGAGGAATTCCCAAACGGTATCATACTAAGCTGTTTAAAATGTTTCAAACACTTGAATCAGACAATGAACAACGGATTGGAATCGGACTGGCGGTGATTCGGAAAATCATCACGCTATATGGGGGGCGGATCTGGTTGGAATCAGAGGAGAACAAAGGAAGCCGATTTTTCTTTCTACTTCCTAAAGAATTGTTATTAAAGGAATCGAAATAAATCCTAATGAATTTTAGGATAACCACTCCTCTAAATGGGTTTGCACAAAATAATCATCATTCAAATGGGGATACATCTGGTACACACGGTCAATTTCTTTATCCTGCCCAGGTCCAAGTGTCTCATGGGGATTCAAACACCATATTCCCTCCAACAAACCCTGTCGGTGCAATACCTCATGAATACCTGCAATCACACCTGCATATCCATTTGCTGCATCAAAAAACGCAGCATTGCAATCGGTTATTTCCACTCCTTTCTGGATAAGATCCTTTGGAATGCCATGGGGGTTGTCAAGCGCTTCTTGGCATTCTACCAGCAACTCACAGGCGGATCGGGTCCAAACAGACCAATGCCCCAACAAACCTCCCACCATTCGATACTCTCGCCATTCATCTCCGATTCGAAAGGAATAAGGTGTTAATAAATCCATTACAATATTATCATCGTTTCCTGTATACAAAGCGACATCTTTCCTGCCACTTGCTGCTACAGCCCGCATCACATCTAATGTTTTATACCGATTAAAGGGTGCGATCTTAATAGCGATGACCGAAGGGAGTTCGGCAAACGCCCTCCAAAACGAATAGGATAACTCCCGTCCCCCAACTGCCGGTTGAAGATAAAATCCAACCAAGGGAATGCATTCCCCAATCGTTTTACAGTGGTGCAGCAGCTGTTCTTCGGATTGTTCTTTTAATGCAGCTAGACTTAAAAGCCCAGCATGATATCCACAATCCACGGCAAATTGTGCTTCTTCTATCGCCTGGGATGTAGAACCAATAATACCTGCAATTCGAACAAGCGGTTTCTCTCGTTGTGTATCCAAACGAGTCATTTCCTCATTAGCTAATTCTAAAATTGGTTTGAATAAACCATACTTGTTGTCTCGAATTTCAAATTGAGTGGTATGGACAGCCACTGCAATCCCACCTACCCCAGCTGCACTGTAATAGCGAAGAAGTGCTCGTTGCCGCCGTTCATCCAAACGACGTTCTGCAGTTAATGCCAGGGGGCAAGCAGGAATTACTAAACCTTGTTGCAGCTGTTCTTTAAACATAAAACCCTCATCTTGTTATGTATTCAATAGGAATATCAGTTTGGTGATCGGTCTGGTTCTTTTGAACATGTTATATGAAAACATCATACCAAGCATTAAACCAAACCATTATAGTTGAGTATACTTAAAACACAGGGAATTTACAAGGATGGCAACATCAATTGTCATTGACATTTTCAATTCCCTAACTATATTTACATCAATTGACACGGTCTGAGGTGACGTGTAGGTTAGCTGTTGTATTTAAATAAGATATTCCTTAATACTGAAGGAGTATAAACTATTAAGAAAACCTCAAAGGAACCAGTATGAGTAGCCGAGCAATCATCCGAGAACTAGTAATGAATAAAAACATAGCCGAACGTATGGGGTTGTATGAGCATTATTGGAGTACAACACAAAAAAAATGGGAATCTCAGGGGTTACCCAAGGATGTTAATTTAGGTGAATACTTCAACTATGATATTGTTTCAGTGGATGGCGCCTGGTTTAATACGCAATCCATCGTGAATCAAAACATCCTAGTAGAAGAAGATGACGAACGCATTGTAACAATTAATGGGTGGGGTGCTAAGCTGCGTAATTGGAAACACAAAGATGGAACCCCGGAACATTTGGATTTTGAATTACGTGATGATACCATCTGGAGGGAAAAGTATCGAGAGAATCTTCTGGATGTGAATACCGACCGCTTTATTGATCTGGATCAATTCCAAAAGAATTTTGATGATGAAAAAGAAACTGGAAAATTTGTGGTTTACGGAAACTTGTTGATCTTTGAAATCATGCGGCAATCCATGGGAGATGTGATTATGCTCCAATCGATGATCACCGATCCAAAATGGATCCATGATTTCTGTGATGTTGTTATGAATATGATTATTATGCATTACCAATACCTTTTTGAAAACATAGGCGTCCCCGATGGAATGTTCTTTTATGAGGATATGGGATACACGCAAGCTCCGTTTGTTTCCGCGGAAATGCAGCGGGAGTTTGTATTCCCCTACCACAAGCGCTTGTTCCAATTTATCCATGAATATGATATCCCTGTGATTATGCATTCCTGTGGAAAAATCCGGAGTTTCCTCCCTGCCATCTATGAGTCAGGAGTGGATTGTCTCCAGGTTCTGGAAGCAAAAGCAGGACAACATGTAGTGGAATTTGCTGAAGCAGTGGATAATCAGATGGCGTTTATGGGAAATCTGGATATCCGTGCCTTTGAATCAAACGATCATAAAACCTTAGAAGCGGAGGTCATACCCAAACTCTCAGCAATCAAACAAAAGAAAATTCCCTATGTATTCCATTCCGACCATTCGATTCCCGAAACGGTGCATTTGGATACCTATCGATATGCGTTGGAATTGTTGAAAGAATATGGACGGTATTAAGTACACACCTGTTTTCGCATGTTGCTTATAACACCTATTGTTGTATTATTTACGTATTGTATGTACATTAATAGTATGAAGTTAGATGGGATGAAGATAAATATATTTCAAACCTGGAAAAACATCAATTTGATTTTGAAGATGTGAAGCAGATATTTGATAATCCACGTGTTACAAAGAAGGATGCACGGCGGGATTATGGAGAAGAGCGGTGGATTAGTTTAGGTGAGATGGAGGGTGTTGTGTTTAGTGTTGTCTATACAATGTGTGACCCAGACATCATACGAGTAATATCTGCCCGTAAAGTATCCAGAAAGGAAAGGAGGATATATTATAGCGAAGTCAAAGACTAACTGGGAAGAACTTAATCAAATGGATGACGAAGATATAGATTTTTCCGACAACCCAGAAACGGATGAAGATTTTTGGGCAGATGCTGAGGTTGTACTTCCCAAAAGAAAAGTAACCATGACAATTCGTGTTGATGAGGATGTTTTATCGTGGTTTCGAGATCAAGGTCGTGGGTATCAGACAAGGATGAATGCGGTGCTTCGGAGTTATATGAAATCGAAGAAGAAAGTGAAGCATGATATCGAATGAAGAATTCACATTTTTAAAGGGGAATAAATGATATCTTTTTCGGTATATGTATGTGACACGGGTATTCCTCAGATTTTTCGCATTTGATAGTATAAGCAGGTTATATCTGCTTTCACGTGTCAGTACAACGATTCATGCAACCTGCCGCTACATTTTTTGATATGAGGTGTCCGGGCGGGTTGTCACATTGCAACTCGCAATCAGTGCGAATATGCCATAACCGGCCCTTAGATAAGAAATCTGAAACCCAGAAACTATAATCCCCAGCGTCAAAAAGCAAGGGAAAGGTTTACGTCGGTATTGATTTGCTATTATATTAAAGGATGATATAGATTAACTGGGTGCCGGTATTTTTCTGACAGGATTGGGGGTATGATTTGCGATGCAGCCCCCGGGCTTGGTACGATGAATCTATACGGTTTCCGTGAGGAGGTACCGCGATGAAACCAACAACAGGTGCGATGTTAATCAGCGTTGTGATTCTTTTTAGTTGGATGGGAGGGTGCGGGAATTCGGATGAAAGCGCAACCGAACGTGGCTTTGGAACACGATCTCCAGAACCTTCTAGTCCCACAACGTCAGCACAAATGCCACGAGTAGCGGATGCAGTAGATCATATCAAACCCGTCCCCCCCCGGCATGGTACTTATCCCCGGCGGGACCTTTCAAATGGGAAGTACGGAAGGTTATTCTGAAGAGAAACCAGTACATGAAGTTAGAGTAAGTGATTTTTACATGGATGAAACGGAAGTGACCACAGCAGCGTTTGAGAAATACCTACGTGACAATGATATATCATCGGATTGGTATTATAGGTATGTCAACGATGAAGATCATTGGAAGCGGTTTTGCAATATAGATAGTGGTCGTGGTCACCATCCAGTAAATTGTGTTTCTTGGTATGCAGCGGATGATTTTTGTGGTAGGCAAGGCAAACGTTTGCCAACGGAAGCGGAATGGGAATATGCAGCAGGTAATGGAAGTGCTCATTGGAAATGGAGCCTAGATCAGAATAACTATTCTACATCAAAGTATTGTGCGGGAATGGATCAAACCTGTCCTGTCAAACGCTATCCAGCAAACCAATTTGGCTTATATGATATGAGTGGTAATGTTTGGGAATGGTGTTTGGACTGGTATGATTTGGATTATTACCAATCCAGTCCCTCTGTTGACCCTCAGGGACCTCCTTCAGGTGATTATCGGGTGTTGCGTGGGGGCTCTTGGTACGATAGTATTGCGAGCTTCCTGCGTGTTTCGAGTCGGTACAACGGCCCCCCAGACGTTAGGTTCAACTTCTACGGTTTTCGTTGTGTGTTGTCCTCCCACTGAGTGTGCCATGAGCAATTCGTTGAATTGCGTAACTATCTAAAAGATGAGGAA